>NZ_JAEUPY010000210.1 GCF_016790065.1 Steroidobacter sp.
CCGCCTGAACACGCTTACTCCGAACGGATGCGGCTTACGAGCACCGGTGTGATGCTCCCGTCGCATCAACAGAGTTCCGCGACGATTGCTACTCGTCCGCGGGCCGCACGGGGAGAAGCAAATGTCCAAGGTATTGCTGCAGAAGGTCTCATTGCTGTCGGCGCTGCTGGCCGCGAGCGCGCCGTTTCAGGTCAGCAACGCTGCTGAGCCCGAGGTTGAACCAGACACTGGCAAGAGCCAAATTACCGAAATCCTGGTGCTGGGCCGACGCAGCGACCAAATTGCCGGCGCCAAGGATCTTACGCCGGTGTTCGAGACACCCAGCTCGCTCACGGTGTTGGACTCGGAGCGCTTTTTGTTACAGCGCCTGGTGTCGGTGGAGGATCTGTTTCGCGAAATGCCTGGCGTCACCACTACCAAGACGGTGTCGGCCTATCCGAAGTTCTATGCACGCGGCTTCGAGATTTCCAGCTTCCTGGTCGACGGCGTGCCTGGCAGCAGCGGCGTGAATGCACCGTACTCGGTGCCGGATTTGTTTCTGTTCGAGCGCGTCGAGTTGTTGCGCGGTCCGTCCGCTCTGTTCAGCGGCTCCGGCAGCCCGGGCGGCAGTCTGAACCTGGCTCGCAAGCGGCCGGGCAAAGACTTCAAGCTGACTTCGGCGGTGGAAGGCGGCTCGTGGGATTTCATGCGCGCCGAATTCGATGTGAACAGCGCGTTCAACGACGACGGCAGTGTGCGCGGCCGAGCCGGCGTTGCCTGGCAGGATGCGGGTGAGTTCATCGATCATTATCAGAAAGACCGCAAGCTCGCGTTCGGTTCGGTGGCGTACGACATCACCGATAGCACTACGCTCACTGCCGGCGCTCACTACGATGAATACAAGTCCACCATTCAGGTCGGCTTGCCGGGCATCGCCGGCGTCGGCCTGATCGATCTGCCGCGCGACAGTTATGCCGGCGGCAACAAGAACTATTTCGAGACCAAGTCGAGCCAGGTCTACGGCGAGCTCGCGCAGCGCCTGAGCGATACTTGGAACGCACGCCTCAACGTGCAGTACACCAAGCTCGATCGCGAAGAAGAATATCTGTGGGGCCGCGGTCCCATCACGGCGACCGATGGCACTGTGGCGTTGTTCGCTTATCACGGCGCGCACGATGCCAACCTGTTCTCTGTCGATTTGAACGTGGTGGGTGAGTTCGAGCTGTTCGGTCGCACTCACGGTGTGCTGTTCGGCGCCGACTATCAGCGTTCCGAGTGGGAGTATCGTTCCAATTCCGCGTCCGATACCGGGCTCACCTTCGACTACTACAATCCGGTGTTGCCGGCGCAGCCCGAGCTGCCGCTGACACCGGGTGGCGAAGAGTATTTCACCGGCAAGGAAGTGCAGACTCAGTACGGCGTGTACGGTCAGACGCGCTTGTCGCTGGCCGACAAACTCACGGGCGTGGTGGGCGGTCGAGTCGCGTGGGTGAAGTACGACTATCAAGAGTTCGACGCCGTTCCCACCGGCGTGTATTCGGTGGATGCCAAGCTATCGCCATATGTCGGCCTGGTGTACGACCTGACGCAGCAATGGAATGTCTATGCCAGCTTCGCGGATGTGTTTCAGCCGCAAGCCGAGCGCAAAGCCAACTTCGAGCCGGTGGGGCCGGTGATCGGCAAACAGTATGAAGTCGGCGTCAAAGGCAACTTGATCGATAGCCGCTTGTTACTGTCCGGCGCGATCTATCGCATCCGGCAGAGCAATCGCGCGGTTGGCGATCCTAACGATCCGAACTTCTCGGTGGGCTCCGGGCTGGTGCAGAGCGAAGGCTTCGAACTCGAGGCCAACGGCACGCTGACGCGCTCGTGGACGCTCGAAGGCGGCTATACCTACAACAAGAACGAAACCTTGCGCGACACCGATCCGGCGCTGGTGGGCACGCAGTTCATTCCGGTGATTCCAGAGCACAGCGTGAAGTTGTTTACCAACTATGCCATCGACAGCGGTGCGCTGAACGGCTTCAGTGTCGGCGGCGGACTCACTTGGAATAGCGAGTCGATCGGTCTGGGTGTGGAGCAGGGCTCGTATGTCGTAGCCAGCTTGCGTGGCGGCTACCAGATCTCCGACCGGGCGCTGGTCACGCTGAACATCAACAACCTGTTTGACGAGAAGTACTACGAGAACATTCGCGATGCGCGCTTTGGCAACTACTATGGTGCCCCACGTAGCGCCTTCGTGCGGCTCACGGTGAGCTACTGACGGAGCCGACGTGCGCCTGAAGCGATTGTTTCTAGCGCTGGTGCTGTGTGCTGTGCCGGGCGTCGTGCCCGCGCAGCCCGCGGCTCAGCCCATTCAATTGAACCTGCCGTTCGAGAAGCTGACGCTCGCCAACGGCTTGCAAGTGATCCTGGTGGAGGATCGTCGCCTGCCGTTGGTGGCGACCAATCTGCGCTTCCAAGTGGGTTCGGGTGACGATCCGCCCGGTCGCGCTGGCTTTGCTCACTTGTTCGAACATCTGTATGCGTTCTCGCCGCCGGCCAGTGTGCCGAGTCCGCAGTCCATGGGTGCGACTCAGGATGGTGCGACCACCGACCCGGATCGGACCACTTACTACACCACCGCGCCGTCGAATCGATTGGAAACGTTGTTGGCGCTGGAGGCCGAACGCTGGGTTAATTTTCCACAACGCTTGACGGAATCGCTGCTGGTCAAAGAGCGCTCCAATGTGCGTAACGAGCGGCGCTTGAACATCGAGAACCTGCCTTACGGGTTGGCGGATGAGGCGGTGTTTCAGCAGTTGTTCGCGGTGGGCCATCCTTATCATTGGAAGTATCTCGGCACGCATGCCGATGTCGAAGCGGTTCGTCTC
>NZ_JAEUPY010000222.1 GCF_016790065.1 Steroidobacter sp.
AATGCCGACTGCTCAAGGGCCGTCGACGTGAACGCTCGCGCACGGGAGCGCGTGTCTCGCCAACCAGTGACCAACAGGCCGAGCAACGAAGGTCGCTCGGCCGGGGGAATCCCGCGGGAAAACGCGCGGATCACGGATCTGTCTCACGAAGGCCGCGGCGTCGCTCATGTCGACGGCAAGACGGTCTTCATCGACGATGCCTTGCCTGGCGAACTGGTCGAGTGGCAGCGTATCAAACGCGGTCGTAATTTCGATGAAGGCCGGCTGTTGCGCGTGGTCGAACCCTCGCCGGATCGTGTCGAGCCGCGCTGTACTCACTTCGGCATGTGCGGCGGCTGCGCGCTACAGCACTTGTCGACGGACCAGCAGCTGCAGTTCAAACAAAAGCAGCTGACCGATTCGTTGACTCGCATCGGCAAAGTCAGCCCGCAAGAAATCTTGCCGCCACTGCAGGCCGGCACTTGGAACTATCGACGTCGCGCTCGACTCGCAGCTCGCTTCGTGCCGAAGAAGAATCGCACGGTGGTCGGGTTCCGTGAACGCAGCACACCCTTCATCACTGACCTGCACGGTTGCGAAGTCTTGCAACCGCCGGTGGACCGATTGTTGGTGCCGCTCTCCGAACTGGTGACGGCGCTGAGCATTCGCAATCGGTTGCCGCAGATCGAGGTCGCGGTGGCCGACAATGCCGTGGCATTGGTAGTGCGCGTGCTCGAACCGCTGACCGATGCGGATACCGAACTGCTGCGACGGTTCGGTCGCGAGCATTCGGTGCAGATGTTTCTACAGCCGGGCGGTTACGACACCGTCGCCCCCATGGACCCGGTCGAGCCGCTGGAATACCGGCTGCCGGCCTTCGAGCTGACGCTGCAATTCCTGCCCACCGACTTCGTGCAGGTGAACGGGCCGCTGAACTTGCAAATGATCGACCGCGCCGTGCAGCTGCTGGCTTTGAGCCCGCAGGACCGGGTGCTCGATCTGTTCTGCGGGCTGGGCAATTTCTCCCTGCCGCTGGCGCGCCGGGCCGGCCAGGTGGTGGGGGTGGAAGGCGAGGCCAGTCTGGTCGAGCGGGCCCGAGCCAATGCCGTCCGCAATGGCCTGGGAAATGCGCAGTTTTTCACCGCCAACCTGGCCGATGACAAGCTGGGCTCGCCGGCTTGGGGCGGCAAGTTCGACAAGGTGCTGCTCGATCCGCCGCGCGCCGGCGCTAAAGAAGTCCTACCGGTGGTCGCTAAGTCTGGAGCCGACACCGTGTTGTACATTTCCTGTCATCCCGGCAGCCTCGCGCGGGACGCTGGTATTCTCGTGCATGAGCACGGTTATGAGCTGCGTGCGGCAGGGGTGATGGATATGTTCCCGCATACAGCGCATGTTGAATCGGCCGCATTATTCGTGAAGGCATAAACGTACTCTCGCTATGACGCTCGGCCCGCTGATGATGGACGTGCAGGGCAAGACCCTGACCGAAGAAGATCGGGACTTGCTGGCCCATCCGCTGGTCGGCGCTGTGATCCTGTTCACACGTAATTTCGAGAGCGTCGAGCAGCTCGAAGCGCTGGTCGCCGACATTCGCGCCGTGCGTTCGCCGCCGTTGCTGGTCACCGTCGATCACGAGGGTGGCCGGGTACAGCGCTTCCGCAAGGGTTTTACGGTGCTGCCGTCGATGCGGCTGATCGGCCGTGAATATGACTTGGACCCAGTCGCGGGGCGCTTGCTGTCCCGGCAATGCGGCTGGCTGATGGCCGCCGAGCTGCGCGCCGTTGGCGTCGATTTGAGTTTTGCTCCCTGCGTGGACCTGGACTACGGCGCCAGCAGCGTGATCGGCGACCGCGCCTTCCATCGCGATCCGCGGGTGGTTTCGGAACTGGCCATCTCTTTCATGGGCGGCATGCGGGAGGCCGGCATGTCGGCCTGTGCCAAACATTATCCTGGCCACGGCTTCGTGGTGCCGGACTCGCATGTGGCCATGCCGGTGGACCGCCGCCCGCTGGTGGACATGGAAGAAGACCTCACTCCCTATCGCCGGCTGATCGACAACGGGGTGGCCGCGGTCATGGCGGCGCACGTGGTGTTTCCCGATGTGGACGATCAACCGGCGGGCTTTTCCCGCCGTTGGATACAAAACGAGCTGCGCGGCCGGCTCGGTTTCGACGGCGCGATCTTTACTGACGATCTATCGATGGCCGGCGCTAAAGTGGTCGGCGACATGCCGGCGCGGGCCAAAGCGGCCCTGGCCGCCGGTTGTGACGTGCTTTCGGTGTGTAACGATCGTCAAGGTGTGCTGCAAGTCATCGACTCTTTGCGGGGGAGCGAAGATGCTTTGAGCCAGGTTCGCATGGCCCGCCTGCACGGCAAGCCGGGATTGACCCGGGACGCTTTGCACGCTTCGATGGATTGGCAGGCCTGCGAGGGGGCCGTCAAAAGCTGTATGGAGCAGCCCGATCTCCGCCTCGATTCGTAGTGCATTCGTAAAAAATTATGAGCGTCGATCCGCACCTGCTGCAGAGCCTGGTAGAAGCCGCCCCCGATGGCGTGGTCATTTGCGATGCCCGCGCGGCCGACCGCCCCGTGGTGTTCGTGAACGCCGCCATGGAACGACTCACCGGTTACGAGGCCAGTCATTTCCTGGGTCGCAGCCTGCGCTTTCTGCAGGGCGAGGATCATGAACAGGAAGGCCTGACCAAGATCCGGGCGGCCATGCAGGACGGGGTCTCGGTGCACACCACGCTGCGTAACTACCGCCGCGACGGCACCATGTTTTGGAATGAAGTGACCATCCAGCCGCTGCGCGATGCCGCCGGCACGGTGACTCATTTCGCCGGCTTCCATCGCGAAGGCGGCGATCGACTGCGGTTACGCGACCCGGCGGAGAAGACCGATCCGGCGCTGAGCACGCAGACCATGCTGGCCTACCTGCGCGACGACAAGCTCACCGGCTTGCTGCGTCGGACCTATTTCGATGAGTTGGTGAAGCGCGATTGGGGCTTGGCCCAGCGCGAGTCGCGCCGCCTGAGCTTTTTCATTTTCGATCTGGATTGTTTTTTTACCTACAAGGAAACGTTCGGGAAGAACGGCGCGGATCAGTCGTTCAAGCGCATTTCACGCGTCATCAGCGGCTGCTTCCGTCGCGCGAGCGACCTGTGCGGCCGGTTCGATGAGGATCAGATTGCCGCTGTGACCAGCGGGTTGGATCTGACGCAGGCGTCCAAGCTGGCAGAGGCCGTGCTCGCCCGAGTGCGAGATCTTGCCATTCATCATCCGCGCTCGTCGGTGTCACGCTATGTGACTGCCAGCGCCGGTGTGGTGTCGTTGGTGCCGCCGCACGATGCGGCACCTGAGCGTGTTTATGAGATGGCGCTGAAAGCGCTGCGAGATGCCAAGGAGCTTGGCCGCAATCGCGTCGTCAGCCGCGACGCCGACTAACCGGCGTCCCCGCCGGCGGCCCCAGCGGCGCTTGGGGTGATTACCGCAATCACGCCCAGCTTCGGGCTGTCGATGTAGTGTCGTTCGTTACTACGCATGCGCCGCGTTTGCCGGAGCACGTAGCGCTGCGCACCTTCGCCGCCCAGCACTAAATCCAATGTGAGATGCAGATAGCGGCCCCGGGACAGCGCCACCTGACCTTGCAGGCCCGACGAACCTGGCACCAGCGAGTTGATCGATAGGTATTTAGCGGTATTTCTGGCGAACCCGGGCTGGGTCCAGCCGATGTGAGCCACTGGCTGATAACCCCGGCTACGGCGCATCGTGTCTTCGATGGCGGTCAGCTTCATTTTCGCCGCAGGCAGAGCCGGGAAGGTTGCTGTCGGCGCCGCGATCGTCGCGTTGGCGGTTGGCGGCGCGTCCTGCTCGTCGTCTGGAATCGCCAGTCGTTGAGCTGCGCTCGATGCTTCTACTCCCCAGCTCTCGGGAGACTCTTTGCCGGTCAGATTGCGGAAGATCAGCAGTTCGACGTCGTAGGACTGCAGCGGCGCTTGCTGGGCTCCGGCTGAGCTTGTCAGCACGGCGATCAAGCCTGCGCACACCACTGCCATACCGAACTTACGCCGGCCGGCACCGAGTCGAGAGGGGGAAGCTGAATGGCTCATTCGGGGAGTTTAGCAGGAGGGCCGGGCTTGCTAAGAGGCTCAGTGGCTGGCGGGAACCACCGACGCCTCCGGTCTCAGCGTTTGAAGCCTTTCCCCGAAGAGGGCCTGTAACTCACTGTTGGCTTCGGTGGCGGAGCTTTGGGCGGCGGAGGAGAAGTCTTCGTGGCTGCGGCGGCGATGGTTTTCTCGCGAGCCTTCTCCGCAGCGAGTTCGCTCGCGGTGGGAGTGGGCTTGCTGAGCTCGGAGATCAGCTGTTCGACGGTAGTGAAGCGCGCCTCATCCTGCTCGAGGTTCAAAGTGAACTTGAGCTTGTTGCCGCCTTCCAAACGATGCGTCCGGGAATTGCGTTGGACGAAGCGAATCAACGCGCCAGGCTCCACCTTGGTATCGCTCTCGAACGTCACCGAACCACCGCCCGGTCCAATATCGATCTTCCTCAACCCCAAAGCGCGGGCCGCCTGTTTGAACTCGGCAATTCGAAACAAATTCTTGGCAGGCGGAGGCAGCAACCCAAAGCGGTCGATCATCTCGACCTGCAGTTCGCGCAACTCTTCGTTGGTCTTGGAAGCAGCAATGCGCTTGTAAAGCACCAAGCGCAAATGCACGTCGGGCAAATATTCATCCGGCAGCAGCGAAGGTAGATGCAAATCGACTTCCGGCCCCTGGTGCATGGGTTCGTCGAGTTGGGGGATCTTGCCGGATTTCAGTGCATTGACCGCTCGCTCCAACATCTCCATGTACAGCGCGTAACCGACCTCCTGAATCTGTCCGCTCTGTCCTTCGCCGAGCAACTCACCCGCACCACGAATCTCCAAGTCGTGAGTGGCCAGCGTGAAGCCCGCGCCGAGATCTTCTAAAGACTCGATGGCTTCCAACCGCTTCACCGCATCTGGCGTCATCAAGTTACGCGGCGGTGTCATCAAGTAGGCGTAAGCCTGGTGATGCGACCGGCCGACTCGACCTCGCAGCTGGTGGAGCTGTGCCAAGCCAAGCTTGTCGGCGCGATCGATGATGATCGTATTCGCCGAGGGCACGTCGATGCCGCTCTCGACGATGGTGGTACAAACCAGCAGGTTGGAACGCTGGTGATAAAAATCCAGCATCACCTGTTCCAACTCACGCTCTCGCATCTGGCCATGACCGATAGCGATGCGCGCTTCCGGAACCAACTCCGCGAGCGTGCGGGCCGTCTTCTCAATCGTATCGACGGCGTTGTGCAAGAAATAAATCTGACCGCCGCGGCGGATTTCGCGCAAGCAGGCTTCGCGAATGGTCGCTGTGTCCCATTGCGACACGAACGTCTTGATGGACAGTCGAGACACCGGCGGCGTGGTGATCAACGACAACTCACGCAGACCACCCATCGCCATATTCAGAGTACGCGGAATAGGCGTAGCGGTGAGCGTCAAGACATCCACTTCAGCGCGCAGCTGTTTCAACTTCTCCTTGTCTTTGACGCCGAAGCGATGTTCTTCATCGATGATGATCAAGCCGAGGCGTGCGAACTTCACACCCGTCTGCAGCAGCCGGTGTGTGCCGACGACGATGTCGGTGTGGCCGCTCTCCAAAGTCGCCATCACCTGATTCACTTCCTTGGTCGTGCGGAAGCGAGACAGCGATTCGACGCGCACCGGCCAGTCGGCGAACCGATCGGCGAAAGTTTGATAGTGCTGCTGAGCGAGCAGGGTAGTGGGCACCAACACGACCACTTGCTTGCCCGCTTGCACAGCGACGAACGCGGCACGCAACGCGACTTCGGTTTTGCCGAAGCCCACGTCGCCGCAGACCACGCGATCCATCGGTCGGCCACTGCCGAGATCGTCGACGACGGCGCGAATCGCTTGTGCCTGATCCGGTGTCTCTTCGAACTTGAACGCAGCTTCGAACGCACGCAGATCGTCTTCGGCTGCGATCAACTGCTCGCCCTCGCGAGCGGCGCGACGCGAATACAAATCGAGCAGCTCAGCAGCCGTATCGCGAATGCGTTGCGCAGCCTTTTTGCGCGCCTTCTCCCAAGCGTCGCCGCCAAGTTTGTGCAACGGGGCTTGTTCGGCCGGCGCGCCGGTGTAGCGACTGACTAGATCCAGTGCTTGCACCGGAACGTAAAGCTTGTCGCCCTCGGCATATTCGAGCACCAGAAACTCGCTGGTGAGCCCGCCGACATCCAGCGTCGCCAGGCCGACGAAACGACCGACCCCATACTCCTCATGCACCACCGGCGAGCCGGCATGCAGATCGGTGAGGTCGCGGATGATTTTTTCCGGATCGCGCTCGGGGCGACGGCGGCGTCGTTCTTGGCGGGCGCGCTCACCGAACAACTGCTCTTCGGCGATCAGTGCCAGCGACGGATCGTCGAGCTGAAAGCCCGTCGAGATCGGCGACACCGTGATCGCCAGCTTGTCCGTGCCGGCGGTGAACGCCGACCAGCTGTCCACCAGCTGCGGACGCAGCTGACTCTTGTGCATCAGATCGATCAGCATCTCGCGGCGGCCGGCGGACTCCGCCGCCAGCAGCACGCGACCGGGGAACGAGCTGAGGAAGTTCACCAACTCGCGCGCCGGTTCTTCGCTGCGTTGATCGACGCGCAAGCTCGGCGGGACTTTAGTGGCGAAGTTTTGATAGGGCAGGGTTTGAGTCAGCGGATCCAGCTCGACGCGCGACAACTCGACTCGTCGATAAGCGGTGAGCCGCTGCAACAGCTCGCCGACCGGCATGAACACTTCGCGCGGCAATAGAATCGGACGATCGACATCGTGGCCGCGCTGTTCATAGCGATTTTCGATTTCGGTGTAGGCCTGCGTGGTCATCGAGTCGATTTCGCGCTCGGCCGCGACGATGGTGTTCGGCGGCAAATAGTCGAGCAGCGTGGCGGTGCCGTCGAAGAACAGCGGCAAGTAATATTCGATGCCTGGCGGCGGCGCACCTTCGGCGATATCGCGATAGAGCGACATGCGCGTCAGATCGCCGGGAAAGCGATTCCGGAAACGGCGCTTGAAATTCTGGATGCCTTCGGCGGTCAGCGGAAATTCGCGCGCCGGTAACAGACGCAATGCTGGAACCTTGTCGCCCGAGCGCTGCGTCTCCGGATCGAACTTGCGAATCGACTCGACCTCGTCGTCGAACATGTCGAGGCGATAGGGCGAGTCGCTGCCCATCGGATACAAATCCACGATGGAACCGCGCACCGCAAATTCGCCGGGCGCCATCACTTGCGAGCTGGCGACGTAACCAGCGCCGGTCAGTCGATCGCGAAACGCGGCGACGTCGAATGTTTCGCCGGCGCGCAGATCGAACGCGTGGGCATCGATGTAGGCCTGGGGCGGCAACCGTTGTAGCAACGTTTCCAGGTCGACGATGACGATGCCTTTGGTCAGGCGCGGCAGCACCGACAGCAGTCGCAGTCGTTGCGAAACGATGTCGGGATGCGGCGAGAACAAGTCGTAGGGCAGGGTTTCCCAGCCGGCAAAGATTTCAATCTGGGTGCCGGGCTCACAAAAGAAGCGCAGCTCGTCTTCGGTGCGGCTGGCGTGGCGCGCATCGTGGGCGATCACCAGCAACGGGCCGGACGATTTACGCGCGGCTTCCGCTAACCATAGAGAAGTTGCCGAGCCATACAGTTGGCCCCAACGCACTTGCAGTTGTGCCCGGCTGGGAAGCAGCGGGCGTTCGGAGTCGGACATGCTCGTCTAGTGGGGGCGGCGCGGCCCGTTCAAGGTGTAAAGCCAAATAGCAGACACTCGGGCAGACGCCCGTGGGCGTCCCCGAAGGGTCGCTGACTTTACCGGAAAGGAGGGAGCCGGCGTTAGCCGATCGTGACCGTGTGAATGACCAGTTGATGCTCGAAATAGACCTCGAAGCCCGGGTATTTCCAGCGCGTGATCGGCGGTTGGCCGATGGCTGGCAGGCGCTCGGAGGGCGCGCCGTAGGTGGCTTCGACTTTGTCCATGGACATGCCGCGGGCCGGGCGATTGGTCTGATCGCTGACCGCGGGGGTGCGTAGTTCGTCGGCTACGGCCGCGAACGAAGCAGAGCCAAGCACGATGGCCGCCAGCAGTTGTGGCAGCTTGGAGCGCAGTTTCGGACGAATCTGGAAGCTCATACACCCTCTCCTTGAGGCCGGCCCGGCGAGGGACCGGCGACGGAACGGTATAGCAGCGCTTACATAAGGGCCAAGCTCGGCAGCCTGAATTGTGGTCGTAGTTCACAGTTTCCGCCCCACACTGGTAGCCTTGCCCGCCCCAAAGGAGTGACATGTTCCACCCCCTGCCGCTATACATCGGACTGCGCTACGTGCGCAGCCGCAGCCAAGGCTTTTTCGTCTCATTCATCAGTTGGGTTTCGATGCTGGGCATTTGCGTCGGGGTGACGGCGCTGATCACGGTCATTTCGGTGATGAACGGGCTGGAAGGCGAGCTGCGGGGGCGGCTGCTGAGCCTGGCGTCCCATGCCACTTTGTCGGGCGAACCTGAACAACTCAAAGACTGGCCGGCGCTGGCCGACCGCATCCGGCAGCAGCCCGGGGTGGTGGGCGTCGCTCCCTATATCGATCTGCAAGGCATGCTCGGGCGGGGCGACGACATGCGTGCCGCGATGATCCGCGGGGTCGATCCTGAGTTGGAGTCTGAAGTCTCCGATATCGGCGCGCACATGCAGGCGGGCAGCTTTAGCGATCTGATCCCTGGCGAGCAGCACATCATTCTCGGCGCCGGGCTCGCGTATGCGCTCGATGCTCGCGTGGGCGATGAGATCACGGTGCTGGTACCGGCAGCGGCGGGGGCTGAAGGCAGCGGCATCGCCGGCATCGATCTGAAACCTCGTATTCAGAATTTCATCGTCAGCGGCGTATTCGAAGTCGGCGCGCAAGAGCACGACAACGTGCTCGCGTTGGTTCACTTGCAAGACGCGTCCGGGCTCGCCGGCACGCTCGGTCTGCCCAGCGGATTGCGGCTCAAGTTCAGCGACATTTTTGCCGCGCCGGTGCGCACGCCGGAGATCAACGCTGCGCTCGGCGGCCAATTCAAAGTCAGTGACTGGTCCATCGAGAACGCCAGCTACTTCCGAGCAGTGCGCATCGAAAAAACCATGATGTCGCTGATCCTGATGCTGATCGTGGCGGTGGCTGCGTTCAACATCGTTGCCGCGCTGGTGATGGTGGTGAATGAGAAGCGCACCGATATCGCGATTCTGCGCACGGTCGGCATGACGCCGCGCGCGGTGGTCGGCGTGTTCATGACTCAAGGCGTGCTGATCGGCTGGTTTGGTGCGTTGCTGGGCTTGGGGCTGGGCCTGTTGTTGGCCTTCAACGTCAGCACCATCGTGCCGTTCCTGGAAAACCTGGCGGGCGTGAAGGTGTTCGATCCCAGTGTGTTCGTGATTTCCGACATGCCTTCGGAAGTGCAATGGCCGCAGGTCATCGCAATCACGGTCACGGCGTTGGTGCTCACTGTGCTGGCGACGATCTATCCGGCGATACGTGGCGCCGCGACCGAACCGGCGGAAGCGTTGCGCTATGAGTAAGCGTTACGAGTTTCTGATCGGCCGTCGTTACCTGCGCTCCAATCGCGGTAATCGATTTGTTTCGTTCATCTCCACCATTTCCATGCTCGGCATCGCCATTGGCGTGGCCGTGCTGATCGTCGTGCTGTCGGTGATGAATGGCTTCGAGCGGGAAGTGCGCGGACGCATTCTCAGCCTCACGTCACACGCGACCATTAGTGCGTTCGGTTCAGGGCTGGCTGACTGGCAGGGCACGGCGGCGAAGATTGGCGAGCATAAGGATGTGGTGGCGTCGGCTCCTTACATCGAAGCGCAGGCCTTGCTGATCGCGGGAGCGAAGAGCAGTGGTGCCATGGTGACCGGCGTGTTGGCCGATTACGAAAGCAAAGTCACGTCGATTACCGAGAAGATGCAGGGCGGCTCGTTCGATGAGCTCAAAGCCGGCGAGTACGGCATCGTGCTGGGCACAGAATTGGCGAAAGCGTTGGGTGTGTCGTTGGGCGATCGCGTGATCCTCGTGACATCGTTGCGAAATACGACGCCAGCGGGAGTGATGCCGCGCATGCGTGGCTTCAAAGTAGTCGGCATCTTCAACGCCGCCATGTACGAGTTCGATCGCAATCTGGCCTATGTGAATCTGGCGGACGCGGCGAAGTTGTATCGCATGGGCAACGAAGTGACTGGCCTGCGCCTGAAGCTGTCCGATCTGATGCTGGCGCCGCAGTTGGTGCGCGAGTTGGCGTTGTCACTGGGTGGCGGGTATTACATCGACGACTGGACCCGCAAGCACGCCAACTTCTTCCGTTCCATCCAGCTCACCAAGTCGGCGATGTTTCTGATCCTGTTGCTGGTAGTGGCGGTGGCGGCGTTCAACATCGTGTCGACGCTGGTGATGGTGGTGAAAGACAAGCGCTCGGATATCGCCATCCTGCGAACCATCGGCGCGTCGCCGCGCGGTATCCTGACGATCTTCATGACTCAAGGCACGGCCATAGGCTTCATCGGCACGGTGGCGGGCGTGGCGCTTGGAGTACTGATCTCGGTGAATCTGGAAACCTTGATCCATGGCCTGGAAGCGCTGCTCGGCGTGCACTTCCTGGATGCCAAGGTGTATTTCATCAGCGACCTGCCGGCCACGGTGCAATGGCCTGATGTGATCAAAATCAGTCTAACGACGTTTTTATTGTGTTCCCTGTCGACGCTGTATCCCGCGTGGCGCGCAGCGCGCACTCAGCCCGCGCAGTCGCTTCGACACGATTGAGAAAGAAAACATGTCTGACCCGGTTCTCGCTTGTAACAATCTCAGCAAACATTTCCAGCAGGGCGACACCCGTGTGGAAGTGCTCAAAGACATCAACCTGGTCATTCACCCTGGCGAGCGCGTCGCCATCGTCGGCGCGTCGGGTTCGGGTAAGACCACGCTGCTGCAACTGTTGGGTGGCTTGGATCTGCCGACGTCAGGCGAGGTCAGCATCGCCGGTCAGCAGATCAATCAGCTCTCGGACAAGGAGCGCGGCGATCTGCGCAATCGAGCGCTGGGCTTCGTGTACCAGTTTCATCATCTGCTGCCCGAATTCACCGCATTGGAAAACGTGGCGATGCCGTTGTTGATTCGGCGCGTATCGGTGGAGGATGCGCGTGCTCAGGCGCGTGCGTTGTTGGAGCGCGTGGGCTTGGGCGCTCGGCTCGAGCATCGACCGGGTCAGTTGTCCGGTGGTGAGCGACAGCGCGCAGCCGTCGCGCGCGCGTTGGTGACCAAGCCGCCTGTGGTGTTGGCCGACGAGCCCACCGGTAACCTCGACGGTGCGAATGCGCGTCAGGTCTTCGAGTTGATGTTGGAGCTCAATCGCGAACTGGGCACCGCGTTGATCATCGTGACGCATGCGCCGGAGCTGGCGGCTCAACTGCAGCGATCGCTGGTACTACGCGATGGCGGGCTGCATTCGTAAGCCTATTTCTCGCTTTTCAGCGCTGCTTTGGCGTTCGCGGCGCCTTTGCGCTCGTGATACTTGAGCACCAGGCTCAAATGCCAGATGCCGCCGAGCACGATGTAGCCGCACACGGCGGTGGCCGTGCCGAGCACCAGGCAGCCGAGCAGGAACGGTTTCCAGATCGGCACTAGCGCCGTCAGTAACCAATCCCAGTTCATTTGAAAGGCGATGTTGCGGCCGGTGATGCCGAGCAGGTTGCAGCCCACGTAGTAGGCGCCCATATACATGGGCACCATGGTGAGCGGGTTGGCGAGGAAGGTGCCGAAGATCGCAGCGGGCACGTTCAAGCGCAACGCCAAGGCCAGCAGCGTCGCCAACAAGAAGTGCACGGGAATGGGCACGAACGCGATCAGCAGGCCCAGCGCGAAGGCGCGCGTGACGCTGCGACGGTTCAAGCTCCAATAAGCGGGGTGTTCCAGCAGCAGGCGGAACGGCCGCATGAACCAGCGTTCCTTCCAGCGATGACGCTGGCGGCTCAGTGGTTTGAAGACTCGTCTGGGCATGCGGCGATGGGGGAGCGGCGGCGGACTGGCGATTATCTCAGTCGCGCGGCCCGGTCGTGATGAATTTATTCGAGCGCAAGGAGGCGCGATGGGTGCGATTGCTCCGGCCTTTCTCGCCGGTCATTGCCTGATACACAGTTTGCCGCGCTTGCCGGGCCTGGTCTGGCTGTGGGCAATTGCAATTGCCGTGTCGGCGTTGCTCGTAGGCGGACATCTCGCACGGCGCAGGTGGCGCGACGTCAGCATCGATACGGTATTGACGGCGGCGCTGTTCGGTGTGTTGTGGGCCTGGGGGCATGCAGCTGCGCGACTCGCCGACGATCTGCCACCCGAGCTGGAAGGCCAGGACATCGCCGTGCGCGGTTGGGTTGCGTCGTTGCCGGACTCGAGTGCGGATCCTCAGTTTGTGTTCGACATCGACGCAGCGGTGCCTGGAGTTCCCACGCGTGTGCGTTTGACGTGGTATCGAGCGCCCACGCCGCCTCAGCCCGGCGAACAATGGCGGCTCACCGTTCGCTTGAAACGCCGCAACGGGTTCGCCAATCCAGGCGGATTCGACTACGAAGGATTTTTGTTTCGCGAGGGCATCGGCGCCGCCGGCTATGTGCGTGACGATGCCGACAATCGTCGGCTGCAAGCATCGACGCATCGCTATCTCATCGAGCAGGCACGCGCATGGATCGGCGCCCGCATCGCCGAGGCCGCGGGCGATCACCGCATGCTCGGTGTCCTGCAAGGGCTCGCCATCGGCGATACGAGCGCCATGCAGGTAGAGCAGTGGCGAGTCTTCAGTGCGACGGGCACGACTCATTTGATGGCCATCTCCGGCATGCATATCGGCATGGTTGCGATGCTGGCGGCGTGGTGTGGGGGAGGCATCGTTCGTTGGCGTCGCGCACAGTCGTGGGGACTCTCGGTCATGCATGGTCAGGTGCTCGCCGGCATGACGGCAGCGCTGGTCTATTCATTGCTCGCGGGACTGTCCGTGCCCACACAACGTACCTTGATCATGCTGTGTATTTATTTCGGTTTGCGCTGGCAGCGGCGAGTGTCGGCCATCGGCCGATCGCTGGGCCTGGCTTTGATCGTCATCTTGTTGCTCGATCCGTTCGCGCCGCTTGCGGTGGGGGCGTGGCTGTCATTCATCGCTGTGGTGGCGATCTTGATGGCGACGTCGGGCCGACTGACGCGCGAGGGCACGATGGCGAGCTTCAGCCGAGTGCAATTGGCGGTGACGATCGGATTGATCCCAGTGGTGCTGGCGTGCTTCGGCAACTTGTCTTTGGCCGCACCGGTGGCCAACGCATTCGCAGTGCCCGCGTTCACGTTGTTACTCGTGCCGAGCGTGTTGGTGGGAACGCTGGCGGCGTGCGTTTATCCAGCGCTGGGCAAACTGTTGCTCACGCTGCCGACGATGCTGCTCGATGCGTGCTGGCCGATGCTGGAGTGGCTGGCGAAACAACCATTGGCCGTGTGGTACGCGCCGCAGCCGTCGCTAGCAGTGTTCATGGCACTGGTCGTCGGTGTGGCATTGTTGATGCTGCCGAGCATCTGGCCGATCCGTCTGTCCGGTGCGTTGTTGTGCCTGCCGATGATGTTTTATCGGGCACCGACGCCGGTGCCCGGCACGTTCGAGCTGACGGTGCTCGATGTGGGGCAGGGGCTGGCAACGGTGGTGCGAACTCACTCGCACACTTTGGTATACGACACCGGACCCGCGTTCCAATCCGGTCGCAGCGCGGCCGAGCTTGCGGTGCTGCCATTCCTGCGTCGTGGCGATATACGCAGCATCGATCTCATGATGGTGAGCCATGGCGATAAGGACCACAGCGGCGGCGTGACCGATCTGCTCGCGGCGTTCCCGGTGCGGGCTGTGTCGACCAACGAATCCTGTGCGCGCGGGCAGCAATGGCAGTGGGACGGTGTGACGTTCAGCGTCCTGCATCCCGACTCGAATTCCGGAGCGCAGGCCCTAGCTGAAAGCGGCAACAACCGTTCCTGCGTATTGCGGATCCAAGGCCACGACGGCTCGGCGTTGTTGACCGGCGATATCGAGGCGGCGGCCGAACGCCAGCTGTTGGACCACGGCTTGGCGCCGGCCAGCGTGGTGGTCGCGCCTCATCACGGCAGTGACACTTCGTCGAGTTCGCTATTCGTCGCCGCCCTGCGACCGGATGTGACGATTTTTTCCAGCGGCTATCGGAATCGCTGGAATTTCCCGCATCCGGCCGTGCAGGAGCGCTGGCGAAATGCGGGCGCGAGCAGCTATGACACCGGCTCGAGCGGTGCCCTCACAGTGACTTTCAGCTCGGCCGGCGTGCAAGTTCGCGAGCAGCGTCACACACGGCGACGTTACTGGACCCGGTAGTGCTAGCGGTGCGGCGAAAACTGTTAGTATGCGGCGAATAACCCGGCTCCCCACCCACGGTCACAGCACACACGTCATGTTCGAAATCGTGAAAGCCGGCGGCATCATGATGGGGCCGATCATCCTCGCCTCCATCGTGACCGCAGCCATATTTCTGGAGCGTCTTTGGACGCTGCAGACCAAACGCGTGTTGCCGGCCGAGCTCACCGAAAAGGTGTGGCGTTGGGTGGAACAGCGGCAGATCCAGGACAAGCACATCGCGGCGCTTCAGCAGAATTCGCCACTGGGCAAAATCCTCGCCGCCGGCCTGGCCAATCGCAATCGGGATCGCAGCATCATCCGCGAGAGCATCGAGGACACCGGCCGGCACGTGGTGCACGAGCTGGATCGGTTCATCGGCACGCTCGGCACCATCGCGTCGTTGTCGCCGCTGATGGGCCTGCTCGGTACGGTGTTCGGCATGATCCGCACCTTCAACGCCATCACTACCTCTGGCATCGGCAATCCGGCTGCGCTGGCCGGGGGTATCGCCGAAGCGCTGATCACCACTGCTGCGGGCCTTACGGTCGCCATTCCGGCACTGCTGGCCTATAAATACCTGCGCGGTCGCGTGCAGACGCTGGTGGTGCAGATGGAAAAAGAAGCCACCAAGTTGGTGGAAGCCTTGGAAGCCCAGTCGCGCGAGGGGCTGGCGTGAATCTGCGCCCCAAGGAACACGAAGAGCCGGAGATGAACCTCACGTCGCTGATCGACGTGGTGTTGCTGCTGCTGATTTTTTTCATGGTGTCGACCACCTTCGTGGACGAGACGCGCATCCAGCTGCAATTGCCCCAGGCCAGCAACGAGCCGGCCGCGGAGCAGAAGAAGGACCCCATCGAGGTGGCCGTGACCGCCACCGGCGAGTATCGTGTCAACGGTCAGGTGCTGATCAACACCAGCCCGACCACTTTGTCGGCCGCGATCTCCAAAGTCGCTGGCGAGCGCCGGGACTTGCCGGTCACCATTCGGGCCGATGCGCGCAGTACTCATCAATCGGTGGTGACCGCCATGGATGTGCTCGGCCGCCTCGGGTTCAAGGCCATCAGCATTGCCACCGTCAACGATCAAAGCAACGCGGGCGCGAGCCAGTAATCAGGCTCGCCACGACTCCCGTCGTCACGATAACGACCACGCCACCATGTCACCTTCCGAACGCGGCTCGAAAGCCCCCATTTCAGCCGACGCTTGGCAAACGTATAAGCGCCTGATCGGCTACCTCGGTCCGCATCGCGGCATGTTCGCGCTGGGCATGCTCGGTGCGATCGTGTTCTCCATCAGCATGGTGAGCTTCACCGTGTTCGCCAAAGTCTTCGGCGACGGCACGTTGCAGAACGCCGATCCGCGCACCGTCGTCTGGTTGCCGCTGGCGCTCATTGGTTTGTTCCTGCTACGCGGCCTCGGCGATTTCACTCAGACCTATTGCATGGGCTATGTCGGCCGGCAGATCGTGAAGCGCCTGCGCGGTCAGATTTTCGAGCGCATCGTGCATTTGCCGGTGGGCTATTTCGATCGCAACTCCAGCAGCGTGTTGCTGACCAAGCTCACCCATAACACCGAACAGATCGGTCAGGCGTCCACCGATTCGGTGTTGATCACGTTGCGTGAGGCGCTGACCATCCTCGGCTCCATCGTGGCGCTGTTCTATTACAACGCCCGCCTGGCGAGCATCGCGCTGATCATGGGGCCGCTGGTGGCGTGGCTGATCGGCATCATCAATAAAAAATTCCGGCGCTACAGCCATCGTATCCAGGACTCGATGGGCGACATCACGCGCATCGCCAAGGAAACATTGGAAGCGCCGCGCATCATCAAGGTCTACAACGCCGAGGGCTATCAGGCCGGGCAGTTCGAAGGCGTGAACGAGCACAACCGCCGTTCTCACATGCGCCTGGTGCTCACCAAAGGCTTGTCGAATCCGGTGGTGCAGATGGTGACCGCCACCGGTTCGGCCATCGTGTTGTCGATTGCCATTGCCGACGCCATTGCCGGTCGCACCAGCATGGGCGATTTGCTGGCGTTCTTCGTTGCGTTGGTCGGCATCGCTCAGCCGCTGCGTTCGTTGGTCGGTGTGTCGGGTCCTTTACAACAAGGCATCGCGGCCGGGCAGAGCATCTTCCAGTTGCTCGATGAGACGGCCGAGCCTGAAGGTGGCAACTACACGACGACTCGTTCGCGCGGCGAGATCGAGTACGACAATGTTTCTTTCTCTTACCCCGTGGGTAAGGGTGTGGCTCTGCAGAGCGTGAATCTGAAGGTCGCGCCGGGCGAGATGGTGGCCATCGTCGGTCGGACCGGCAGCGGTAAGTCGACGTTGGTGAATTTGTTGCCGCGGTTCTATGAGCTGGACTCCGGCAGCATTCGGGTCGATGGCCACGATCTGCGTGACTATGAGTTGCACAACCTGCGCGATCAGATCGCGGTGGTCAGCCAGGAAGTGGTGCTGTTCAACGATTCGATTCGCGCCAACATTGCGTTCGGTCGCAAGGTCACGGACGCGCAGATCGAGCGCGCCGCCGAGGCAGCTCTGGTGATGGACTTCGTGCGTGAATTGCCAGCTGGTTTGGATACGATGGTCGGCGATCGCGGTGTGTTGTTGTCCGGCGGACAGCGGCAGCGTATTTCCATCGCGCGTGCATTGTTGAAGGATGCACCGATTCTGATTCTGGACGAAGCCATGTCGGCGCTCGATACCGAGTCCGAGCGCATCATCCAGGCGGCGCTGGAAAAGTTGATGGAAAGCCGAACCACGCTGGTGATCGCGCATCGCTTGTCGACGGTGGAAAACGCCGACCGCATCGTGGTGGTCGAAGCCGGCAGCATCATCGAAAGCGGCACCCACGCCGAGCTGATCGCGCAACAAGGGCAGTACGCGAAGCTGCATCGATTGCAGTTCAACGCATGAGCGCGGCCGTGGCCGCCATCCGCGCGACCAACACGTTGCTTGGCTCTTTGCACGGCTCGCGCTAGTGGACGCGTTCCTTCAGCAGGTCTGGTACGAGCGACGGCATCGCTGGTTCTCGCTCCTGTTGTTGCCGCTGTCGTGGTTGTTTGCTGTCGTCGTCGCTGGACGTCGAGCGGGCTTTCGGTTCGGCTGGCTGCAATCGATACGCGTCTCACGGCCCGTCATCGTCGTCGGCAATATCACGGTCGGCGGCACGGGCAAAACTCCCATGACGATTTGGATAGCCGAGCAGTTGCGTGCGCGAGGCGTGCGGGTCGGCATCGTGTTGCGTGGCTACGGCGGTACCTCGACGACCTGGCCACGCGATGTCACTGACAATACTTCCACCGAAGAAGTCGGCGATGAAGCGGTGTTGCTGGCAAAGCGCACCGGCGCACTGGTCGTCGCAGGGCCTGATCGAGTCGCCGCCGCGAATCGCGCCATTGAGCGCGGCGCTCAAATCATCGTGTGCGACGATGGCCTTCAACATTATCGACTGGCACGCGACGCCGAAATCGCCGTCATCGATGAGCGTCGCGGGTTGGGCAACGGTCGTTTGCTACCTGCAGGGCCGCTTCGCGAGCCGGCCAGTCGACTGCACAGTGTCGCTTTGAAAGTTCTCACTCGTCGTTCCGAACCGGCGGCCGAACGCAGCGCGTTCCCCAACGCAGTGATCGCCACTCCGGTGCTGGTCGATGCGGTGTCGCTGGCGACCGGCGAGCGGCGTTCGTTACAAAGTTTCGTCGGCCAGCGCGTGCATGCGATTGCCGGCATCGGTAATCCTCAGGCGTTCTTCGCTGCCTTGTCCGGATTGGGCCTGACAGTCGATCCCCATCCGTTGCCCGACCACGCCCGACTCACCGACGCAGACCTTGCTTTCCCGGACAGCGCGCCAGTGCTGATGACCGAGAAAGATGCAGTAAAATGCCAGCCCGGCGCCGCTGCCTCGCGCCTGTCGAATTGCTGGGCCGTGCGCCTGGACATTACGATGAGCGAGGCGGACGCGCAGGCAATCCAGCGCCTGCTGGAGCGCCACACCGCAGCGAACTAGAGTGCCTATGGACTCCAAACTTCTCGACATCCTGGCCTGTCCGCTCTGCAAGGGCCCCTTGCAGTACGCCAAGGCCCAGCAATTGCTGATCTGTCGTGCCGACCGGCTGGCCTATCCGATTCGCGACGGCATTCCAGTGATGCTCGAAGACGAAGCCCGCACCCTCGAACCCATGGATCCATTGTTGAAGGACTGATGTGATGGTGCCTTTCAAGGTGGTCATTCCGGCGCGCTACGCCTCGGCGCGCTTGCCGGCGAAACCGCTGCTGGATATCGGCGGCCGGCCGATGATTCAGTGGGTGATCGAAGCAGCTCTTCAGAGCGGCGCGGACGAAGTGCTGGTCGCCACCGACGATGCGCGCATCGCTGCGGTTGCCATCGATCCGCGTTCGGGTCAGTCCATCGCGGCCATGACTGGCTCAGAGCATCTGTCCGGCACCGATCGAATCGCCGAAGTCGCCCGTCAGCGCGGCTGGAGCCGACGAACCATCGTGGTCAACGTGCAAGGCGACGAGCCGCTGCTGCCGCCGGTGTTGGTAGGGCAGGTGGCTGCATTGTTGGAACAGCACGCCGACGCCGCCATTGCGACGCTGTCGACGCCGGTCAACAGCCTGCACGAGTTTCTGGATCCGAATGTGGTGAAGGTCGTGACGTCGCGCGAGGGCACGGCGTTGTACTTCAGTCGTGCGCCGATTCCTTGGAACCGCGACGGCGCGCCCCAGGGGTTGAGCAGCCAAGTGAACTTCACTGGCGCGCAACGTCACTTAGGCATCTATGCCTATCGAGTCGAAGCTTTGGAGCAGGTGACTGCGTTGCTGCCGGGCGAACTCGAACTCACCGAGAAACTGGAACAGCTGCGCGCGCTGCAGGCTGGAATGAAATTGGTAGTGGCCGTCGCATCAGCCATGCCGCCGGCAGGTGTGGATACCGAAAGCGATTTGATCCGCGTGCGAGCTGTGTTGGGGGTGAGCTGAGGTTGGGGCCAGTTAGGGAGATCGGCCCAGTTGGGTCAGTTCCGAATGATGGGCTGTCTCCAGCGTATCGCTGTCCCAACGAATCAATAAATAGCCCAGGTCCATCAAGCGCAGGACGGTACCGTCGGGGAATTCAGCACGATTCTTCGCTCGTACGCGATCGCCTTCGGCGAAGTTATGCGCACACTTGAACATGAAATAACAGCATCGTCGTCGTTATTCTGGAGGCGTCGTTATTGTGGTTGAGAGCCAACCGCAACGTTTGTACCGAGGCGCGCGCACAGCGGGCATCAGCATTTACGATTAGGGGCGCTGCTGTATTCTGGCTTCGGTAAAGCGCTCAACTTGACGCGTGCCGCGGCGTCGTTACTCTGATTACCTCATGCGCATCCTGTTCGTCTGTCTCGGCAACATTTGCCGGTCGCCTTCTGCGGAAGGCGTGTTTCGTCACGTGCTCGCGTCGCGGGCCCCGGAGCTGCAGGTCGAAATCGATTCGGCCGGCACCCACGATTATCACATCGGCAGTCCGCCGGATCGGCGTTCCATTGCCGCTGCCAAGCGTCGTGGCATCGATTTGTCGTCCTTGCGCGCGCGCCTGGTCGCGGCGGAGGACTTCACTCACTACGATCTGATTTTGGCGATGGACGATGAGAATCTACAGGAGCTGCGCCGGCGCTCGCCGGCTGCTCAGCATCATCGTATTCGTTTGATGATGGAGTTCGCGCCCCAGGCCGCTTCTCGGCACGTGCCGGACCCGTACTACGGTGGTGCGCAGGGCTTCGAGGAAGTGTTGGATCTGCTGGAGGAAGCAGCGGAGGGGCTGCTTGCCGAGTTGTTTCGGCTCGATGCCAAACGTTGATGACGATTCAGAGAGGGCGGCACGAATGCCGCCCTTCTCATTGAGTCGTTACTCGTCGCGGCGAGTGCCGCCGCCGCCCCAGGAGCTGGAGCTGCTCGCCGGAGAGGAACTCCACACGGTGTACTTGTCACCGCCGCCCTGAGCGTCGGACGACTCACGAGGCTTCGGAGCTGGAGCAGAGGAGTCGCCAGACTGCTCGCGCGGGGCATGCTCACGAGGAGCTTGTTCGCGCGGTGCTTCGGAGCGAGGCTGCGATTCGGTTCGGCTCGGAGCGCCGCCACCGAAATCACCGCCACCCGAGCTGGACTCGCGAGGCGCGTGGTCGCCGGACGACGAGCCGCCACCCGAGCTACCAGACGAACTTCCTGACGAGCTGCCGGAAGAACCGCCGCTCGAAGCGCCACCGCCTGAACCCCCGGCCGATCCGCCGCCGGTTGAGCCAGCGGACGAGCTGCCGCTCGAAGCACCACTGCCCGAGCCGGTAGACGAGCTACCACTCGAAGCGCCGCCGCTTGAACCACCAGACGAGCCACTGCCCGAGCCGCCAAACGCGCCACCGGCCGAGTTGCCGGAAGAGCTGCTCGAGCCACCCGAAGAGTTACCGAACGAGCCGCCCGCTGAGTTACCGGAAGAACTGTTCGATGAACCGCCGAACGAGCCGCCGGCGGAATTGCCGGACGAGCTGTTCGATGAGCCGCCGAACGAGCCACCGGCTGAGTTGCCGGACGAGCTGTTCGATGAGCCGCCGAACGAGCCACCAGCGGAATTGCCGGATGAACCGCCCGAAGAACCGCCAGAGCTACCCGAAGGGCCGCCGGAAGAGCCGCCGCCCGAGCCGCCGCCTTGGTCATCGCCGCCGACGTTGCCATCGTCACCGCCACGGCCGCGACCGCGACGACGGCGACCACGACGGCCACGACCGCCGCGTTCACCACGCTCACCGCGTTCGCCGGAGCGCTGAGCATCACCGCCGGGAGCGGCGCCAGCCGGAGCTGAGCCGTCAGCGGCCGGAGCGCCGGCGCCAGCGGATGCGTTAGCAGAAGCGCCAGAGGAACCAGCGTGAGCGCCGGCGGAGCCACCGGGAGCGCGCTGAGGCTGCTGCTGGCGAGGCTGCTGTTGTGAACGCGAGCCGTCACCGCGACCTTCACCGCCACGACCACCATCGCGACCACCATCAGCATGCTGGTCGCGCGGCTTATTACGATCCTGACCTTGTCGCTGTTGCTGACCGTCGCGGCGAGCTTCCTGGGCCGGTTTGTCAGAGCGCTGTTCCGGCTTGCCACCACGATCACGATCGCCGCGAGCACCGCCGCGACCTTGGCGATCACGATCGCCACCACGACCTTGGCGTCCATCACGATCACGACGCTGCCCATCCGAGCGCGGGCGCGAACCGTCGCGACGAGGCGCTTCGGCGGCCGCCGCAGCAGCAGGCGCAGCCGGCGCGCCAGTGCCAAAGAAATAACGCCACAGCTTCACAAAGATGCCGACCTGCACGACTTCCACCGGCTTCGGCGGCGGCGCGATGGTCGTCTCCGCTGCAATCGTCGGCGGTGGCGGAACCGTCGGCACAGTCGCAGTCACAACCGCAGGAGCAGCCGCGGCGGCGCGCTCTTCGCGCTTCGCAATCTCTTCAGCCGACGGCTGAGGCGCCACAGGAATGTGATGGCTGATCGTCGAGTTCTCCGGCAAGCCAGCTTCATCGTCACGCACCCGACGAATTTCGTACGCCGGCGTTTCCATGTACTTGTTCGGCACCATCACCACTTGCACGGCGCTCTTGTGCTCGATGTTGTTGAGCCACTCGCGCTTCTCGTTCATGAGATACGTAGCGACTTCCACCGGCAACTGGGCGATGACTTTGACGGTGCGATCCTTGCGAGCCTCCTCGCCGATCAAGCGCAACAGCGCCAGAGCCAGCGAGTCGACGCTACGGATCGAGCCCATGCCGTTACAGCGCGGGCAGTTGATGCTGGCGGATTCGCCAATCGACGGGCGCAGACGTTGACGCGACAGCTCGAGCAAGCCGAAGCGAGAGATGCGTCCGATCTGAATACGGGCGCGGTCCTGCTTCACGGCATCGCGCAGGCGATCTTCGACGGCGCGCTGATTCTTCTGCGACTCCATGTCGATGAAGTCGATGACGATCAAACCGCCCAGGTCGCGCAGTCGCAGCTGACGAGCGATTTCATCGGCCGCTTCCAAATTGGTATTGGTCGCAGTGGTTTCGATGTCGCCGCCGCGCGTCGCACGAGCAGAGTTGATGTCGATGGACACCAGCGCTTCGGTCGGGTCGATGACGATGGAGCCGCCCGAGGGCAGGTTGACCTTGTGAGAGTGCGCCGACTCGATCTGATTCTCGATCTGGAAGCGCGTGAACAGTGGCACGCTGTCTTCATAGAACTTCAGCTTGCGCAGGCCGGCAGGCATGAAGCGCTGCATGTACTGCTGCGCCTCGGTGTAGATCTCCTGGCTGTCGACCAGGATTTCGCCGATGTCGTCGGACAGATAATCGCGCAGCGCGCGGATGATGGCTTTGGATTCCTGATAGATCAGGAAGGGCGCGGCCTTGCCTTCAGCAGCACTGGCGACGGCGTTCCAGACTTCTTTGAGGTTATCCAGATCCCACTGCAGTTCTTCGGCAGTCCGGCCGACACCGGCGGTGCGCACGATGGCGCCCATGCCGTCGGGGATCTGCACTTGATCGAGCGCTTCACGCAGTTGCTCGCGATCTTCGCCTTCGATACGGCGCGACACGCCACCGGCGCGTGCGTTGTTCGGCATCAACACCAGGAAGCGGCCGGCGAGGCTGATGAAAGTGGTCAGCGCGGCGCCTTTGTTGCCGCGTTCTTCCTTCTCGACCTGGACGATGATTTCCTGGCCTTCGTTCAACAGCTCGCGGATGTTGCCGCGGCTGCCGGGCGATTGGCCGTCCTTGAAATACTCTTTCGAGACTTCCTTCAGCGGCAGGAAGCCATGGCGCTCGGCGCCATAGTCGACGAAGCAGGCTTCGAGACTGGGCTCGACGCGGGTAATGCGCCCCTTATATACGTTGGCTTTTTTCTGTTCCCGTGACGGGACTTCTACATCCAGGTCGTAAATTCGTTGTCCATCAACCAGCGCAACGCGCAACTCCTCTTCCTGAGTTGCGTTGACTAACATTCTCTTCATGAGGCCCTTCTAAGGATTCGAAAGGGCCGGGCGAGCACGCACGGCGGGCGCGAGCCATGGAGGCAGAAAAGGGGCGATCGGGGAATGTCTTCATCCGATGTTGCCTGCGCGGCCCCCTGGCAGTAACCGGGGAACTCCGGCGCGTTTTTTATCCTGTCGCTTTGGCTTCCCGCTCGTTGGCGTAAGCGTCGACCCGGAATACGAGGTGCGTCATTCCGGCATCGCCGTCGCGCGGCCGAGCGATGGTCTGCGACCCTGTTCGTCTCGATCGGGCAGGCCGGTCTTGAGCAGGCAGGTCTAAGCAGAACCAACTAAGATGCGGCGCCTTCGAAAGCGTAGCCTCGAGAGTGCCGCGTGTGGATGTGCGTTCGTTGTTGGGCCAATCGTCTATGGAGATCGGGCCGGGCGCGGACACACACCAGAAATCGTCGCGGAACATATCATAGGCTCGTGGTCCAATCAATGGTCAATCAATAAGTTACGAGCGCTTCTAAAGTCCCGCCCGCATGCCAAGCTCCGCTTCCTCAGATCCGCCCGATGTTTCCTCGTCCACTGCCGGTAAAGTCACGGGGGTGAGTTACGTCGAGGCCGGCGAAGGCGATGCCGGCCAACGCGTCGATAATTTCCTGAGCCGCATCCTCAAAGATGTGCCGCGCAGCCTGGTGTATCGCATCCTGCGGACCGGCGAAGTTCGCGTGAACGGCAAGCGCGCCAAGCCCGAGCACCGGCTCGCCGAGGGCGACCGAATCCGGTTGCCACCCCTGCAAAGAAAGACTGAAGAGCAACGGGCGGCCGAGCGCACCGCGCCGTCACGCTCGCTCCGGGAATACGTGGATAGCGCCATCATTCATGAAGATCGCGATCTGATCATCGTGAACAAGCCGGCGGGCGTCGCGGTCCATGGCGGCAGCGGCTTGAGCGCCGGTGTCATCGAAGCGTTGCGTGCCACGCATCCCGAGTTGAAAGAACTGGAGCTGGTGCATCGCTTGGATCGCGATACCAGCGGCGTGCTGATGGTCGCCAAGCGTCGAGCCGTGCTGCGCGAACTGCATGCTCTTCTTAGAGAGCGCGATATGGAGAAGCGCTACCTGGCGCTGGTGGTGGGCAAGTGGCCGTTCGGCACCAAGACCATCGATTTGCCGCTCAAGACCAATATGAAGCAGGGCGGTGAGCGAGTCGTGCGCGTGCATGCCGACGGGCAGGAGGCGATCACCACGTTCAAGCCACTTCAGCATTTCGGCAAGCTGGCCACGCTGCTGGATATCTCATTGGGCACAGGCCGCACGCATCAGATTCGAGTGCACGCGGCACATGCCGGTCATCCCATTGCGGGCGACGATAAATACGGCGATCGCGAACGAGATGCCAAGCTCAAGCCGTATGGATTACAGCGCATGTTCCTGCATGCACACTCGCTGACATTCGAGCGCAAGGGCGCGAAGCCATTCACCGTAAGCGCGCCGCCACCGCCTGACTGGCAGGCGGTGATCGACAAGCTCAAACAGGCGAAGTAAGCGCTACGGCAGCTCGAAGCCGTTTCTTCGCAATGCGCCGGCCAGCCAGATCAGCGGCAGGCCGATCAACGCGGTTGGATCCTGCGATTCGATACGGTTGAAAAGCGTGATGCCTAGCGTTTCCACCTTGAAGCCGCCGGCGCAGTCATACGGCTTGTCCCGCGCGACATAGCGTTTGATTTCCTCTTCGCTGAGCTGCCGGAAATGCACCGTGGTCAGGTCGACGTGACCTTCACCCTGAGTGGCGTTGGTGTTGATGACGTGCACGGCGGTGTGGAACACCACCCGCTGATTGCTGAGCGACTTGAGCTGAGCGACGGCGCGCTCGCCCGAGCCCGGCTTGCCCAGCACGTCCCGGCCGCACAGCGCCAGCTGGTCGGACCCGATGATCAGGCTATTGGTGTGCCGGCGGGCCACGGCCTCGGCCTTGGCCCGGGCCAGGCGCTGGACCAGGTCGACCGCCGACTCACCCGGCAGCGGTTCTTCGTCCACGTTGGAGGCGGCCACTGTGAACGGAATCCCCAGCCTTTCCAGCAGTTGGCGACGATAGGTGGAGGTGGAGGCGAGCACCAGCTTGAGCCCGGTCGCGGGCGCCCCTGACGGGCTTACCGGCGGGCTCATAGGCCGGCTCCGCGGGCAATTTCAGGGGACTGACTCGGGCAGGGCGGCAAAGCGCCTGTGGGCAGGATTACAAGCTGTGAGAAAACAAACATTTACGCCTTTCTTTTTTTGACACCAAGGGGGGTGATGGCTAGTATACGCGCCCCATGCCGCGACCCCCGGCCGCTCCAGTAGACAATATCGTCGATGCAGATGTCTGCGCGCGGGCGGGAAGCACGATTGCGCGACGTTTTTCGGCTGCCGAGCTGCCGCGGTTACGCGAGGCTGGCGGTCACGACGGTTCGGCGATCGAGGCCCACTTCCAGTTTTCGCTGTTCGAAGGGCGGCCGGCTGTAACCGGTGAGCTGCACGGCGATGCTGTGCTGACTTGCCAGCGCTGCATGCAGCCGGTGGCCATCGAGCTCGACGACACCTTTCAAGTGTTGTTGGTGGCCGAGGAACGCAGCGACGAGCCGGGCGGCTATGAGCCGGTGGTGGCGAACGCCTCGCGGCTGGATCTGGGTTGGCTGGCGGAGGAGCAAGTGCTGCTCGCGCTGCCGCTGGTGCCGATGCACGAGCCCGGTGATTGCGACGCTGTAGAGGCGTCGGACGAAGATGCATCGACAGTGGAGTCCGAGGACGAAGCGCCGCTCTCCGCCGGGGAGACCAAGCAGCAACCGTTCCGGAATCTGCGAGACCTGCTGCGTAAGCAGTGAGCCGTATTCGATAGTTGGAGAGAAGTCATGCCTGTTCAGAAAAGCCGAAAGACCCCGTCCAAGCGCGGCATGCACCGCTCGCACGACGGCCTGGCGCGTCCCGCTCTGTCGGTCGACCCGACTTCGGGTGAAACCCATTCCCGTCACCGCATCTCGCCGGATGGTTTCTACCGCGGCAAGAAAGTGCTCGAGAGCCGCGAAAAGCCCGACTCTGAATAACGCTGTACTCCAGTTCGAGTACCGCATCTGAGTAGCCGGCCGGTCACCATCGCGGTGGACGCCATGGGGGGCGATCACGGCCCCTCGGTCACCGTGCCTGCAGCTCTCGCAGCTTTGCAGCGAGATGCCGACCTGCGCATCGTGCTGGTCGGCCAGAAAGACCCCGTTCAAGCATTGCTGAGCGGCGCTTCGGCGCCGTTGCTCGCGCGCCTGCAACTGCGCGAGGCTTCTCAAGTCGTGACCATGGACGAGAAGCCGCAGGAAGCTCTGCGCAAGAAAAAAGATTCGTCGATGCGTGTAGCCATCGATCTGGTGAAAGCGGGCGAGGCGGACGCTTGCGTCAGTGCCGGCAATACCGGCGCGCTGATGGCCACAGGACGCTTCGTGCTCAAGACCATCGAAGGCATCGACCGGCCCGCGATCATTTCGCGCATTCGAGCCCGGCACGGTCACACCCACATGCTGGATCTCGGTGCCAACTCTGAATGCAGCGCCGAGCATTTGTTTCAATTCGCCGTGATGGGCTCGGTGGTCGCGGCCGACATGCACGGCATTGCCCAGCCGCGAATCGGCATCTTGAACATCGGCGAAGAAGAGACCAAGGGCGATAGCGTGGTCCAGGAAGCGGCCCGGCTGCTCACGGCCAGCAAGCTGAACTACATCGGCTTCGTCGAAGGCAACGATATTTTTTCCGGCGAGGTGGACGTGGTGGTCACCGACGGCTTCACCGGCAACGTGGCGCTGAAGACGATGGAAGGCCTGGCCAACATGCTGGTCGGCGCGCTGAAGACCGAATACACACGCAATCCGCTGCGCTATGTGGGCGCGCTGGCTTCGTGGCCGGTGCTTCGGTCGTTGCGTAAAGAATTCGATCCGCGCACGTATAACGGCGCGAGCATGGTCGGGCTGACCGGCGTGGTGATCAAGAGCCACGGCAGCGCCGACACCCTGTCATTCGGCAACGCCATCGCGGTCGGGGCCATCGAGGCGCGCAAGGGCGTGCCCAGCCAGATCGGCAATCTGCTGAAGGCGCAGCAGTCCGCTGTGGCTTGAATTCGGTCACAGCTCCATAATTAAGACGTTGACAGGTAGCTTTGCTTACGTAGCGATTCAGCCTGGCTCACACTCTTGACGGCGCGTAGCTGCTAGACTTTTGGCTCATGAAAATCCGTGCTTTGAAACAGTTCTTGTCGGCCACGTTGCTGTTGGCCGCGGCCTCCAATGCAGCCGCTGCGACCTATACCTTGCCGGTGGGCAAGGACACGGTCATCGGCGAAGTGACCAAGGTCATCGCCGCCCACGAGGACACGCTGCTCGACATCGGTCGGCGCAACGGCGTCGGTTACGAAGAGATCGTGGCCGCCAATCCGGGCATCAGTCCGTGGCTGCCGGGCGCGGGTACCGAAGTGATCATTCCGTCGCGTTACATCCTTCCCGATGCGCCTCGCGAGGGCGTCGTGGTCAGCCTTTCCGAGCATCGCTTGTTTTATTTTCCGCCGCATAAGCCGGGCGAGGCCGCGGTGGTTCGTACCTATCCGATCAGCGTCGGACGCATGGATTGGCACACGCCGCTCGGTTTGACGCGCATCGTGAACAAGCGCGAGAAGCCGATCTGGTATCCGCCGGAGTCGGTGCGCAAGGAGCACGCGGCAGAAGGGCGGCCGCTGGCCAAAGCAGTGCCGCCGGGGCCGGACAATCCGTTGGGCGAATACGCGATGCGCCTGGGCATTCCTGGTGGCGCGTATCTGATCCACGGCACCAATCGCCCGTCGGGTGTGGGCATGCAGGTCACGCACGGTTGCGTGCGCATGTATCCCGAGGACATCAAAGAGCTCTATCCGATGGTGCCGGTGAATACGCCGGTGCGTCTGGTCGATCAGCCTTACAAGATGGGTTGGCGCGGCGAGGAGCTGTTCATGGAAGTGCACACGCCGTTGGAAGGCACCGAGAGTGCCGAGTCGCACAGCCTCACCAACATCACCAAGCTGCTGGTGTCGGCGACTCAGGAGCGGCCTGAAGTGGTGAGCTCAGGCGTCATCGACTGGGCCAAAGCCGAGCGCACCTTCGCGCTGGCCAGCGGCATTCCCGAGCCGGTGATGCTACGTCCGGCCACTGCGCCGACTACTGTGCCGGCCACGGTACAGGTTATTGACGGTGCCACAGGTCATTAGTCGCTCGCGTGCTCCAACGCAGCGCGAGGCGCACTGCTAAACTGCGCACGCGGATCCTGCGGCTGAGGTCACCTTAAACCACCGGGTTAGTCCAGGCTGAAGCTGTGGGGTCCGCCTAGTTCAGTGAAAAGGCCGTGGAGTCATCCACGGCCTTTTTTTATGGCGGCACTTTTCAGGCATAAAAAAACGCCGCGGATTGCTCCGCGGCGTTCTTTGATCTTGCGATCTAGAAGCTAGCGCCGAATTACTTCGACTGCGACTTCTTGAACATGCGATCGATCTTCTCGTTGGTAGCGTCACAGCAGGCCTGGCTGGCCTGAGCGGCCTGCAGCGCCTGGTTGGCAGCGCTCTGCGCGCTGTCAGCAGCCGAACGAGCCGACTGAGCGGCGCTGGCAGCGGAGTCAGCAGCAGCCTTGGCGGCGGCGGCGTCCTGCACAGCCTTGTCGGCAGTGGCCTTGATTTCATCAACGGCCTTCTGGGACACGCAACCGCTGGCGGCAACGAGCGCCAACGCAGCAATACCTGCCTTCAGCGTGGTGGAGATGGTGTTCTTCATGACTTCTTTCCCCTTCATAACGGGTCGGATAAAAAAGGACCAGAGCGACAAATTTTCACGGCCTCTTAAT
>NZ_JAEUPY010000253.1 GCF_016790065.1 Steroidobacter sp.
ACTGAATCAGCTTGCCGCCGCTCTTACGCAGCTTGGTCAAATCCGGATTGGTGGCATCCATCAGCGCGCCGAGCTTCTGCCGCGCAGTGGGCAAGTCCCGCGTCAAATCGAAGGTACGAAAATCCCAGTCGCGACGCTCGAACACGAAGCCGCCGAAATATCCCGTGGAGAATGCGACCTGCAAACTCTGCCCCGGCGCCGCGCCGAATGCATACTGACGAACGCCGCCGCCAATCGGGCCGGTTTCGTTCTCGCCCGAGGGCACGTAGCCCGGTGCGATCAACACATTCGTCTTTGGGTCCCGTAGATCGCCGTACAAGCGCTCCAATGACGACACTTGCGCGCCGGTCAGGCACTGATCGCTTTCAGCGCCCTTGCACTCGAGTTCGCGTGGATTGAAGCGACATGACAGATCGGACACCAGCCCGTCTTCGACGCCATCCTTCGCGTCGCAGGCCTTCATGGCCGCCGCTTGAATGAACGGCAGCTTGCTCTCGGGAATGTAACCTTCTTTGGTGCCGTGAAGCGCCTGACCGCGCCACACGAAGCTGGTCATCAGATTTGTCCAATGCGACGCCGGAGCACCGGCGACGATGCCGTCGAAAGCTTCGGGATAGCGCTGAGCGGCGATCAAGGCCTCACGGCCACCTTCCGAGCAGCCGTAGAAATAGGAGCGGTCCGCCTTCTTCTGATAAAACCGCGCGACAACCGCCTTCGCAATGTCGCTCGTGACGTGAACTGCACGCTCGGCGAAATCGCGAACCTTCTCAGGCTGGCCGATGGCCCAGGTGCCATCGATGGGAATTGCCTGATGGCCATTGTCGGTCGAGGCCGTCGCATGCCCCCGCTGCAACAACTGCGCTAGCAAGGGATGAAAGATGATGCCCGCCAGGCCGCCGTTGCCCGCTTGCACGTAACGGCCGCTCCAATTCTGCTCCGGCAACCACACTTCGAAGCCGACCTTGGATTGCGGTGTCGGGGTCGCCACGCCCACCACCCGACAAAACGCCGGCAGGCCCGGGATCTTCTGCCCAGCTTCCGAGGTGAAGGTTCCTGCCGGCTGCGAAGTCGCACTGGTGATGCTGACATTCGCCATCTCGAACTTGGCGAGCGCCACGCACTGGTCGCTGGCATGAGCAAACCAAGGCGCCAAGCACAGTGTCGCGCCGGACAGGATCCACTTTCGCATCAGGTTTGCCTCACCATTGCCAATGCCCGCTGCTCGCGGGCGCGATCCCAAATCGTGACGGCCGCGCCGATCGCCAGAACGACGGCGATGAATAGCAAGCTCGCGGCGTAGGTGCCTGTATAGGACTTGACGAAACCGATGGCTGCGGGCCCAAGGAAGCCACCGATATTTCCTAACGAATTGATCAACGCGATGGCGCCGGCTGCGGCCGCACCTTGCAAGCCGCGACTCGCCAATGCCCAGAACGCGGGCAAGCCCGAATAGATACCAACAGCCGCGAGGCACAGCGCGGAGAATGCAATGACAGGCGCAGTAGTCCAGCCGCTGACCGTGAGCGCGGCGGCTCCGAGCAGCGACGGCAACGCCACGTGCCACGAGCGCTCTTCAGTAGCGTCCGAATGTCGCCCCCACAGCACCAACCCAATACACGCCAAGCTGTATGGAATCATGGTGACCAGACCGACTTCGACATTGGTCATGTGGCCCAGCGAAGCAATGATTTGCGGCAACCAAAAGCTGAAGCCGTACAGCCCCACCAGAATCGAGAAATAGACAAAGCCATTGCGCCACACGCGTGAATTCGTCAGCGCTTCGCGAAGACTGCTGACATGACCGTGCGGGCTGTCAACGTGCTCGCGAGCCAGCTCGTTCTGCAGCCATTTCTTCTCGTCGGTGCTCAGCCATTTGGCATCGGCCGGCTTGTCCGGCAATAGCGCCAGCACCAGGAATCCCAGGATGATGGTCGGCACGGCCTCCAAAACAAACATCCACTGCCAGCCCTTCAGCCCGCCGGCTTCAATGCCGAGCAACGATGTCGAGATCGGCGCGCCAATGACGCTCGACATGGGCAGCGCAATCATGAACAGCGCAATGATTCGCGCTCGGTGCTGCGAGGGGAACCAACAAGTGAGATAAAAAATGATGCCGGGGAAAAAGCCGGCCTCGGCGATACCGAGCAGCAGACGCACGGTGTAAAAGCTCTTCGGCCCTTCCACCAACGCCATCGCCGCGGACAGCACGCCCCAACTGATCATGATGCGAGCGATCCAGATCCGCGCACCGAAACGCTCGAGCATGACGTTGCTCGGCACCTCAAGCAGAATGTAACCGAGGAAGAAAATGCCCGAGCCGATGCCGAACGCAGTGGCCGACAATCCCAGGTCGGCATTCATGGTCAGCGCCGCGAAGCCGACGTTGACCCGATCCAGGAACGCAAAAAAGTACAACAGCCCGAGGAATGGAATCAGGCGCCAAGCCACCTTACGTAGCGCCGTGCTGCCGTTACCGCTGTCGAGCGATTGAGTCATCGATGTTCCCCAAGAAGGGGCCCACCCTTGGGCCCCGCTTCCTGGCCGCGATTAAAACTCATATTGAACGCGGACGCCGACATTTCGGGGCGCGCCCAGAATGCCCAGATCCTGATTCAACAAGCCCAGCGCCTGGAGTAACGAACCATCGATGAAGGACTCGAAATACTCTTCGTCGAACAGGTTATTGGCGAACACGCTGGCGGTGATGCCGCCGTGCTTGTAGCTCAGCGAAGTATTCACCACCGTGTACTTCTCCATGATGGACGGCGTCACCGGATCGAAGCTCGAGCCCGGCCGGCTGCCCTTGCCCACCACCGACAAGTTCCAATCCACTTCGGCGTTGCCCACCGGCACGGTCACATCCGAGCTCAAGCTCGCATTCCAATCCGGCTGGAACAACAACCGTTCGGTGGCCAACTTGTTGCCGGTCACCGCAATCCAGCCGCGCTGATCGGTGATGCGCGCATGCATGAGCGTCAGGCTGCCGCGAACCGTCCAGATGTCAGTGAGCTTGGCGACCAACTCGGTCTCCAAACCGTACGACTCGACATCGCCCAGGTTCAGATCGATGGACACCAGACCGCCACCGGGTCCGACGATCAGCGCGTTCTGGCCGATGAAGTCGCGGTAGTCGTTGTAGTACAGCGCGGATGAGAGCGACCAGCGGCCGCCGGCGGAACTGATCTTGCCGCCCAGCTCATAAGTCCACACCGTGTCGCCGTCGTAGGTGGAGAACTGCGCCGGCACGCTCGCGGCGTTGAAGCCGCCGCCGCGATAGCCTTTCGCGGCCGAGGCATAGACCATCCGGCCTTCACCGAAGAAGCGCGTCAACGAAACGCGTGGTTCGACTTCAGACGAGTCGATGGAACGGCTCGGATCGCGAAGCACGACACCGGGCGCGGCCGTCGACGTTAGGAAGCTATCCTGATCGCGCGACTCTTCATCGACGCGCAACCCCATCGACAACTCCCACTCGGGCGCGAAGCGCCACAACGCGGTACCAAAGATCGAATAGGTGTCGCCCGTTCGCTCCGCCGTCGTCGTGGTCACTCGAGCGAGCGGCACGAGCCGCGCACGGGAGATCGCCGTCGACTTCTCGCGGCTGCCGTACAAACCAATCAACGTGGAGAACGTGTCGCTGAACGTCGTGTCGAAGCGCAGCTCGGCCGTATAGGTTTCGTCTTTGCCATCGCCGCTCGAGCGCACGATATCCAAGGACAGGAAGTCGCCGTCGGTGGAACTGCTTTGATCGCGGCTGTCATAGGCGCCGATGGCGGTCAGCGTGGTGTTCAAGCCCGACAGCGGCAGTTCGAGCTTGGCGCTGCCACCTTTATAAGTGAACGAGGTCTCGCCGTTCACATTCATGCGCATGTTGTCGCGATAGTCGGTCGGCCCACTCACATGATTGTAGTTGGTGGTGCCGCCGGTGAAGTCCAGGTAATAGCCGTTGACGGTGAGTCGAACATCGGAGCTCGCATCCCAGACGACGGTGAGATTCGCTTGATCGCTGTCGGACGCATCGATGGCGCCGCCGATCAGCTTGTTGGTGAAGAAGCCGTTGGAATCGCGACTGGCCACCGCCAGCTTGGCTCGCACTGAATCGCCCAGCGGTCCGCTGACGCGCGCACCAAACTCTTCGGTCTCATTGCCGTCGCTATACGACGCAAACACTTTGCCTTCGAAAGTATCCGACGGCGGACGAGTGATGATGTTGATGGCGCCGCCCAGCGTGTTCTTGCCGTACAGCGTGCCCTGCGGACCGCGCAGCACTTCGATTCGCTGCACATCCAACGTGGGATTGTTCACATACGATGTCGCCGGCACATAGATGCCGTCCTGGAAAATGCCGATGCCCGGTTGCACGCCGGCTTGCAGCGCCGTGCCGATGCCGCGAATGGAAACGAACGCGCGACCCACGCTATCCGAATTCACATTCAATCCAGGCACCGTCGGCGCGACATCCGCGACCGAGCGCATGGAGTTGCGCGCCATCATGTCTTCGGTGACGGCAGAGATGGAAATGGGCACGTCGAGCAATGACTCATCGCGCTTACGAGCAGTGACGATGACCTGCTCGATGCTTTCTGCCGATTCCGTCGACTGTGCTTGCGCATTGACCGGCGCAGCGATGGCCAGCGAGACCATCGGTGCAAACCACGAGGCGTGACTCACCCCTCCGGACCAGGCCCGGCTTAATTTCGCTCGCATGATTCCCCCAAAAAGGCTTAGTTCAGTTCGAACACTTTTCCCGGATTCAAGATTCCGTTCGGGTCCCAGGCGTCCTTGAGTTTGCGCATGAGCTCGACCACCGGGGCGCCGAACTCCGCAATCAACTTGTCGCGTTTACCGAGGCCGATGCCGTGCTCGCCAGTGCACGTGCCACCGAGACGATGTGCCGTCGCAATCATGGAGTCGTACACGCGCTCCATGCGGGTGCGCTCATCCTCATTGCTCGGATCGATTAGAAACAATACGTGGAAATTGCCGTCGCCTACGTGACCCAAGATGGGCGCGAGCAATCCTGCTGCGTCGATCTCGGCACGGGTTTCGGCGACACAATTGGCCAATTGTGAGATCGGCACGCACACATCGGCGACGATGCAATCGGTCGCCGGTCGCAATGCACGAGCTGCAAAATATGCCGAATGCCGCGCCTTCCACAGCGCCGCGCGTCGCTGTTCGTCGAAGGCCCAATCTAGACTGGTGGCGCCGTGTGACTTGACCACGTCGACGGCTCGTTCGAACTGCTCGGTGACTGTGGCAGCCGTGCCCATGAATTCGATGAACAGCGTGGGCTGCTCGGGCAGCGACAACTTCGAGTAAGCATTGCAAGCGCGCACCTGCACTTCATCCAGGAATTCGATGCGAGACACCGGCGCGCCCGATTGAATCAATTCGATGACAGTATCAACCGCACCGCGCAGATCGGGAAACGCGCAAACGCTGCTGCCAACGGCTTCAGGCTGACCATGTAAGCGCAGCGTCGCCTCGGTGATGATGCCGAGCGTGCCTTCCGATCCAGTGAACAAGCGCACCAAGTCATACCCGGCCGACGACTTGCGCGCACGATTGCCACAACGAATGACTTCACCGTTGGCCAGCACCACTTCGAGCGCCATCACGTTCTGAGCGATGGTGCCGTAGCGAATGGTATTGGTGCCCGAAGCGCGCGTGGAAATCATGCCGCCGATGGACGCGTTGGCGCCCGGATCGATGGGAAAATAAAAGCCGGTATCGCGCAGGTACGCGTTGAGCTCTTCGCGAGTGATGCCAGGCTGCACGACACAATCGGCGTCGTCGGCCCGCACTTCCAGCACTTGATTCATGCGCGACATGTCGAGGCAAATGCCACCGTACAGCGCGCTGACATGACCTTCCAACGAGGTGCCGGCGCCAAAGGCGATCAGCGGCACGCGCAATTCATTGCACACTTTGGCGACGCGACTGACTTCGGCTGTGTTGATCGGCCAGATCACGGCATCCGGCGGAAATCCCTGCGCGTAAGCCTCGCCACGGCCATGTTGCTCACGAACCGCGCTGCCGACGCTGAGACGATCACCGAAGATCGGCCGCAATTGCTCGATGGCGCGAGCGACGTTGGCTTTCGCCTCGGCGGTCTCGAAACGGTTGGATGTTTTGAGTGACGCGCTCATGAAGGAATGCTATCGGCATTGAGAGTCGGCACTTCGCTCGCAGCCATCGCCTCCACTCGTGACATCGATGCCACCGAGAGATCGAAGTGCATGGCCATCGCGGCCCCCGCACCCACCGCATCGCCTGTACACACCCGCTCGACGATGGCTTCATGAGCATCGACGATTCGTCGCAACTCCGACTCGCTGCGCCGATTGCCCAAATCGATATGCATGAGCTGCTCGAGCGGCTCACGCAATGCCGCCAACAACAATGAATTCAGTGGATTCAAGCTGGCTTCGGCCAGCGTTGTATGAATTGCCATGTCGGCGGCCATGCGACGCGCATGATCGCGATCGCCGTGCGCCGAGCGCATCTGTTGAATCAACTCTTGCAAACAACGCTTCTGCGCTTCGTTGGCGTGGCGGGCCGCAAGCTGCGCGCCCTGCACTTCGATGGCTCGTCGAGTTTCGATGACGTGCGTCGGGTTGACCTGAGCGGTGTTGAGTGCGTAACCGAAAACTTGCGCGAGCACATGGGCGCTCATCGGTTGTAGCCGTGGCCGTCGGCCACTTTCGATTTCCAGGATGCCGAGCGCGGCCAGAGTCCGGTAAGCCTCACGAACGCTGCCCCGGCTCACCCCCAGCTGTTTACAGATCTGGACTTCGCTGGGCACGGCGTCGCCGGGCTTCAAGTTGTCCCGGGAGATCAGGTCGAGCAGATGGCGGGCCACCTGCGCGGACAGCGTGACTCGCGGTGAAGTCGGCACGGAAAGCAGTGTGGTCACTGATCAGCCCCCTGAACTTGGGGCGAATCTAGCAGCGGCCCGAGCAACCTGTCAAACAGGTTTGGCCTACATTGGCCAATTTTCGGTCATCGCACTGCTACAACGGGCCCAACCTATCCAATAGGCCCGCCCTGACCGGGGAGCTTAGCCAGCATGCCGATTAGCAACGATGCCGGTCAGCCGGCCCCTTATGATTGGCGGCCCGTTCACTCCCCCATAACCACAACCCGTTTCGAGGATCGGCATGAAAATTTGCGCTCGTCTGTTCTCTGGCCTGGCGGTGCTCGCCTGCGCCTGGGTGCCCGGCCTGGCCGCGGCTCAGGCCCAGACCCCGTTCAAGCTGTACATCTCCGCCGATATGGAAGGCGTTGCCGGCGTCGTCACCGAACAGCAACTCGGCCCCACCGGCTTCGAGTACGGGCGCTTCCGGGAATTCATGACGGACGAAGTGAACACGGTGATCGAAACCGCGTTCGCCGCCGGCGTGACTGAAATCGTGGTCAGCGATTCGCACGGCAATGGCCAGAATCTGTTGATCGAAAAGCTGCCCAAGAAAGTCACCGTGGTCCGCTCGTGGCCGCGGCCTTTGATGATGATGGAAGGCATCGACAACAGCTTCGCCGGCGTGATCCTGCTCGGCTATCACACCAGCACCCACAATCTCGCGGGCGTGCGCGCCCACACTATCTCTAGCGCTCGTCTCGCCGACGTGCGCCTCAATGACAAACAAGTCGGTGAAGGCGAACTCAGCGCTGCTATCGCCGGTCATTTCGGCGTGCCCGTGATCATGGTCAGCGGCGACGATCAACTCGTCAAAGAACTGCAGGGCTCGCTCGGCAACGTCGAAGGCGCCGTCGTGAAATGGGCCCATGGCTTCCATTCCGCTCGCACGCTCACGCCTGCTGAAGCCAAGGATCAGATTCGCGCCGCCACCGAGCGCGCGCTGTCGAAGATCAAAACGTTCCGGCCGTACACAGTGAAGACGCCGGTGCGCCTGGACATCCGGTTCAAGAGCTACCGCCAAGCGGACATGCTGGCCTACCTGCCCATCGTGGAGCGCCTCGACTCGCACACCGTGCGCTTCGTCGGCAAGGACCTGCCGGCCACCTCGAAGTTCTTCGAGTTCGTGATGACCTACGATCCGAATATGGATCCCTGAACGTCGGCCCAGGCCGCTACTCTCGATCCCTGCCACCCCCAAT
>NZ_JAEUPY010000323.1 GCF_016790065.1 Steroidobacter sp.
CAGGTCGGTGTAGTCCATGTAGAACACCGCCGTCGAGAAACTGAGCCGATTGTCGAGCAGCCGACCTTTGAAGCCGATTTCGTAGTTACGCAACGACTCAGGATCCACCGCCTCCGGCGCGTTGGCACTGATGGACAAGGGCGAATTGCCGTAGCCGGCGCGATAGCCCGTCGAGTACTGTACATAGACACTCGATGCCTTGCTCACGTCGTAGTTGAACGCAATTCGCGGCGAGAACTCCTCGAGTGTCGGATTCGCAGCGTAGTCACCGGGCGTCAGCGCCGGCAGCACCAGATTGGGATCGGTCTCGTCATAAATGAAGTTGCCGCCGGCATCCGAGGTCTCTCGGCTATAACGAACACCCGCCGATAAATGCAGCCGCGGTGAAATATCCCAGAACACGTTCGCGTACACGCCGAAGCTCCGGAAGTCATTCACGTTCTGCTCGTAGTAGGCCGCGCGATAACCGCCGTCACCACCCGCATACCGAGGCGTGCCACCGAGAATGGCCCACATGCCGATGAAATCGGTCGACTCCGAGTCGAGCGACTCTCGCAGCTGGCTGATGCCGGCGACCCAGTTGAACGGGCCGCTGTAGTCCGAGGCGAAGCGCAACTCCAACGAATCGGTTTGCGAGAACACACCGTCGTACCCTTTCCACCAGGCGTACTCGGTTTGGTCGTAGTCCTCCATGAAGCGCAGCTCGTAGTCGAAGTGTCCGTACAACAACTCGATGGTGTGCCGGTCGAGTTCATAGCTCGCACGCAGCGAGGCAGTCCAGTCCTCGATGTTCACGTACTCAGCCACATCGCGCGACACTGTGCCGCCATTGTTGCCGACCTGATTGAAAAGACTGATCTCGCCAGGATAGGAACCACCCCAGCTTTCCAAGATCGGCAACTTGTCGTTCACCCAGTTGTCGTTCACGGACTCGACGGCGCCGAGATTGAAGTTGTGTCCGACTAGATCGTCGAAATCACGCTTGCGGCTCTCGTAGCCAAACGCCGCATCGATGGTGAGTTTGTCAGTGGCCAGAAATCGAACGGCCGCACGCCCGCCGAACATGTCGGTGCCGGAAGAGCCACCGGCCGGACCGACGTTGCGCATGGCGCCGTCGCTGCTCGATTGAAACGCGGCCGTACGCACAGCGACGCGCTCCGACAACGGCACGTTGAGAATGCCCTTGAAATACTGAGTGCCGAAGCGCCCCACATCGACAGTCATCGAGCCTTTGATCGCATCCATCTGTGGCTTGGCCGTCACGATGTTGATGGAACCACCGAGCGAGTTGCGGCCGCTCAGTGTTCCCTGCGGGCCACGCAGCACTTCGATGCGCTCGATATCAAGCAAGCCGGTGGACAGCACCACGGCTGAGTTCATGGCACTGAAGCCAATGTCATCGAGTAGCACCGACGTCACATCAAAGCGACCGCCAGCGAAGTCGCTGATGCCACGGAAAGTCACTCGCTGTCCGTAGAACGCGCCTTGATCGATGAACGTGGCATTCGGAATGGAGAAAATGTAGTCGCCAACCTGCTCAACACGCAGCGCTTCCAGCGTGTCGGCATCGACCGCAGAGATGCTGATAGGTACGTCGATGAGCTTCTGTGCGCGCTTCTGCGCCGTCACGATTACTTCATACAGTTCAGTGCCATCTTCCGACGTCGCTGTTGCTGCCGGTTCGCCGCTCGCGCCTTGAGTCGTCGGTGCGGGTGCCTCACTGCTGGCCAGTCGCCAATTACGGCGTTCCTGCCGACTCACACCTGAGGGCACAGTGACCGCCGAGGCCGTGGGCTGCTTGGGCAGAATGGTGACGGTGGATGCATCGAGATAGGTATAGACCAGACCGGTTCCCGACAGAATCTGGGTGAGCGCTTCGTCCAAGGTGAGCTCGCCGTTCGCGCCGGCACTGCGCCGTTCCCCGAGCAGATCGCTGGAGTACACAATCTGTAACTCGCGATCGTCGATCAGCGCTCGCAATGCTGTCGTGAGTTGTTGCGGTGGAATGGCCGTGGCTCGGCGAATGGCCGCCTGAGCGGCTGAGTTGGCCGAGAAACCGACGATCGACGCGACGATTGCCGCCACCAAACTGTTGCGCATGATGCTCTCCCCATTCGTTATGAATGTTGTGATGAAGGGAGAGAGTGCGGAGCGCGGCAAAATGGAGCCCCTGAGTTGTCGACAATCGATCAATGCAGGTCGCTGATGCGACCGATGCGAATCATTCGCTCGCTCGACTCGATGCGCACATTCGGTTGCGTCTGCAGATAGCGCACCAGCGCCGCGGGATCAGGCGAACGGAAGATCGCGGTGATCTTCAACGATTTGAGCTGCGTGTCGTCCAGCACCAGCAGTCGCGTGTTGTAGCGATTGAACTCGGCGACGACCTCATCGAGCGGCGTCACGTCGAAGATCAATTCACGTCGCGTCCAGGCAGTGGCGGTCGATGCGTCGACACGCACCGTCGGCGTGTCGAGCCTGGCGGTAACGGTCAGTCGCTCGCCGGCGCCGAGCAGAACCTGACCTTCGCTCGGTGTGTCGAATGAGGTTACCGTCGTCACAGCCTCAGTTCGATCTTGAACCGCGACGCGACCTTCGACGACGGTGACGGTGGTACCGCCGGGTTTGCGATACACATCGAACTGCGTGCCCACGGCTCGAATGCTCGTGTCATCGCTGTGGACAACGAAGGGTCGCGCTGGGTCCTTTTTCACCTGGAACAATGCCTGACCTTGGAGCAACTCAAGCGTCCGCTCAGCGGCACTGAAACGGACACGGAGCCTCGAACGAGCGTTCAGTTCCACCGTCGAGCCATCCGCAAGCACGATGGAACGCTGCTCGCCGATGGCCGTGCTGTAGGTGCCGCTCAAGAAATGAAACCACGCCCCGACCATTGCGATCATGACCGCCGCGATAGCAGCTAGCGAACGCGGCCTCACTGAGCGACGCGGTGGCGCAGCTCGCGGCAGTGGCACCAGGCGCTCCAGGTTCAGTTCCGGCACGTGTAGATCCGCACGCGCAAGCTCAATCCGTGCTGGCAAGGCCATGTCAGCATCAACCGTGACGTTGCTGCTCTCCATCCACACCGCCGCGATGTCGAGATATGCGCCGACATGCTCCGGCGAGCGCCGCAGCCAGTTCATCAACGCCTGTTGAATCGCCGGATC
>NZ_JAEUPY010000506.1 GCF_016790065.1 Steroidobacter sp.
TTCGGCGTCAGGCGGGCCTGAATGCGGCCGGTCTTGTAGTCGGAATCGTTGCCGCCGCCGACGGGATTGATGTTCTTGATCCAGCCGTCCGACTCCTCGATCTGGCCGGACGCACGGATTGCGAAAACGCCGTCCACAATCGGAATATTCACGACGCCATGCCCGGCGCGCGTGTCGTGGCTGCTGTAGTCGAGCCCGATCTCGCCGTACCACTCGTTGGTGGGCTTCTTGGTGATGACGTTGATGGCGCCGCCGACGGCATTGCGGCCGAAGTACGTGCCCTGCGGGCCGCGCAACACCTCGATCCGCTCCAGGTCGACGATTTGCGGATTGCTGGTGCCGGCCACCACATTGAACTCATCGATATAGAACGCATACGTGGCCGGCCGCACGTTCGCGTATTGATTCAATTGGTTACTGATGCCGCGCATGCTCAGGTCTTTGCGATCCCGCGAACCGTCGCTACGGAAGCTGACGTTCGGCGTCAATGCAAAGTAGTCCTCGATGCCTTTGACGTTCTGATCGCGCAACGTCTGCTCACCCACCGCAGTGATGGCAATGGGCACGTCCTGGATGGACTCGGAGCGACGTTGCGCAGTCACCACGACTTCGTCGATGGAAGGTTCTTTGGCATCTTGTGCATCCTGCGACTGCGCCGTTGCAGCTAACAAACAAAGGGCCGGCAGACCCCGTCGCGCGGATCGCTTGAATCGAGTTGGCAGTTGCATGATGTACCCCATCGTTTTTTGTTGACCGAAGTCGTTGGCCAGCAGCGTTGCCTGACCATAGGATGCGCGCATCGCATGCGGGTACAAGCAGATGCGATTACGCAATTTGTTGCGCCCGACGCAACGTTGGGGCGGACTTCGGTTAGCGCAGCTGGCTCAGCTCAGTGAGCAGCCGCGGGGCGGCAGGGCCGACGATGATGTGCAGACTATTAGCAGCAGGCCGCGCGACGCCGCGAACGCCGGCAAGTTTGTTGAGGTCGTCCGAGACGGCCGCCCCGTCGCGAAGCGTGATGCAAAGACGACTGGCGGCTGCACGCAACTCACGAATGTTATCGGCACCGCCCAGCAATTGGAGCAAGTTCGGTGCAGAGACGGCGCTGGGCGCACCGACATTGGTCGTCGTTGGCGTTGCCGCTTGCGTGCCTAAGCTGGCGGGCAGCTTGAGGCCATGACGAATCGATGAGGCCAACTGATCGGCGATCGGACCGACCACCACCTGCAATGTTTGCTGTGACGGGCGCACGAGCCCGCGCGCGCCCAGCGATTTGAGCGCAGCTTCGTTGACGAGCTTCTGATCGGCGATGGAGAGGCGAAGTCGTGTCGTGCAGGCATCGACGGCGACTAAGTTGCCTGCCCCACCGAGCGCACGAATCCAGCCTTGCACGGAATCGTCTTGCGTCGTCGCTTCGCCGGTTGTCGAATTCACATCCTCGATTTCACGGCCGGGCGTCGCCAGGTTGAAGCGCACGATGAAGAATCGGAACAGCCCGTAATACAGCGCGAAGTAGATTAGACCGATGGGTACGAGCCACAGCGGTTGCGTGGCCTGCGAGAAATTCAACACGTAGTCGAACAGACCGGCGGAGAAGCCGAAGCCGATGCGGATGTTGAGCAGGTCCATGATCGCCATCGCAGCGCCTGTCAGTGCAGCGTGAATGCCGTAGAGCACGGGCGCGAGAAACATGAAAGTGAACTCGATGGGCTCGGTCACGCCGGTGAGGAACGACGTAAGCGCCATCGAGAACAACATGCCGCCCACAGCTTTGCGCCGCTCCGGTGCCGCGGTTCGATACATGGCCAAGCAGGCGGCCGGCAAGCCGAACATCATCACCGGGAAGAAACCGGACATGAAAGCGCCCGCGGTTGGGTCGCCAGCGAAGAAACGTTTCAAGTCGCCGGTGACGCCTTGATAGTCGCCGAGCAGGAACCAAGCCATGTTGTTCAAGATGTGATGCAGGCCGGTGACGATCAGCACACGGTTCAATACGCCGTACGCGAACAGACCGAAGGAGTCGGAGGCCAGCACCGCTTCGCTGGCTGTGTCCATGCCGCTTTCGAGCACCGGCCAACCGAACCCGAATGCCAGTGCGAGCACGATGCCCGCCGTACCGCTGGCGATCGGCACGAAACGTCTTCCGCCGAAGAAGGCTAGATAGGCTGGGAGGCGGATGTCGCTGTATTTGTTGTAGAGCCAACCTGCGATTAAGCCGTTGAGCAAGCCTGCCGGTACGCTGAGCTTCGCGAGTTCACGTTCGCGGAAGGCGGCCATGGCAAAGTCGCGAGCTTGTCCGGCGAGTTGGGCGGTGACTTCGGGCGGGACTGCGATGAGGACTTCGGCACCTTTGGTTGTGACTAGATAGCCGACCACACTCGCCAGCCCCGCTGCACCGTGATTCTCTTTGGCCAAACCGACCGCGACACCGATTGCGAACAACAACCCTAGATTGGAAAAGATCGCGTCGCCCGCGGCGGCGATGGCCGGGATGTCTAGCAAGTCAGGCTGTCCTAAGCGGAGTAGTAGCGCTGCGACCGGCAGCACCGCGATTGGCAGCATCAGCGCTCGGCCGACGGACTGCAGACCGGTAATCATGTGTTTCACCTAAACTCTCCCACCGTTATCCACGGCGCATGAGGCTATGTGCTGCGTCGGCCATTCAATCGGCCGGCTGCAGGCCGCGCGCTGGCGCCATCGCATCGTTGGCGAGTGCGCGTACGGCTTCGGCTGTGTCCATAGTTAGAGCACGCTGAGCCAGCTCGCGACAGGCTTCGACGGTCAACGTTCTGATCAAGCTCTTCAGCTGCGGCACTAGCGTCGGCACGACGGAGAGTTCTCGTACTCCCAAGCCAATCAGAATCGGCACGGCTGCCGGCTCCGAAGCCAGTCCGCCACAGACAGCCACGAGCTTGTGATGCTCATCCGCCGCATCCACCGTCATCGCAATCAAGTTCAACACCGCCGGGTGCAAGCCATCGATGCGATGAGCCAACTCCGCATGGCCTCGATCCATCGCCAACGTGTACTGCGTGAGATCGTTGGTTCCGATGGAAAGAAAATCCACTTCCCGCGCAATCCGCCCAGCAATCACAGCTGACGCCGGCGTCTCGATCATCGCCCCCACTTGAAGCAGCTGAGCGACTCCCAACTCCTTGCGCACTTCATCAAGCATGCGACGCACGGCGCGAATCTCCGCCGGGTCTGTGATCATCGGCAGGAGCACGCGACATTGCTCGACTGGCCGTACTCTTAAAATAGCTCGCAGCTGAACTCGCAGCAGATCCGGCCGCCAGAGACTGGTTCGCACACCGCGCAAACCCAGCGCCGGATTCTCTTCGGCGGGCAATGGCAGATAAGGAATGGGCTTATCGCCGCCAATGTCCAAGGTGCGAATCACCAGCGGGCGGTGTTCAAGCGCCTGAGCGATTCCTTGGTACTGTTGTAGCTGTTCCTCTTCGCTCGGCGGCGAGTCTCGATCTAGGAACAGGAACTCGGTGCGGAGTAATCCGCAACCTTCTGCACCGTGAGCAACGGCCACTTGAGCTTCTGCGACAGATCCCAGATTGGCGAACACCTCGATGCGCTCGCCGTCCGCGGTTCGGCAATCGATATGAGCCGCCGCCCGTTCGCTTTGTTGACGCTGCCGACGCTGAGTCAATGTTTGTTCGGCAGCGGCGAGAGCAGTTTGATCAGGGGAGATGGTCAGAGCGCCCTGCTCGGTGTCGAGCACGAGCCAGGCGCCATCTTCAACTGACAGCACGGCCGGCCCGAGCGCCACCAACGCTGGCACTCCCATCGCTGCCGCGAGTATCGCCACGTGCGACGTCGGACCGCCGCCAGCGAGGCAGATGCCTGTGAGCTTGGTTGCGTCTAGCGAGACGAGCTGGGAGGGTTTCAGATCTTCGGCGACTAGGATGGCGCGATCCGGCAACATTGGAATCGAGACCGGCGCTTCACCGCTCAACGCCAGCAGCACTTGTGATTCCAAGTCGATCAGGTCATCGACTCGCTCGGACATCCGAGGATCGCCGAGTGCACGTAAAGTGTCTGCACTGTCTCGCACAGCCCGCCGCCAGGCGAAGGCAGCGCTCTTGCCCCGAGAGATTGCGCGACGAGCAGAGGCGACCAGTTCCCAGTCGTCGATGAATTCCAAGTGAGCGGTGATGACTTCCTTGGCTGCGCCCTGCGAGTGCTCAGCAAGTTGATTCAGCCGAGTGCGAACAACATCCCTCGCCCGCTCGAACTCCGCGCTCTCGTGCCCGATGCCTCGGCCAGCCTCAACAACTGCAATCTCCTCGACCTTCAGAGTGACGGCGCGTCCTACAGCGAGACCGCGACTCGCGATGACGCCTCGCAGCCGATTGATCGCCGCGCCCGGCAACATTCCGACAGCGCGCTCGCCGCCCGCATCACCCTCGCTACGCCCCGACACTCCGAAGCCCGCATGCACGGTGCCGGCATCGCCTACTACTCCGCGGCGTGCGGACGCGGCGAGTTGAGCCATGTCCTGAGCTGCTCGAAGCGAACCACCGTCGCGTGCGCCGCCAGGCGACAACGCGCCAGGCTTCGCAGAAATCGGAGCGGCATGCGGCGCCTCTCGAATTCCCAGCACCAGTTGCTTCAGCTGCTCGAGCGCAGCGAGAGCGGACGGCCCGCGAGCGGAGATGGTCATCTCGTCGCCGTGCTTGACGCCGAGCGCCATCAAGGAGACAGCGCTGCGTGCGTTTGCATGGCGACCGTGAGCAGAGACTGTGATCTCCGAACTCTGAGCCTTGGCGAAGTTGGCAATCAGCGCAGCCGGGCGCGCGTGAATGCCGTGTTCCAACGGAACGACGAAGCCTAGCGTTTGCTCCTGGGATGAGCCATCGATAGCCGCGGCAATTTCGCCGTCAACAGCAACCACATCGAACAAGACATCACCAACATCCACACTGGCACCAGCGCAAACATTAGCAATCGAAAACCGCTCGCCGTTGGTAATCAACAGCGGCGTCAGCAAACTCTTAGCCCCACCCGCCAACACATCGAGATCGAACTTCAACAACGCCTGCCCACGCCGCACGCGATCGCCGGCCTGCACGAGAGATTCAAATCCAACGCCGCCCAGCGCAACCGTATCGATCCCAACGTGCAGAAGAATCTCAGCGCCGTTGTCGGCGCGTATAGCGACAGCATGCTTGGACGAAGCAATCGAAACGACCTCGCCGTCGCAAGGCGCATGCAACGTATCGCCAATAGGATCGATGGCAACGCCATCCCCCAGCAGCCGCTGAGCAAAAACTTCATCCGGCGTCTCGTCGAGCGACGAGCACCAGCCCCGCAACGGCGAATGAAGCGTCAGCATGACTTCCCACCGAAAACAGCAAGCACGCCAGCATTGGCAGAACCGCTCATTCCGGCCTCGCCGAGGCGCCCGAGCGCAGCTCGATGGAGTCGATCACCCAAATGGGATCCAACTGCTTCTGAGTAAACATGAAACACAAATCATGCTTGCCCTCCCTCGGCTCAAAAGGCACAGACGGCAACTCGCTGACAGCAAAGTTGTCCACCGCCGGCGCCAGCGGCAACACTGCGATCCGCTCGCCAGCACAACCATCCACCCGCACTTCCAGCTCACCTGAAGCAGTCGCCGGCTTGCGCAACACAATCTGCTTCACGTCATCGCCAATCTGATAATTGAACGGCACCTGCCCCACCGACGCGACCAGCGAATCGATCCCGCTCAAATCCGCCTCCTTGAACAGCCAGCAAGGCTGCATCACGTCGACCAGAAAGACCGCGCGCTCGCCGGCAATCGGCGCATCGTCCTCCAACGACAAAGGAATCTTGTCACTGCACAACGCCAACTCATGACTGTTACGTCGCCGCGGATCCAAAGCCCGAGCCGGAGGCGCCTCGGCATAACGAACGTTGAGCGCCTTATAACGTTCCAACTGCGCCGGCAGCCGCGCAGAGAATCCAGCCCAATCTTTCGCAGGCGACCACGCCACCTCAGCGAGTGCCGCCGCCTTCGGGAAGGTCATGAACTCGACGCGATCAGGCGTGCGAATGTGCTCGACCCAAACATTCGCCTGCACACCGAGGATGTGTTTGCGCTGTGCCTCCTCAATGGCAGCCGGCGCTGGATCGAAGGCGTACACCTCTTCCACAGAGACGATGCGACCCCGCCCCGGTGGGCTCGCCACATCGTAAGGACGATTGTCGAAGTACAACGTCGGCCAAGGTGATAACACCGTATCGTGCCCCGCCGACGCCGCTGCCACCGCCCCTTTGAGCCCGCGCCACGACATCACGGTGGCATTCGGCGCCAAACCGCCTTCGAGAATTTCATCCCAGCCGATGAGCCGCCGCTGCTTGCTGGCCAAAAACGTTTCCAGCCGCCGAACGAAGTAGCTCTGCAACTCATGCTCATCCTTGACGCCCAGCTCGCGGATGCGCGTCTGAATGCGCTTGGACGCTTTCCATTGATCCTTCACCGCCTCGTCACCGCCGACATGAATGTATTGGCTGGGAAACAAGCTGACGACTTCATCCAGCACGTCTTCCAGGAATCGAAAGGTCGACTCCTCGGCATTGAACAGATTGGGATAGATGCCCCAGTCCGCCGGCACTTGCGCCGACGGCTTCTCCAACACGCCGAGTTCTGGATAAGCCGCGATGGCGGCACTCGCGTGCCCGGGCATATCGATCTCAGGCACGACGGTGATGCCGCGGGACATCGCGTAGGCCACGATGTCCCGCACATTCTCCTGCGAATAAAAGCCGCCATAGAGTCTGGGCTTGCCCGCGGCCGGATCGATGTCGGCCGCTGGTGCTTGCCCGGCAGGTACACGCCACGCGCCGATCTCGGTCAGGCGTGGATATTTTTTGATTTCCAAGCGCCAGGCTTGATCGTCGGTGAGATGCCAATGCAGCACATTCAATTTATGCAGCGCCATCACATCGATGAACTTGCGAATGAACTGGGGCGGTTGATAGTGCCGCGCCGAGTCCAGCATCAGGCCGCGCCAGCCGAACTTGGGCCAGTCTTCGATGGTGACGACGGGCACCACGAACCCTTCTTCATAGCGCGACAACAATTGCCACAACGTCACCGCGCCGTAGAAAAGGCCGCGAGAGTCAGCCGCGGAGACGACGATTCGTCTGGGGGAGGAAACCAACGAATAGCCTTCTACACCCGCCGCGCTCTCGCCGGCCGTGAGATCGAAACGAATGACGTTTTTACCGGGGGCATTGCCGCCAGCACCCAAGCCGACGCCATAGGTTTGTTGGACTAGATCGATGAAATAACGACTGACCCGCTCGCCTTCGGCGCCGTCACCGAACTCCAGCCGAGTCTCGGGCGTGAGCACAAAGACGCCATCACCCGGTTGGATATTGCGCGGCTGAGGAATGATTGCGATCGGCGCACTCGTCGGCACCGCTGCGCGTTTCCTAGCACCATCACAGCTAGCCAATGCGAACACCGCCAGCAGCCCAATGGCAACGCGTTTCCCAGCGACCCTGCATTTGTGCGTCATGCTTGAATCTTGCCGGCAAAGGGCGGCCGCAGCGACGACCGCCGACTCGGATGGGCACGAGCCCTGCGCAGGCCAGGCTGCGGACGGATCAGTCCGCAACCCGGCCTGAACGATTACAGGGCGAATCGTACTCCTGCGAAGTACCGGCGGCCGTTCTTATAGAGGTTCAGCAGTCTGCTTTCCTCGCCGGCGTACTCGTAGTGGGTCTCGTCCAGCATATTCAGCACCTGGGCCGTCAGCTCGATATGCTCGGTCACCCGCCAACCGAACGAGGCGTCCAGCTGGGCGTACTCGTCGTTGGTAACAGCCTGGCCATTGCGGCCGATCTCACGAAAATACTTCGACCGCCAGCCATAGGTCAGGCGGGCATTGATGGTGCCGTTGTCGTAGTAAGGCGTGAGATTGATGGTGTGCTTGGAGCTGAACGGAATCTGCAAACCTTCATCCGTACTGCCATCGGCGTAGGTGTAGTTCGCCTGCAGGCCGAAGTCACCCCACAGCCGGGTCTGATAAGTCAGCTCCGAGCCCTGGATCTCGCCACCCGAGCCGTTGCGCGGACGAGAGACGCTGTAAGTCTCGACCTGGCCGGTGAGGATGTTGAAATGATCTTCATCCGCCGCCTGGCGCACGATGAACGAACGAATGTCCTTATAGAAGAACGTCAGCGCCAACAGGCCTTCGTCGCCCAAGTACCATTCCGCCGACACGTCGAAGTTACTGGCGCGGTACGGATCCAGATCCGGGTTGCCGCCATTGCCCGAGTTCACCGTGTCCAGCAATTCCAGGAACGACGCCAGATCGGAGAAGTTGGCGCGAGCCATGGTGCGAGACGCAGCCATGCGCAAGATCACGTCGTCGGAAAGATCGAACGCGAAATTGAAGCTCGGCAACCAATCGTTGTAATCCTTGGAGACCGAGTTGGGCACGAAGTTGCCCGCCGCACCCTGCGCCGTCGAACCGTTGCTGGTTTGATCGGTCATCACGTAACGCAGACCGATGTTGCCGCGGAAGCCCTGGCCGTTGAAATCGAACTGGGTGTAAGCGCTGGTGATTTCTTCTTCCACGCTGAAGGCAGCTGCCGGGAACGCAGGCAGAGCCCCTGTCACCGCCGCGAGCGTGAATGGATTGCGCAACGGCGCGCCACGCACGAAGCTTTCCAACGCGCCACGATTCACCGTGACCCAGTTTTCCAGGTCGTTGCTGGTATCAGCGCCGTCGAGCATGTTGCCCGGCGTGAGACCGCCGTTGAAATTGGTCAATGATTGACCCGCGAAAGCGCTCGGGTTGATGTTGGCCAAGCGTGCTTGCTGGTCGGTTTGGTGCTCGCGATATTTCACACCGGCGCGCCACTGATTGATGGGGCCCCACTTCAACTCGCGAGTGAAGTCCGCCTGCACATACTGTTCTTCGTCGTGCGTGGGCTGCTGGCGTGACTGACCGAAGCCGATGCCCGGCAGCGACGCCGGATTCGACGGATCGTTGTCGAACGTCATGGACGCGCGCTCGTTGCCAATGTTGTAGCTAAAGCCACCCAGCGCTTCGTACTCGAGGAAATACTGCTGCTGAGTGCCGCCGTCCGCTTCGGTCGTGCCGATGGTGGCGCTGCTGGTCCAACCATCACCGCGCCAGTCGGCTTTCAGATCGACTGCATACGTTTCGACTTCCGAACGACGTGAGATGGCGTCGAGCAGGGTCAGGCCGTCGGTGAAGTCGGCGCTGGTCACGAGACCGTTCGTGACTTGCACGTTGGTGGCGTTCGGCGCGGACAACGGATGGCCGATGAAGGCGTAACGGCTCTGGTTGAAGTTGTCGTACTCGGCCTTGACGTACAAGCCGGTGAGGTTCAACTCGAAACTATCGCTGGGCTTCAACTGTACGCCGAGCGTGCCGCTGGTGCGTTTGCGCTCCTGCTTGAACAACGCGGAGTTGATGGCGTTGGGAAACACCACCGACGGATCGTTGCCGACCGACGCCGCCGGGAAACCGGCCGCGAGCGCGCTCGGATAGCTGAAAGTTTCGATGCCGTGACGAGTCAGCTGTTCTTCCGACTTGAGCGCGGTAATCAAGATACCGAGCGTGTCGGCATCGTTCTTCCAGCTGTACAGCGCCGAATAATTCGGCGAGCCGTCTTCAGCGCGATCGTTGTAGGCGTAGTCGAGCGAAGTACGCAGCGTACCGGCCGGCAAGTCGATGGGCCGACGAGTCTGCAGAATCACCGTGCCGCCGATGCTGCCTTCATCGATGCGCGCCTCGGGGCTCTTATAGACCTCGATGCGCTCGACGATCTCGGGCGCCAGCAGCGTGTAGTTGAACGTGCGGCCCGGCGAATCCAGGATGAACCAGTCGGCGGACGCCACCGTCTGGCCATTGAGCAGAGTGCGATTGAGCGACGGATCGGTGCCGCGAATGCTGACGCGCTCGCCCTGACCGAACTGGCGGTCGATGGTGATGCCCGGCACGTGCGACAAGGATTCGGCCGCGTTCTTGTCCGGGAACTTGCCCATGTCCTCGGCGGAAATGGCGTCGACGATGGCGCTGGACTCGCGCTTGGTCTCCACGGCTTCGCGCAAGCTGCCGCGAATGCCCGAGACGACAACCTCCTCGATCTCAGCCCCTCCTGTGGATTGCGTTTGCGCGACCGCAGCCTGTTGGAACAATGCCAGCGTGACCGCGGCGCCGATCAGAGTCGTGCTTCTCTTGTTCATACGCTCCCTCACCCCTTGGTTGTGTTTTGGACCGGACCAATATGGATCCAATATAGTACCAGTCCGAGCAAAATGCCAAGCCCCGTCAATACCATTTGTTTTTCAGATCAATTTTCAAAGCACATACAGCCAGTTATCAATGGGTCACGGCAGGACCACCAGTACAGTGGTATTGCATTGGTAGTATTCCAATGGCATCGTGTGAGCCACTGGGGCAGCCCATAAATGCACTACAACAGTCCAAATTCATCCCCGAGGAGAGAGCTTTGACGCCGCTGTCCGAGCATCTTCAGCCACTCGACGAAGCCAGCTCCCTGCCGCTGTATCAGCAGCTGCAGCGCAAGCTGCGACTCGCCATCGACAACCGCGTGCTCGGCGCCGACGACGCGCTGCCGCCCGAGCGCGACTTGGCCGAAGAGCTCAACGTTTCACGCATCACCGTGCGCAAAGCCATCGATGGCTTGGTCGAAGAAGGCTTATTAATTCGTAAACAAGGCTCGGGGACGTTTGTCACCAATCGAGTC
>NZ_JAEUPY010000353.1 GCF_016790065.1 Steroidobacter sp.
CATCAACAAAACCTGTGGACAACTCTGTGCATTGTCTGGGGTGAACCGGCTCAAGTGCCCATTACACGGGGCTGTTTAGCGATTGATCATTTTTTCGACGCAGTTCACAGCGGCGTGCGTCAACCGCGCGCGGCGACCTGCGTTGAATCGATAGACGGCCATATTGGTCACTGAAGGTTTGCTAGCACGCATGCGGCTCTCTGCTAATCTCCGCGCAGCCTTTATCCCGGCGTGGGCGCTGCTCAACCTCGGGCAGGGCGAAGCCCCGGCCGCGGTGGAGGAATTCTCTCTGGATCAGGTGCGCACGCTGGACCGCTTTCTTGTCAGCGTGGAGAAGCGTGCGTTTCGCATCGCCAGGATTGCCGTGCGCGACGACGACGATGCGCTCGATATCGTACAGGACGCGATGCTCCAGCTGGCGCGCCGCTACGCTCAGCGCCCCGCCGAGGAATGGCGGCCGCTGTTCTATCGCATTCTGCAAAACCGGATCCGTGACTGTCAGCGCCGTCGCAAGGTGCGCGCCAAGCTGATGAGCTGGTTGCCCGGCTGGAAGGCGGACGAGGACGAAGCGGCGGATCCGTACGAAGGCGTGGCCGACGCGCGGCCCTTGCCTCAGGATTTGCTCGCCACCGATCAGGCCATGGCCAAGTTGGAGCAAGCGCTGGCTGAGCTGCCGGGCCGGCAACAGGAGGCCTTCATGTTGCGTAACTTCGAAGGCCTGGACGTGGCTCAGACCGCCACGGCCATGGGCTGTAGCGAAGGCAGCGTCAAAACGCACTACTCTCGTGCCGTCCATACCCTGCGCGAGCAGTTGGGAGTCGCCTGGTGACCGAGCCGTTTGAAGAGCGCAGCCGTGAGGTTTTCGAGAACAGCGTCGAGCGGCTCGATGCGCGCACTCGCTCGCGACTCAACCAAGCGAGACAGCATGCTCTGGAAGAGATGAAGAAGGGCTCGACCCGGCGCTATTGGCTGGCGGCACCACTAGGCGGTCTGGCTGCGGCGGCGTTGATTGCCATGATCATGATTCGCACCGGGGCTCCTACCGCCACACAGGCAGAGGCCGAGATCACGCTGGATGACATGGATATCGTCGCCGATGGCGACAATTTCGAGCTGCTTCAGGACGTCGAGTTCTATTCCTGGCTGGCCGATGACAGCAGTAACAGCGGCTAGGGCATGCGCAGAGCGCTGTTACTCATGAGCTTGGTGGCGACCAGCACGAGCACGCTCGCGGCGGAGGACATCGACCCTGTGGATGCCGACTTCCTGGAATATCTCGGCACATTGGAAGGCGATGAGGACAATTGGACGCTGGTGGAACAGGCTGCAAGCAAGCCTGCGCCCGCCAGCACTAGCCCGGCCAAGGCCCCGGCGACTGCGACCGAGTCGGGCAAGGCCAGCAAAGAGGCGGCAAAACCTGCCGCGGAACAGCGATGAGTACGCGGCTGATCTGTTTGCTATCCCTGATGCTGAGCGCGGTGCTGCTGACCGCCGCGCCGGCCGTGCGCGCGGCGCAGACCGGGGGCGCGGGGGTGAGCTGGCAGCAACTCTCGCCTGAACAGCAGAAGCTGTTGTCCAAGTTCGAGTCGCGCTGGGCCGAGCTGCCGCTGGCGCGCCAGCAGGCCCTCGCCACTGGCTCGCAGCGCTGGCTGACCATGCCGCCGGAGCAGCGCCAACAGGCGCGCCAACGCTTTGAGCGCTGGCAGTCGCTGGATGTGGAGCAGCGGCGCGAGATGCGCCGGATGTTCAATCAGTTCAAGAAACTGCCACCGGCTGAACAGAAGCGACTGCGTGAAAATTACCGCCGCTTCCAAGACCTATCGCCGGAACAACGCCAACAGCTGCGCAAAAAATTTCAGGAGCTCACGCCGGAGCAGCGTCAGCGCTTGAAGGAGCGGCTGCGCAAACAGCAGCAATGAGTGGCCAGTCCGCGCGCCGCTGCGGCGGCCATTCCCACAGCTGCAATGGCATTAGCGTGGTCTCGCCGATGCAGGCCGCGGCGACAAAAATTTCCGATCGCGGCTGAAAGACCGCTGCGCTCCACGCGGCACCAGTCGGCACTCGCCCGTGCCATTCAGCGCCTTCGTTCCAAAACACGCAGCGACGCAGAGCTGCAACCAGCTCGAGCCGCAGCGCTTTGGCGAAAGACTCTTTCAACGTCCACAGCGTATAAAACAGCTGCAATCTCGCAGCCTCAGGCGCAGCTTCGAGCGCTTGAACCTCGCGTTCGTCGAAGGCGAAGCGCGCGAGTCGGAGCACATCGCGTGGCCGAGCGACTTCGAGATCCACGCCGACCGACCAGTCGGTCGGCGTTAGCAACAGCGCTGCATGTTCCGCGCTGTGGCTCAAACTGTGAGCCGCTGAACCCACATCGGCGAAAGCTAACAGCGCGCGGCTGACCTCGAAGTCGGCGCGCCGGCGATCGCCGCGGCGATCAGCGATGCGTGCCTGATCGGTGGAAGACAAAGTCGCGGGATCGAAATATTCGCGCGCCGAGGGCAGGCCCAACCACAAGGCCGTGCGCACAGCCTCACCGTTCAGGCCGACGCGTGCGTCCGTTAGCTTATGAGGGTTGCCGTGCATGACAGGCCCATCATAATTCGCCCCCGATGAACGCCGAACCGCAACTCGCTGAACCAGCCGCCGACCGCCCCGAGGGCCGCGGGGACTACTGGCTTTGGCGTTTTTTCGTCACCGGGTTCAGCTTTTCCCTGTTTGGCGTCGGCGCGCTGGTGGTCGGCGTGGTGCTGCTGCCGATCGTCAAGCTGATTCCTGCCTCGCGCGACACCAAACGCCGGCGCGCGCGAGCGGTCATGAGCGCGGCACTCCGGTTTTTCATCGGTGTCATGCATAGGGGCGGTGGGCTGACGTACGAATTCCACGGCCGCGAGCGGCTCGGTCGGCCCGGCCAGATGGTCGTCGCCAATCATCCATCGCTGATCGATGTGGTGTTTCTACTGGCATTCACCCCGAACGCCGGCTGCGTGGTCAAGCAAGGCCTGTGGCGCAACCCGTTGACGCGCTGGGCAGTGACCTTGGTGGAGTTCATTCCCAACGACCAAGCAGCCAGCATGATCGAGCGCGCCGCGACTGCTTTGAGCGAGGGCCAGACCCTGATCTTCTTTCCCGAGGGCACGCGCACCCGGCCCAACCAGCCCATGGTGTTCCACCGCGGAGCGGCCAACGTGGCACTGCGAGGCGCGGCCTTGCTCACGCCCGTATACATCCGCTGCCAGCCCACCACCCTGACCAAGGCCGAGCCCTGGTACCGCATTCCACCCCGGCGGCCGCACTTCAGCTTTGCGGTTGGCCAGGACTTGGACTTAAGTCCCTACCGGAATACCCCGTTACCGCTAGCATCACGGGCCTTGAATGAGGCGATGCACCGGCATTTTCAGCAGGCCCTGGCCGAGCTCGTGGCTCGCCAGCCGTAAGACTGTCCGACAGCCGGCGCGGCTGTACGGTATCGGCGTCCCGAATTAAACTGCGCGCCGAGTGGCGGACCGATACCAGCGCGCGCAGACGTGCTAACGCCGCATTGCCGGGTTATCGATTCCCCAACAGAGCAGTTCATGCAGTCGCAAGATGAAATCCTCGAACGTATCCGCGGAACGCTGGTAGAGCTGTTCGAGCTCGAGCCCGCGCGGATCACGCCGAATGCGCGGCTGTACGAAGATCTGGAGATCGACAGCATCGACGTGGTGGACCTGATGGACGAAGTGCAGAAGCACACCGGCCGCAAGGTCACTCCCGAGGACTTCCGTTCGGTGCGAACTGTCAGCGATCTAGCGACAGTGGTGCAGCGGCTGATGCGCGCCTGAGGCGTGGCAGCTGAGGTCGGTTCCATGTCCACTGCCAAGTTCACCAAGTTTGCGGTCTGTGTAGTCATCCCGGTCTACAACCACGAACACGCCATCGGCACGGTGGTCACGGCGCTGCGCGCGCAGGGGCTGCCAGTGATTCTGGTCGACGACGGCTGCAGCCCGGCCTGTGCGCAGGAATTGGATCGTCTCGGCGCGCTGCCCGAAGTCACTCTGCTGCGACATGAAACCAATCGCGGCAATGGTGTGGCGGTCATCACGGGCTTCCGCGGAGCCGCCAAGCTTGGTTTCACTCATGCTATTCAAGTGGACGCTGATGGTCAGCACACGCTGAGCGACGCGCGTCGTTTCGTCGAGGCTGCGCGCGAAGCGCCCGATGCCGTGATCTGCGGCCGGCCGGTGTTCGATGCCAGCATTCCAAAGTCGCGCTACTACGGACGTTATCTGACTCACGGTATGGTCTGGCTGCAGACACTGTCGTTCGACATCCTCGATTCGATGTGCGGGTTCCGTTTGTATCCGCTCGCGACCACGCTCGATCTGGTCGATCACTCGCACATCGGTGCGCGCATGGACTTCGATTCGGAAATCATCGTGCGCTTGCATTGGCGCCAGGTGCCGATGCGGTGGCTGGAGACGCGCGTGTCGTACCCGCTCGATGGCGTGTCGCACTTCCGCATGTTCCTGGACAACGTGCGCATGACCACGCTGCACATCAGGCTGACCTGTGGCATGTTGATTCGCCTGCCGGTGCTGCTATGGCGGAAGATTGCAGGCAGCAAACCCACGCGCCCGGTGCACGAGCGCGACGTGAACGCCTGAGGCGCATGCGTCCTGAGGCACAGACGCCGTGACCAATATGCGTAAGGAAGGCGCGATCAGCGCGAGTATCGATGTAACAGTGGCGTTCCACGACATCGACATCATCGGTGTCATGTGGCACGGCCACTACCTGAAGTATTTCGAGACCGCCCGTTGGACGCTCATGGACCAGCTCGGGTTCGGCTATGACGCCATGCTGGCGTCGGGCTTCGCCTGGCCCATCGTGGAAATGCACGTGAAGTATCTGCACGTGGCCAGGATGGGCGACAAGTTGAATGTGCGCGCGTCGCTGGTCGAATGGCAAAGCCGGATCACCATGAACTACTTGATCACGCGTTTGGCCGGCAACGAACTGCTCGCGCGTGCGCAGAGCGTACAGGCCGCGGTGGATGCTAAAACCCACGCGCTGCAGTTTGAAACTCCGCAGCCGCTACTGGAGCGCGTGCAACTGGCATTGCGGGCCCGTGGCGTGGCTGCGGTCGCAGATCGGTGAGGAATGAACTTGGAACAGTGTGATGTCATCGTCATCGGCGCGGGGCCTTCGGGCGCCATCGCGTCGGCGCTGTTGAATCAGCGCGGTTGGAAGGTGCTGGTGTTGGAAGGTCAGCGCTTCCCGCGGTTTTCCATCGGCGAGAGTTTGCTCGCGCACTGTCTGGATTTCGTCGACGAGGCCGGCATGATGCCGGCGGTGGAACGTGCCGGCTTTCAGTTCAAGAACGGCGCGGCCTTCGTGCGCGGCGACGAGTACGGCGATTTCGATTTCGGCGACAAGTTCACGCCGGGCCGTAACACGACGTTTCAAGTGCAGCGCGCGGCCTTTGACAAGGTGCTGGCCGACGAAGCCGAGAAACAAGGCGTCGAGATTCGCTATGAAACTCGCGTGACCGCCGTCGACAACAGTGGGGCCAAGCCGCGCGTGCGCGCTGTCGATGCCAAAGGCACCGAGTATGAAGTCGAAGGTAAATTCATTCTGGATGCGAGCGGCTTCGGCCGCGTGTTGCCGAAACTGCTGGAGTTGGAAACGCCGTCGAACTTCCCGGTGCGCAACGCGGTGTTTACTCACGTCGCCGACGGCGCGGCGCCCGATGCCTTCGATCGCAACAAGATCCAGGTCATCGTGCATCCCGAGCATCATGATGTTTGGTTCTGGCTGATTCCGTTTCCCAACGGACGCTGCTCGCTCGGGTGCGTGGCGCGTAAGGAATTTTTCTCAACGTATCCGGCGCCGTTGGATGAACGTCTCAAGAAACTCGCGAGCGAGGAGCCCTTCCTGACGCGCGTGTTGGCGAAGGCCACTTGGGACACGCCGGCGCGCGAGCTGTCGGGTTACGCGGCGAATGTGAAGTCCATGCACGGCAATGGCTTCGCACTGTTGGGTAACGCGGCGGAATTTCTCGACCCGGTGTTCTCCTCGGGCGTGACCATCGCCATGCGCTCGGCAAGCATGTCCGCGAAACTGCTCGATCGGCAGCTGCGCGGCGAAGCGGTCAACTGGACCAACGATTTCGAGATCCCGCTGCGCAAGGGCGTGGACACATTCCGAGCCTATGTGCGCGCGTGGTACGACGGCCGGTTCCAGGACATCATGTTCGCCAAGCATCAGCCTGCGGGCATTCGCGGCATGATCTGCGCCATTCTCGCCGGTTATGCGTGGGATGAGTCCAATCCGTTCGTGGCCGAACCCGAGCGCCGTCTCGACATGGTTGCTAAGCTCTGCGCAGCATGAGCGACACCATTCTGGTCACCGGTTCCAGCCGCGGCATTGGCCGGGCCATTGCGTTGCGAGCCGCCGCTGACGGCTTCGACGTGGTCGTGCACTGCCGTTCGCGGCGTGACGAGGCGGAAGCTGTGGCTGGCGAGATCAAAACACTCGGCCGGCAAGCGCGCGTGTTGCAATTCGATGTGGCCGACCGCGCGGCCTGTGTCGAGGCGTTAGTAGCAGATGTAAATGCGCACGGCGCTTACTACGGTGTAGTTTGCAACGCCGGCATTCATTCCGACGCCGCGTTCCCTGCTATGACGGAAGAGCAGTGGGATGGCGTGCTACGGACCAATCTCGATGCGTTTTATAACGTGTTGCAACCTTTGATCATGCCGATGGTTCGCCGCCGCGCGCCGGGGCGCATCGTGACGCTTGCGTCCGTGTCCGGCATGGTCGGCAATCGCGGTCAGGTGAATTACAGTGCCGCCAAGGCCGGCATCATCGGCGCCACTAAAGCGCTGGCGGTGGAGCTGGCCAAGCGTCAGATCACCGTCAACTGTGTGGCGCCGGGTTTGATCGGCACCGACATGGTCGACGAGCACGTGCCCATGGAAGAAATATTGAAGGCAGTTCCCGCGCAGCGCGTCGGTACGGCGGAAGAAGTCGCCGCGGCCGTGGCATTTCTGTTGTCGCGCGACGCCTCGTATGTGACTCGACAGGTCCTCGCCGTGAACGGAGGACTGTGTTGATGCGTCGGGTCGTCGTCACTGGCATGGGCGGTCTGTGTGGGCTCGGCACGAGTTGGCCGGAGATTCACGCTGGCTTGCGCGCGCGACAGAACGCGATCCGCACCATGCGCGAGTGGGATCGCCACAAAGACATGAACACGCGGCTGGGCGGGCCGATCGATTTCACGCCGCCGTCGCATTGGACTCGCAAACAACTGCGGAGCATGGGCCGAGTGTCGCAACTCGCCGTGCGCGCCGCGGAGCTGGCGATTGCCGATGCGGGCCTGACCGGCAGTCCGATCATCTCCAGCGGCGCGACGGGTGTTTCCTCGGGTTCATCCACCGGCAGCACTGCCGATATCTCTGCTTTCGCCGCGATGATTCTGCACGCGGATGCGAGCGGCCTGAACGCGAACTCATACGTGCGCATGATGCCGCACACCACCGCGGCCAACGTCGGCATCTTCTTTGGCGCCAAGGGTCGAATCATTCCCACCTCGAGCGCCTGTACCTCGGGCAGTCAGGGCGTCGGCTACGCTTACGAGGCGATCAAGTTCGGCCGGCAGGATGTGATGATTGCCGGCGGCGCCGAAGAGCTGTGTCCTACCGAGGCGATGGCATTCGATACGTTGTATGCCACCAGTCGCCGCAACGATGAGCCGAAGACCACGCCGCGACCCTACGATCGTGATCGCGATGGTTTGGTGGTCGGCGAAGGCGGCGCGATGCTGATTCTCGAAGAGCTCGAACACGCGCAGCGGCGCGGTGCGCGCATTCACGCCGAGTTAGTTGGATTCGGCAGTAACTCCGACGGCGTGCACGTCACCAAGCCGGAAGAAAGCACCATGCGTGTGGTGATGGAGTTGGCGCTGGCGGATGCCGGCCTGTCTCCGGATGCAATCGGCTACGTCAACGGTCACGGCACAGCGACCGAGCATGGCGATATCGCCGAGACGCGCGCCACGTCGGCGTTGTTTGGTTCGCGCATGCCGCTCAGCTCCCAAAAGAGTTATCTCGGCCACACGCTCGGCGCCTGCGGTGCCTTGGAAGCGTGGTTCAGTATCGAGATGATGAAGGCCGGCTGGTTCGCGCCGACCTTGAATCTGGACAACATCGATCCGCGCTGTGGCGAGCTCGAATACATCACCGGTGAAGGTCGTGCGATCGGCACTGACTATGTGATGAACAACAACTTCGCTTTCGGCGGCGTGAACACATCGATGGTGTTCAAACGCTGGAAATGATCCTGCCGTTGTTTGTTTCTGCCGATGCTTCGCGGCCGATTGCGTGGCGGCGTGGCGCGCCTGTGTTGCTCGCGGAATTACAGCGCGACGTTGCATCGGTAGTTGCGCAGCTGCCCATGCGAGCCGCGCCAGCGGCGATGATCAATCTCTGCGAGGATCGTTACCGGTTCCTGGTCGCTTTTGCTGCGGCATTGAGCGTTGGGCACACTGTGTTGCTGCCGTCTTCGCGCGCCGAGCAAGTCGTTGCGGATGTGGAGCAGGCGAATGCCGGCAGTTATCGCATCGACGACGCGGTTGTCGACGCGGCTTTTGGTAGCCCGTCCACAGCCGCGGTCAACGAGCAGATTCCCGCCGACATGACGGTGATGGTCGGCTACACCTCGGGCAGCACAGGTCAGCCCAAAACGTTTCCTAAGCTCTGGCGTACCGTGAGTGGCAGCAATGCCCGCAATGCTCAGGGAATCCGCGCGGCCATCGCTGATAAGAACTCGCCCGTGTGGATACTGGCGACTGTTCCGCCGCAGCACATGTATGGCATGGAGATGAGCGTGCTGCTGCCGTTGAGCGGCAACATGGCAGTGCATGCCGGCCGCCCATTGTTTCCTGCCGATATCGCCACGGCTTTGGCTGAGCTGCCGCGGCCTCGAGTGCTGGTGAGCACGCCAGTGCATCTGCGCGCCATTGTTGGTTCGGACCAGGTTTTTCCGCCAGTCGATGTCATTGTCAGCGCGACGGCGCCGCTGGATCAGCCGCTAGCGGCGGCGGTCACTGCCAAGCTTGGCGGTGAGTTGGTGGAAATGTTTGGCTCCACCGAAACCTGTGTCTTCGCCAGTCGTCTCACGGCGCGTGAAGAACAGTGGCGCTTGTATGAAGGCGTCCGACTGGAGCCGCGTGACGACGGCACACTGGTGCATGCGCCGTGGTTCGTTGAGCCGGTGTTGCTACAGGATCTGGTCGATCTGCATCCCGAGCATCGTTTCACGGTGCGCGGGCGCAGCTCGGACATGATCGAAGTGGCTGGCAAACGCGCTTCGCTATCTGATCTCACGCGGCGCCTGCTGGCCATCGAAGGCGTGAGGGAGGCCGCGGTGTTTCAGCCAGAAGCGGATGCCGTTGGAACGATTCGACGAGTGGCCGCGCTGGTTGTGGCGCCGACGCTCACGGCGCGCGAAGTGCTGGATCAGCTGGCGGCCGGCGTGGACAGCGCATTTTTGCCGCGGCCCTTGCTCATCGTCGAGGAACTGCCGCGCAATGAGTTGGGCAAGCTGCCCCGTGAAAATCTGCTCAAGGCCCTAAAGCGCTGAACCTCAGCCGCTGACGATGGCCTCGATTTCCAGCAGCAACTCGCGGCGACAAATGTCGGCGGCGACAAAAATGATCTCGCTGTCCGGATAGAGCTGGTGCAAGCGCTCGGCCAGGCTCGGCGTCAGTTCCGGGTCGCGCACATACACTTTCAATAAATCTTTGCTGGCATCGGGCCGGCGCGGGCTGACATGCGGCGCGAACGAGCCGAGGTTGCGCACGGTCTCTTCCAACTGCGCCATCGCGTCGTCGTGATGCTGGGAGATGTGGCCGACGATGCTGGCTGTGCCGGAGATCAGTAGCGTCTGGTCGGGGGCGAGCAGGGCGCGGGCGAAGGTCGGACTCACCGGGCCATGCACGCGCGGGTAATGGTAGGCGCTGACTTGCCGAGGATTCTCCAGCGCCTGTCCGGGCGCGATACCCGCTAGCCAGAACACCTGCACGATGTGATCGGGGCGGTGGCGGCCGATGGCCGTGGCGGAGGGATAGCTCTGAGCCCCATCGCCGAGTCCGCGGCCTCGCCCCACGCAGAACTGCCGATAGCGCTCTAGGTCGCCGGCGCCCTCGTTGATCGCGTCCATGTAGTTCCACATGCGCAGCAGATGGCCGAAGCGCGACTGCTGCTGGAAGCGGCGGATGGCGCCGTAGGCATGCTCGGCTGTCAGCAGAATCCCGCCATGCTGACGCTCGTCCAGCTCCACCACCGCGAACAGATGCTGCTCGTCGTGCGCATAACGAACTTGTGAGCCGGAGGCCGCATCGGACCATTGACCAGTGTGGACAGGTCCGGTGGCGAACCATAATTCCGCGCTGGGTGGGCCGTGCAGCGGCTCCAGGCCGACGTCGATGGTCAGTGCCGCGTCGCTGGCTTCCCCGGGCCGCGCGCCGAAACGCACGGCCGCCAGAACATTGGCCGGCCAGGCGGTGGCGCCATCGAGCGGCAAGTAGGCAACGCGAAGAGCGGCGGGGAGGGACTGGATGGGTTGCTCGCCGGAACTGCTGCGCATCGCTTCGTCAGAAATACTGCTGTGGAGTTGGGGTGGAAAAGGTGCGCGCCATTCGCAAGCGCGCGCGGGCCGGATGATACACTTCGCGCCCCGCGGTTCGCCGCTCCAGCGTCCCAAATCAGCCTAAGAAGGGCCTGTTTCGTTCATGTCAGCACCTCAATCGGCCGGTGAGCGCGAGCTCGCCGAACTCATCGTCACCGCGCTCAACTTGGAAGGCGTGGCGCCTGCGGATATCGACCCCGAAGCGCCCCTGTTCAAGACCGGGCTCGGCCTGGATTCCATCGATGCTCTGGAGCTGGCGTTGGAGATTTCCAAGCGCTATGGCTTCCAGCTGCGCTCGGACGATGAGAACAATGTGCGTATTTTCAGTTCGCTACGCTCGCTGGCCGCGCATATCGCCACGCATCGGGTCACGGGCTGAGCCCAGGGGCCCAGATGCAGTCCCGGCCGCTGAGAATCACCGCTTACACACTGAGCTCCGCGGCTGGGGATGGGCGTGCGGCGACTCTCGCGGCGCTTCGCGAACGTCGCAGCGGTCTGCGTCAGAACGATTTCGGCGCATCACCCATCGCTACGTGGATCGGTCGTGTGCCTGGCTTGGAAGATCAGCCTCTGCCGCCAGAATTGGCTCGCTGGGACTGTCGTAATAACCGGCTCGCCTGGCGCGGCCTGCAAACCGACGGATTCATCGAGGCAGCTCGCGAGGCACGCGAACGTTACGGTGCCGGTCGTGTCGCCGTGGTCATGGGCACTTCGACTTCAAGTATCGGTGCCAGTGAAGAAGCCTATGCGCGCCTCGATCCAGACGGCCGCTATCCCGAAGATCTGCGTCGACCCATCATTCATACGCCTCATTCGCTGGGCGACTTCGTGCTACATGCGCTCGGTCTGACTGGCATCAGCGTGACGGTGGCAACAGCATGTTCGTCGAGCGCGAAAGTGTTTGCGCAGGCAGAACGTTTGATTCGCACCGGCCTGGCTGACGCGGCCATCGTCGGCGGCGTGGACACGTTGTGCGGCAGTGTGTTGTTTGGTTTCAATTCGCTCGAGCTGGTGTCGCCGGAGCAATGCCGGCCGTTCGACGTCGAGCGTCGCGGCATCAATCTAGGCGAAGGCGCCGGCTTCGCGCTGCTGGAAAAGCAGGCGCAACGCGGTGCCTGGTTCCTGGGCTACGGCGAATCTAACGATGCGCATCACATGTCGACGCCTCATCCCGAAGGCGTGGGCGCGCGGCTCGCACTGGAAGACGCGTTACGACGCGCTCAGTTGGCACCCGCCGATATCGACTACATCAATCTGCACGGCACCGCGAGCCAGAAGAACGATGAAGTTGAAGCCAAGGTCGTGGCCGATTTGTTTCCTGCCAGCACTTGCGCCAGTTCCACCAAAGGTTGGACCGGGCACACGTTGGGCGCGGCCGGCATCGTCGAAGCTGCCATCAGCTTGATCGCACTCGAGCATCAATTGTTGCCGGGGACTTTGAATCTGCAGACTCCCGATCCGGCTTGCGGCCCGCAAATCCAGCGAGACAACGTGCAGCGCAAAGCGCGCCATGCGCTCAGCTTCTCCTTCGGCTTCGGCGGCAGTAATTGCGTGCTGGTGTTCGGGAGAGATCGATGACGCTGCGGGTCGCCATCGAAGGCATTTCTTTCTGGTCGTCGCGCCTGCCAGGTTGGGATCTTGCTAGCGCGGTGATTTGTGGCGATCAGCCGCCGCCGGAAGCAGCGAATCCTCGCCCGTCACCGACATTGCTTGCACCGACGGAGCGGCGACGTGCACCTGACACGGTCGCGATTGCGCTCGAAGCCGCAGCCCGCGCTTGTGAAGCTGCCAGCCGTCAGCCGTCGGAGCTGCCGTCGGTGTTTGCATCGACGCACGGCGATCTGGCCATCAGCGATTACATGTGCCAGACACTGGTCAGCACGCCGACGTTGATTTCGCCGGTCAAATTTCACAACTCGGTGCACAACGCGGCGGCGGGTTATTGGAGCATCGGCACCGGCAGCCTTGCGCCTTACACCGCGATCAGCGCTCACGAATACACGTTCGCCGTGGGCTTGATCGAAGCAGCGACTCAAGTTGTTTGCGAACAGAAGCCAGTGTTGTATGTAGCCTTCGATATCGAAGCCAAAGGCGCGCTGTCGAGCATGGCACCGAGCCGAGGTTTGTTTGGGGTGGGTTTGGTGCTGGGACCGGTGACCTCAGCGCAAGCCCAGCGCAGTTTGATTCTGACCACCGAGCCGGTCGAAGCATGTAGCCTCACGCCGGCACGCTCAGCGGCTGCGCCACTAGTCGCCGACAATGCGTTGGCGCCGTGTTTGCCGTTCTTCGAAGTCTTGGCCCAGTCCCATCCGCGCACCGTGTGTCTGGCCATCAGCCAGCGGCTGGCGCTCAACGTCCAGGTTAATTGATCCATGAATGCTCCGAGTGCCGCCGCCCACGTCGATGTGGCAATTCTGGGGGGCGGGCTGGCGGGGCTGACGCTCGCCATTCAATTGCGCCGGCAGTTTCCGTCAATGGCCATCCGCATCATCGAGCGTCGCCGTCATCCGGTGCCGCCGGCGGCTCACAAAGTGGGCGAGTCGTCGGTGGAGATCGGCGCGCACTATTTCGACTGCGTGCTTGGCTTGAAAGATCATCTGAACAGCCAGCAGCTCAGAAAATTCGGCTTCCGCTTTTTCTTTTCCGAAGGCCGCGAAGATCTGGACAACGTCACCGAACTGGGTGCGAGCCGTTATCTGAGCACGCCGAGCTATCAGCTGGATCGCGGCATCTTCGAGAACTACCTCGGCGAGCATGTGCGTGAGCTGGGGGTGGAATTCATCGACGGCGCGGTGGTGCGGAGTTTCGATATCGGCAAGGAAGGCGCCGTCCATCGCGTGCGCTACGAAGCTGACGGCGTGGAGCACGAGGTCAGTGCTCGCTGGCTGATCGACGCCGCCGGTCGCGCTGGGCTGATCAAGCGCAAACTCGGGCTGCAGCAGGACAATGCTCACAATGCCAACGCGATCTGGTTCCGTCTGGGCACCAAGATCGATGTGGACGAGTGGTCTTCCGACAAAGCCTGGCTGGAACGTTGTGATCCGCCGTATCGCTGGCTGTCGACCAATCACTTGTGTGGCGAAGGCTACTGGGCCTGGTTGATTCCGCTGTCGTCGGGCTCGCATTCGGTGGGCATCGTTTGCGACGCGGTCACGCATCCGCTCGAGACCATGAACACATTCGAGAAGTCGCTCGAATGGTTCCGTAAGCATCAGCCGCGCCTGGCACGTGAGATCGAGAGCAAGCAGCACCTGTTGCAGGACTTTTGTTTTCTGCGAAATTTCTCTTACGGTTGTAAGCAAGTGTTCTCAGGCGATCGCTGGGCGTTGACCGGCGAGGCCGGTGTGTTCCTGGATCCGTTCTATTCGCCGGGCAGCGACTTCATCGGCATCAGCAACACTTACATTGCCGATTTGATCGCGCGCGACCTGCAGGGCGAGCTGATCAATGGCCGTGCGCACGTTTATCAGCAGCTGTACTTCTCGTTCTACGAAAGCACGTTGACGCTATACACGGATCAGTACAGCTTGTTTGGCGATCCCGAAGTCATGCCGGTCAAGGTGATTTGGGACTACACCTACTACTGGGGCGTGTTGTGCCAGCTGTTCTTCCAGCGGCGTCTCACCGACCTGGCCAATCTGAGCCGCTTGTCGGATCACTTGAATCATTCGCGCGCGCTGAACACAGCGGTGCAGAATTTCCTGCGCGAGTGGTCGCGTCTCAGTGCTCGTCGCAACGACGCGGTGATGCTGGATCAGGCGTCGCTACCTTGGTTTGCTGAACTCAATCGTGGTCTGCGCGATGAACTCGATGACGAGGCTTTCCGAGCGCGCATGATCGAATACACGGCTCTGTTGAATTCGCTGGCGGCGGAGATCGTCGCGCGTGCCAATGCCGAACATCCTTCGCTCGACAGCAGCGAAGTTCGCAAGCTGCTGAGCGCAATGCCCGCAGCTGTCACGGAATCGTTGCTGTTTACTCGGGCAGCTTGAGCAGCACGGCGGCGCGGCCTTCGGCCGCGACCTCGCCGCCGTGAACGATTTTGAAACTGTACTGCTGGCTGGAGTCACCGGCCTGTAGACAGATTGCCTCGACCCGTAGCGCGTCGTTCAAATCATCGATGTAGTTGCGAGCGAACGTCACCGAGCGCAGCGCCACCAGCATGCCGGGCGGGGCTCGCTCCGGTGCCGCCTTCAGTGCTCCATGCACGGCCATGGCCTGCGCTCCGTATTCGCATAAGTGCACGGCGCGTAGCTTGCCGTTCGCACGCAGTGGATTGTCGAGCGCGCGATGGCTAGTCGTCTCGAGCACGATTCGCGCGTCGTCCCATTCGATGACGTGCTCCCACAAGCACATGCCGCCTTGATGCGGAATCAGCGCTGCGATGTCTTCTCGTGCCATGTTACGAACTCTGCGCGGCAGGGCGCGTCAGCAACAATGCCAGCACGAAATTGAAGACGACGCCGAGCGAGACCGTCAAGCCGATGGCTCGTAACACCGGCAGGCTCGACGCGGCCAGCAGTGCGAACACCATCAGCGTCGATGCCGAGCAGACTAACAAGGCATGCAGCGTGCGCCGCTGATCCAAGGGATCGTCGGCGGCATGTTCGAAGAACAGCGCGTAGTCCAAGCCGAGGCCGGCGGCGAGGATCAGTGCGATCAGATGGAACAAGGTCATCGACACGCCAGCAGCCTGCAGGCCAGCGATAATCATCAGCGTGGTCAACGCCATCGGTGCGAGCACGCGATACACCCGCGAGGCTTGGCGAAGCGAGAAGGCAACGACTCCGACAAGCAGTACGGCTGCGATTGCCAGGCTCCACAGAATCTTGATGCGCTGGTTGGTGACCAGCGTTTCAGAGGCATTCTTGGTGTCCAGTAAAGTCACACCCTCGCCGGCGGCTGCGGCGAATTCTTCTAAAGCGGCGATGTTTTCTACGCCGCTGAAGGTCACCAGGGCCGTGGTTCGTTCCTTATGCTGGGACAACAGCATTTCCACGCTGACGCCGAGCGGCGAGTCGCGTAGTTGTTCCATCGTCAGCAAGCGCAAGCGCCGAGCCTTCTCGACCTCTTCGAGGAACGGCTCGAACACATCCGGGCGAAACGGTGTGTCCTTCACCGCCGCCGCGACATCGGCGCGTAGCGTGGCAGGTTCCGGCAGACGAGCTTGTCGTTGGCGCTGCTTGTTCGCGGTCGGAATGTAACGGGCGGCATGGTCATAGCCGGTGATCGCACCTTCCGTCACCAACGATTGCAGCGACTCGTCGAGCTGTTCCAGCCGCTGCAGCGCGTACTCAGTGTCTTTGGCCGTGATGACCAGCAGATAGCGCACGTCCGGAGTGCCCAGCTGAGAGCGCAGTTCTTGGTCTTGGATCAGCAATTCTTTGGGCACCGGCGTGAGTTTGCTCAAATCGCTTTCCCACATCGGCTGCGGGGCGAACACGATGGCGCCGATGGAAACCACGATGGCGACTGCTGCGGCCCAAACCGGGCGAGGCAGGCGCTCGATCCGGCGCCACACTTTCTCCAGCCACGCCGATTCGCCGAAGTCGCGGCCGGTTGGATCCATCATCACCGGCAAGGCGTAACGCGTCGTCAATCCGGCAACCGCCAGGCCTGCCACCGTGAAGCAGGCGAGCTGAGCGAGGCCGATGACGCCGGAGAACAGGAATGTCACATACGCGATGCAGGTGCTCGCGACGCCGGTGGCAAGCGTCGGCCACAGTTCGCGAGCAACTTCGACGGGCGTGCGAGTCGCGTGCCGATGGCTGAGCAAATGAATCGGATAGTCCTGCGCGACACCGATCAGCGTGAAGCCGAACGCCAGCGTGATTCCATGCACTGTGCCGAACAGCGCGCTGACCGCAGCCAGGCCGGCCAGGCCAGCACTGGCCAGTGGCAAAGCGCTCAACACCACGCTACCGACGCGTCGATAGGCGATGAGCAACAGCACGATCATGCCAATGGTCGCTGCGGCTCCGAGTTGTTGAGCTTCGCCACGCGTGCGCTCTTCCATCATGACCGAGAACTTGCCGGCGCCGCTGAAGGTCATCTTCACGCCGTCTTCTTTAGCGAGTTGATCGGCTGCGGCGTGCAACTGATCGACGGCGAGACGTTGCTGATCCGGATCGAAGGCTGCAGCGCGAGTCTGAGCAAGTAACAGTGCTCGCTGCCCGGCCTGGTCGAACCAAACATCGAACAGACGATTCGGTTCCTGCATGGGCTGCCAGCGTTGCAACACCTTCAACAGCTCCAGCGTCGGATCTCTGGGCAGCCAGGGTTCGAGAAATGCGCCAGCCGGCGACGCTAGGTCGCGGGCGCGTTCCTGCAGCTCTGAGCGCAGGTACTTTTCATCCAGCGCGCGCTCGTCCAAGGTTGGTGACAGCAGATAACGATAAGGCAGTAGCTCATCCGGCACGCTGTCGAGCGACATCTCGCCGTTGGTGATGAGACGGAAGTTCGGGCTGGATTGCAGGCTCTCGACCAGAGCGCGCGACGCATCGGCGAGTTCTTCGGGCGGTGCACCTTCAAGCGAGATCACCATCACGCGCGAGGCCGGGCCTTCGCCGATTTCTTCTAACAGCAGTTGTTGTTCGGCGGTGGTCGGGCTGGGAAGGAACAAACGCAAGTCGGTGCTGACTTGCAGTTGTCGCTGTACGAACCAAGTGAGGCCGGCTAACAGCACGACCCACGCCACCAGCAGGAAAATCGACGCGCGCGTGAACTTCATGTTCGATCAGCCGGCGCAGCGCCGTTGCAGAGCGACCAATGTGACCTCTGGCAGCACCGGCTCCATCGTCGCATTCCCAAGCAGCAACACGCTGGACGCGCCATCGGCCGTCGTCATGGAGAAGCAGCGCGGCTCGCTTTGCCGACCGTTGACTTCGATCAGCTGCAAGCGACGACGAGCTTTGCTGTCGAGCGGCGTCAGCTTCAGAGTCCAAGCATCGTCATTGCCGGTCATGTCGACTTCGAACGTCTTGCGTAACGACGCAGCGTCGCCCGAGAGCATGGCCGAGAAGCCAGACAGCAGTCCTCGCAGCTCCGGCGCATGTTTCAACGCGAAGCTGCGCGGCTTTTCGCCATCGCGCTCGACTTTGACCGACTCGCCACGAATCGCGGTGTGTTCCCGATAGGGCGTGGTGACGCGACGATCCAAGCTCTCCGGCCCCGAGTAGCCGAGATCGCCGGCGACGATCAGCGGCGCGCGCAGCAGCTTGGAGAAACGCACTTCGGTAAAGGCGATCGTGGCCGGTGCCGGTTTGGCCAGCCGCGCGATCAGTGCGTCCTGCTCACTCGGGCCGGCGCTCCACGCCAGCGGCGCGTTGAGCAGCATTCCCAGGAGGGTCGCCAGCAGGGGCAGACGAATTGAGGTGCCAGAAATCATAAAAGTTGAACCAATTGTACGGCGCGCTGCGGGTGTAGTGGGCCAGCCGCTGCGCGTAGCGTTGAATGATGGCATTGAGACTCGCCTCGCGGTTGCCGCGTTCCAAACGCACGGTGTCGGCGAACGTTTCGAAGTGCAGGTCGTAACGATTGCCGCCCCGGTATAGCCCGAAGCACAGCACCACCGGCACTTTGAGCGCGGCCGCGAGCTGCCACGGGCCGGTGGGGAACGGTGCTGGCCGGCCCAGGAAATCCACCACCGCCATTTGATTGCCGGGGCGGGCGCGATCCACCAGCAACGTCACCAGCGCCGCCTCATCCAGCGCTTCTTTGATGGCCAGCGCGGTGATGGCACCGTCCTGCCGGGCATTGATGATGGAGCGGGCCAGCTCAGGATTGAGCGTGTTCAGCATGCGGGTGAGCGCGGGAGTCTGTTCGGTATCCAGCACCACACGCACTTTCACGTCGGTACGAATTTGAGCGAGGACGCGTAAGGCATCGAAGCTGCCCAGATGCGAACCGTAGATCAGTACGCCTTGTTGCTTGCCCCACTGCGCGCGCAGGTCGTCCAGGCCGTGCACTTGGATGTCGAAACGTTTGAAGCGTTCCGACAATAGAAACAATCGGTCCAGAATGATGGCGGCGAACACGTAGAACTGTTTGGCGATGTCCCGCAGCGTGGGCTCACGGCCCAGCGCGAGTCGCAAATAGTCACGCGCGGCGCGTCGTTCCGGGCCGCGCCTGATCAGGAAAAAAGCTGTGATGGGAAACAGCACCAGACGCGCCGCAGTTCGTCCGCACAGCGTGGCGAACGTGCTGATCAGTCGATACCCGAACGCCGAGCCGGCTTCGGGACGATCCAGCCATTGCTGTTTCACGCCGTCGGATTCCCAGCTTGGGCTGCGAGCCGGAACAGACCTTGCGCGATGGCGGCGCCGTCACGGCTCAGGCTGAAGCGCAGCTCCTGAGCGTCCAGTTTCAATTGCAGCTGCGCGTCCTGCTCGGGCAGCAGCGGCGCGGTGAACTTGGCGTTGGGCAGTGCCTCGGCCTGCAACGGACGCTGCAGCCAGCGTTCTGCTTCCTGCAACACGCAGTCGAGCAGCACGACACCGGGCACGATGGGTTGACCCGGAAAATGACCAGGCAGCGAAGGATGATTCGCGGCGATGCGTAGCACGGTGGCGTGGACGGCGGAGCTCATGTCATTCAGCGACGAGGGCCAGCGACGTCGCTGACCAGGCGCGGCATGGCCGCGAGGACCCGTAGAAAAAAATCCAGCATGTTGCGATAGGGCTGCCGCGGGAAGCGGTGGCTGCGGTAAGCGTACTCAATCACGAAGAAGGCCGCGACCAGCAAATAGCCGATCACATTGGCGAACAGCGACCACCATTCCTCCGGCACCGTCACTGGCGGCTGCACGCCGCCGGCCAGCAGCATGCCGCTCGGCTCGGCCAGCAGGCCCAGGATCAGGTTGACGGTGGCCAGCGACACGAAGAACACGGTCCAGGCTCGCGTGAGTTTGCGCGCATAGTCCAGCACTTCGGGCTCGGGTTCGGTGGGCTCCATGGTGCGGATCAGGCGCTCTATCAGTGGCATCTGACCGGTCACCAGCGTGCTGCCGAACACCGCGGCCATGAATCCTGGTACCAGCACCGGTGCGATATACAGCGGCAGTGTCGCGTGCGCGGAGCGGGACAGCCACCACAGACCGGCGGAGAGCACCGGTACGGTCAGCCAGGCGACCAGGCTGGGTCGCGCCAGCGCCGGCAGCATGGGCACCAGGATCAGCAATGCCAGCGCGACAGCGATCAAGCTGACGCTGTTCTGGATGACACCGAAGTGGGCAACGAGCGGGTAGGCGAGTGCCAGGAGGGTCTTGTAACGTGCGGCAGCGGACATCTCGGGCGGGGATTCTCCTTTTCCGGCGCGAAGCATGCGCGTGTTGCCGAGCGCGGACAAGGCATCCACAATGACGGGAATATTTATCTACAACGGCGATTCGGGGGAGGTTGAGTCGGCATGCCGGTAAAGATAGCGGTTCTGAAGGAAACGCGTGCTCACGAGAAACGCGTGGCCATGGTGCCCGCGGTGGCCGACAAGCTGACCAAACTCGGTGCCGAAATTCATCTGCAGTCCGGTGCCGGCGATGCCGTGAAACTGGCCGATGCGGCGTTCAAGAACGTCAGATTCGGCGCCGATCCAGTCGAACTGGTGCGTGATGCCGACGTGGTGCTCAGCGTGCAACCGCCTGGTGCAGCGGTGGTCGAGGCCATGAAACCGGGCGCGGTGCTGATTTCGTTTATTTACGCGCACAAGGAAGTTGAGCTCACCAAACTATTGCGCGATCGGCGCATCACCACCCTGGCGATGGAGTTGGTCCCGCGTATCACTCGCGCGCAGGCCATGGATGCTTTGTCGAGCCAAGCTGCGCTGGCCGGCTACTACGCGGCGCTGCTGGGTGCGACTCAGCTGGCGCGCATTCTGCCGATGATGACGACTGCGGTGGGTTCGATTCGTCCGGCCCGCACGTTGGTGATGGGCTTGGGGGTCGCCGGCTTGCAAGCGTTGGCGACGGCGCGCCGTCTTGGTGCGATGACCGAAGGTTATGACGTTCGGCCGGAGACCAAGGAACAAGCCGAGTCGCTCGGTGCAAAGTTTGTCGATACTGGTGTGGATGCACGCGGCACCGGTGGCTACGCGCGTGAGCTGACTCAAGAAGAAAAAGACAAGATCGCCAGCGTCGTCACCAAACATATTCAACAGTCCGACATCATCATCACCACCGCGGCCATTCCGGGCCGGCCTTCGCCCAAGCTCATCAGCAAGGCGCAGGTCGACGGCATGAAGGCCGGCAGCGTGATCATCGACCTGGCGGCGGAAGGCGGCGGCAACTGTGAATACACGCAGCCGGGCGAGACCGTGCAAGTCGGCCAGGTCACGGTGGTCGGGCCGCTCAACGTGCCGAGCATGTTGGGCGAGCACGCCAGCGAGCTGTATGCCAAGAACCAATTCAATTTGATCGAGCTGTTCTTGAAAGAAGGCGCGATCAAGCTCGATTGGAGCGATGAGGTGGTCGCCAAGACCGCGCTCACGCACGACGGCAAGATCGTCAACGAAGCCGCTCAAAAGGTCGTTGGCGCATGACGGCGCCCGGCGCCAGCCGGGCCGCCGTCCGGCCACAGACCGCTCAGTAATAACGAATTACTTTCGAGGAAAATATGGACCTCGCAACTACGCTGACGGGCTTCGTCGCCCTGTACATCTTCATGCTCGCCGCCTTCACCGGCTACGAGATCATCGGTCGCGTGCCGGCCATTCTGCATACGCCGCTGATGTCGGGTTCCAACTTCGTACACGGCATCGTGGTGGTCGGTGCGATGTATGCGCTGCTCAACGCCACTTCGACCGTCGAACAAATCATCGGCTTCGCCGGTGTGTTGCTCGGCGCGGGTAACGCGGCCGGCGGTTACGTGGTCACGGAACGCATGCTGGAAATGTTCAAACCCAGCGATAAGAAAAAACCAGCCGGCGAGCAGCAGAAGGGTTAAGCGTCCATGAACCTAACTCCACAGTTCATCATCGACGCGAGCTACTTTGCCGCGGCGTTTCTATTCATCTATGGCTTGAAGCGCATGTCATCGCCAGTGACCGCGCGCTCGGGCATCGTGGTGGCCGGCGCCGGCATGCTAGTCGCAGTGCTCGCCAGCTTCCTTTACTACTTTGGCGTCAACGACGCAGCGTTGCCTCACCTCGGCACCAACGTCCTACTCGCTGCCGTTGCACTGGGGCTCGGCACGGGCTGGGCCTGGTGGAGCGGTAAACGAGTCGCGATGACAGCGATGCCGCAGATGGTCGCGCTCTACAACGGCATGGGCGGCGGCGCTGCTGCCGCCATCGCTGCGGTGGAGTTGTTACGAACCAGCGCGGTTCATCAAACGATTCCGCTGCTGCTGGCCGTGGTCGGTGCGTTGATCGGTGCGATCTCGTTGTCCGGCTCGTTGATTGCGTGGGCCAAGCTCGACGGTCGCATCAACGGCGTGTGGCGCATCACAGGTCAGCAGATGTTCAACGGCCTCGTGTTTCTGGCCACGCTCGGGGTCGGCATTTACATCGTGTTCGTCGCGCACGGTCACGCACATCCTGGCGTCGTCGCGGCGTTCTTCATCGGCGCGTTGATCTTCGGCGTGTTGATGACGATGCCCATCGGCGGTGCTGACATGCCGGTGGTG
>NZ_JAEUPY010000354.1 GCF_016790065.1 Steroidobacter sp.
CGGCGCTTGGTACTGCACAGCGTTGCTGATCTGAAAGCGGGAAGAACCCGGCAGCCGGTTGCCCTTGCGGCCGCCGATAGCGGGCGCATCCTGATCGAGCTGAGCATCGATGTAGGACATCGCGGATACGAGCGTCAACGATTCCAGCGGATGCGCTTCCAGTTCTAACTCGACGCCACGCGAACTTGCCTTGCCGGCATTCGCGGTGTAGTTGAAGCCGTCGGAGTATTGCTGGTTGATCTGGATATCGCGCCAGTCGATGTCGAACAACGCCAGGTTGGCACGCAGCGTACGATCGAACAGATAAGACTTCACACCGATCTCGTAATTCCATAGCGAGTCCGGCCCGTACGCCGATTCGCGTGACGCACCGGTCAGCGGGTCTGGCGGCACGACTGGATTGACGTGTCCCACTCGATAACCTTCCGAGGCGACACCGTAGACCGTGAGATCGCGGCTTGGCTCCCAGGTGATGGCGAACTTCGGCGTGGTCTTCTCTTCCGTCGAGCGACGACGCGGGCCGACGATGCGATCGCCGATGAACAACCCATCCACCGTCGACTGTGCTGCATTCTTGTTACGGAAGGTGCGAGCACCCGCCGTGAGTTTCAATGTCGGCGTCACGCGATAGGAAAGCTCACCAAATAGCGCCACCTCCTCCGTGGGTAGATCGCTATCCTCCGAGTAAAGCAGGCTGCCGTCGGTGACATCGAGCAACTCCGCGTGATACTGACGATCCCGCTCGATGTAGAAGGCGCCGAGCAGATAGCCGAATGGGCCGGTGCCGTTCGACGTCAGTCGCAATTCCTGAGTAAAGAAATCGGCATTCGAAGAACCTTCGATGACGGCTCCCGGCCCGTAGTACGGACTCAGATCGGTGGCCGACACCGGCTTCTCGCTCGCACTATTGGTACTCGAGGTCAGCGTGGCCGGCCCCATGTCCCAGTTCACGACCAGGTTGTAGTCGGTGAAGCGGGCTTTCTCGCGGTTGGCCGCGCCGCCGTTCCAACTCAGCGAATCCGACGTGGCGAACACGAACGCGTCGTCGTCCACCTCTTTTTCTTGAGTGATGAACGAGGTCAACACGGTGAGATTTTCGTGGGGCGTCCATTGCAACATGGCTCGCCCGCCGCGAACGTGAGCATTGTTCATGTCGTTGCCCCGCAGGGCGTTGTCGACATAACCACCGCGCTCGGCGTCGTAACCGACGATACGTAACGCCAGCTTGTCTTCAACCAGCGGCACATTGACCATCGCATCGACGCCGTAGCTGGCATCGCCTTCGCGCGTACTGGCGCCGGTAACTTCTGCCTTGGCATCAAACTTCGAAGCATCCGGCTTCTCGGTGATGACGCGAATCGCACCACCAACCGCGCCGGAGCCGAACAGCGTTCCCTGCGGCCCACGCAGAATCTCGACACGCTCCGCGTCGAACAAACGCAGATCGAGCGTGTACAAAGGCGCGTAGGAATTGAACGAAGGCAGATCGTCGATATACGTGGCCACCGGCAGCTGCGTATTGCCGATACCGCTCTGAGTGCTGATGCCGCGAATGACGAACTGCGGCTGATTCTCTCTCGCCGCGTTCACGCTCAACCCAGGCACCGTGCGGACGAACCCTTCAAAGTCCTTCACGCCTCGCTGCTGTAAAGATTCGGCGCTCAACGCAGTGATGCTCATGGGCACGTTTTGCAGGCTTTCCGCACGACGCGTGGCTGTAACGACGATCTCTTCGATCTGGGCCGACTTATTGGCCGTCTCGGCGCCGCTGACGTTGCCTCCGGCCGATGCTTCTTCCTTAGGGGGCACGATAGTGATCGTGCTGTCGTCGAGATATCGATACACCAGGCCGCTGCCGCTCAGGATTTTTCCCAGCGCCTCGTCGATGGTCAATTCGCCGACGGCACCCGGTGTTTCGAGCACATCGATCGACTTGGAGAAGTAGACGATCTGCACATCGTACTGTCGCGCCAACGTCTGTAACGCGACGCCGAGATTCTGCGCCGGAATGTTGGTCGGCTTTCTGATGGCGGTTCGCGCTTGGTCGGCGACCCCGACGCCAGCGATCAGACACGCTACTGTTGCTGCGATGATGGAACGCATCGTCACTCCCCATACGATCTTGTTGTTACTGATGACGTATGAGCGTCGGTCCTGGTGAAAATGGACAACGATGCGGCGGTTTTTATTGTTGGGACGAAATCTGGATCGCGTCGTCTGTTTCGCGAATGCGGTATGCACCGACTTCGCGCAGGAAGCGCAATAAGGAAGATGGATCGCCTGAGGAGAACGTGCCGCTGATTTCAGTGGCGGCGATGTCAGGATCGGTGATCACCAGCGGGCGAGTGTTGTAGCGGTTGAACTGCTGCACGACTTCCGACAAGGGCTCTCGCGTGAAGACCAAGCGCCGCTGCGTCCACGCAGTAACCGCTGCGATGTCGGCAGTCTTCGGCTTCGCCGGCGCGACAGAGGGTGACACGACGATTTGTTCGCCCGCTGCCAGTACTTGTTTTCCAGGGGCTGCATCTTGAATCGACACGCTGCCCTCGACCACGGTCACTACTGTTCCGCCGGTCTTGCGATACACGTCGAACTGCGTGCCAACTGCCTGGATCCGCACGTCACCGCTGTGGACGACGAACGGGCGCGCCTTGTTCTTGGCCACGTCGAACAGCGCTTGCCCTTCGAGCAAGTCGACCTGCCGCACGTGCTCCGAGTAACGGACCTTGATACGAGAGCGCGAATTGATTTCGACGGTAGAGCCATCGTCGAGTTTGATCGAGCGCTGCTCGCCGACTCGCGTTGAGTAGACGTCGCGTTGTAGGTGATAGGTAACGCCTGACGCGATGACCGCAAGGACGACACCGGCGGCGAGCGCCCGGCGAGTCCAGGATTTTCCTCGACCGTTCGCCTGCACGGAACGGCGGCCATCGACACCAGGCAGTGCCTCCGCAACGTTATCCTCATTCGTCGGCGCCGAGCCGGTGGCAATGTTTCCGCTCTGGTTCATGGCTGCCAGCGGCACGACATTATTCTCGCTGCGGGCCATCGCAAGCAACTCATCAACCGACTCCAGCCTGCCTGCGCCAGTTTGCAGCTGGCTCGCGTCATCCTCCCAATGCGCAGCAACCTGTAGATAGGCACGAACATTCTGCGGCGAGCTACGCAACCATTCGAGAAACTCGCCCCGTGTTCTCTCGTCCTGTGCGCCTTCGAGAAGTTCGACGAACCAGGTCGTGGCTTCATCGAGCACCACCGCGGAGAGCCGGGCGCGTTGCTGGTCCGTCATAGTTCCTCCCTGCCCTGCTCGCGCAGTTGCTCGATGTACTTCAATGCCCTCGCCAGGTACTTCTTGGTCATGCTGTACGAAACACCGAGTCGCTGACTGATCTCTCCCAACGGCATGCCGTAGTACCGATGCAGAACCAGCGTCGCGTACACGCCGGGCGAGATATCGCGTAACTGCCGACGCAGTTCTTCGAAGCGCTGATCGCGCTCGGCCTGCAGCAGCGGGTCCGTATCCGGAATCGCATAGAGCTGGGTCAGAACGTCGGCAATCTCGACCGTCTCGGGTGTAGCGGCCCGCCGCAGCAGGTGCTGATGTAGAACATGGCTGGCGACGGTGTAGAGATAGGCCTGCGGATTGCGGATGGCCTCATGGCGCTCGATACGCAGCAGGCGAAGGAACACCTCCTGCGCCAGGTCCTGCACGTCAGCCGCCGCGTCCCGCATCCGAAACGCCAGATAACGACGCAACTGGCGACCATGATCTTTCTCGATGGTCTCCAGAAAACGGATTTTGGCGTCGCTACTCAAAACGGCTCGGAGATTGGCTCAGAGATTGGCTCGGAAACGGCTCGGAAACACCCCACCAAAGGTACAGAGCGCTACTCGCCAGCAAAAAGGACAGCGACCGTGGATCTTTTTTTCGACTACCGCACCAGCGAGTTCGGTCTGCGCAGCACCGGCGCTGGGCTCGAATACCGTCACCGCCGGCTCGGGCAGCATAGCCGAGAATAGGACGGCGGGTTTATGCTTCGATCTGCCATGCTCATTCAAACACCCATCCGTCTACTCGGTGACGTCGACTGCCAAGCACTGAAGGCACAGGTGCTAGCTCTCGAAGAAAGCGCTTGGTACCAGGACACACGCCGGCAAGATGACTACGACGTGCATGGCGAAACGCAGTCGGTAGTGCTCATATTCTGCTCGGGGTGGCCGGAGGTCGAAGTGTCCAAGGCAGCCGGCTGGCCTCGGTTCGCCGATGTAGCCGTACCGATGATGCAGTCGATCATCGCCGCCCACTATCCGCCGGGCGGCACCATCCTGCGGGCGATGTTTGCTCGGCTACTGCCCGGCTGCCGCATACCGAAGCATCGGGACACACATCCCTCCTTCTCGGTAGCCCACCGGATCCATGTGCCGTTGCAGACCAATGCCGAAGTGGAATTCATCGTCGGCGCGCAGCAAGTGCCACCGCGTGAAGCGGTTGCGTTCGAGCTCAACAACTCGATGCCGCACCAGGTGACCAACAACGGCACCACCGAACGCATTCATTTTATTTTCGATTACGCCGTCTGAGCGTCGTAGTGATAGCCGTGCTCCTCCAGTAGCCGCTGCAACGGCACGAGGTGACGAGCGTAGTTGCGCCATCGCCCCACTGAAACGTTGTAGATAGCCTGTCGCACTTGCCATCGGCTCGGCGTCAACACCGTTCGCTCGGCGCTCTGGAAATCCAGGCATGCATCGTCCCATGCCAAACCACAATGCGCGACCAGCGCTCGGCTCTGCGCTTCCTGATCGGCAACCAAGCGCTCGTAATACTGCTCGCGCACCGACAGCGGCAGCACTCGGCGCCAATGCGCCATGAGCCGTTCGTACTGCAGGAAGTAATGACCGAAACTTTCCAGGTCAGTGGTGAAATCACGGGAATGCGCGAAGCGCTCGATGAAACACGACAACCCCACATCCAGCGGATCGCGCCGGCAATGAATGATTCGGGCGCGGGGGAACAGTGTTGCAATCAAGCCGAGATGCATGAAGTTGAGCGGATACTTGTCGGTGATCCGGGCGACCCCAGCCGGCGCATGCTTCCTCAACGCAACCAGATACTGTTCCGCAAGCAGC
>NZ_JAEUPY010000391.1 GCF_016790065.1 Steroidobacter sp.
GGTGCACGTCCAAACCAGCGGCGTCGACGATGCAACCGAAGCTCACGTCCACAACGCGCCCGCAGGCGAGAATGCTTCGGCACCTCTACTCACGCTGTTGAAGGACACAACGGTGGCTTCGCATTGGTCGGTGGAGCAGCAGCCCGTGACTCAGGCAGATCGAGACGCGCTGGCCAACGACCGACTGTATGTCGATGTCCACACACCGGCGGCGCCGGGCGGCGCGTTGCGGGGACAATTGTCGTTGGATGCAGAGCCGCCGGCACCGCCCCCGCCACCACCCGCGGCGGCAACATTGACTCAACTGCAATCCACCATCTTCACGCCGAGCTGTTCCGGCTGTCACACCGGCGGTGGTGCTTCACTACCTTCATCGATGAACTTGTCGAATGCAGCGGCCACATTCGCAGCGCTTGTAGGTGTCGCGAGTACAGAGCAACCAGCGGTGCAACGTGTGGACGCCGGCGATCCGGACGCCAGTTACCTGGTCCGTAAGTTGGAAGGTGCAGCTGGCATCACCGGCGCACGCATGCCATTGGGTGGTGCAGCCTTGGATCCGGTCTTGATCGCGAACGTTAGAGCGTGGATTACCGCGGGCGCCCTCAACAACTGAGCGCCATCGTTGCGCCACCGCTGCGGAAGTTCTCATCGGACCGTCGAAGCGCGTATGCTGCTCGAACCGAGCGAATCATCGGTCGAGCAGCGCGCTGACGGCCCGCAATGAATACTCGCCTTCTCTCTCTAATTTGCATCGCCTGCTTCATAGGCTCACCCATCGCCTATGGAGTCGATTTGCAGCGAGCCGACGTCACCTGGAACGGCTCGTTGGCCGTGACCAGTGACTACGTTCAGCAAGGCTTGTCACAAACGCGCGGTCAACCTGCGATCCAAGGCGGCTTACGAGCCCAACTCGATGAGCACTGGACCATCGGCGCTTGGGCCTCCGAGATCGATCGCTACTACGGACCCGGTGCCCGCACCGAAGTCGATGTGTATGCGGCCCGGGCCTTCCGTATCACTCCCGAGTGGATCGCATCGCTGACGGCCACTCACTACTTCTATCCGAATGACAGCGGCTACGTGCGGTATGACTACGATGAAGTCACCGCCTCGCTCGGTTATCGATCCGCTGTATTCGCCACCGTCGCGTGGTCGCCCAACTATGCCGACGCGAGTTACCGAGGTGTCGCGGCCGACCGGACTGCCGTGTCTTACGAGCTCAGCACTCAGCAACCCATCTTCGGCAGCTGGTCAGGCAATGTCGGCGTCGGCTATCGCGACCTGAGCGAGCTATTCGACGAGCAATATTGGTACGGCCACGCCGGCCTGATGCATTCGGCCAACCGCTTCACCGTGCATCTGACTTATACCTACGTCGACCGCAGCGCGCGGCAGCTGTTCGGCCACGAACGCGCCGCCATTGCCTGGTCGGGCACCGTAATCTGGAGATTCGGCGACATCGATTGAACCGGGACGACTCGCCCAGGGTACTCACCGGCGTGATGACGCGTACTCATAACGAAAAAGGTCCCAGGCTGGCGGCAGTGGCCAAGCCGGCGGGGCTGAGCAATAACGAAGCGGAGCTGGAGCTGATTCGCCGCGTCAGCCTGCGCGACCGCATCGCCTTACGCGAGCTGTACGTGCTCTACCACCGTCGGCTGTCGCGTTTCCTGATGCGACTGACCCAACGGCAGGACCTGGCTGAAGAAGTCATCAACGACACCTTGCTAGTGGTCTGGAATACCGCCGACAGGTTTCGCGGCGACTCGCGAGTGTCCACCTGGATCGTCGGCATCGCCTATCGCCGAGCGCTGAAAAGCATTCGCCGGCGCCGTTCCTTCGAATCCCTCGAGCTGGAAGCGAACGACACTCTGGTGGGCAGCGAAGGCATGCAAGCCTGCGAGTTGCAACAGTGGATCGAAGGCGCGCTGGATGAACTGCCCATCGAGCAACGGCTGTGCCTCGAACTGGCCTATGTGCTCGGCCACTCCTGCGAGGAAATCGCGGCCATCACCAGCTGCCCGGTCAACACCGTCAAAACTCGTTTGTTTCATGCTCGCCGCAAGCTGTGCGTGTTGTTACCTCGCATGGCCGGCATCCCTTAGAGGCCCCTGACTCTCATGCGCAGACAGCATTTCAATCATGAGCATTGCTGGGAGCTGATTCCCTGGGTCGTCAACGGCCGCGCCAGCGAAACCGAACAGCGCACCGTGTTGGCTCATGCCGAAGACTGCGCCGAATGTCGCGAAGAACTGCAGCGGCAGCGTCAGATGCAGCAGCACATGCGCGGCACCGATGAAGTCATTCCCGCTCCCAATGCTTCTTGGCAGAAGCTGCTCGCTCAGATCGATGAACAACCGACGCCGGCCACGAAACCCCACAAGATTCAGCGCCCATGGTTGATCGCCGCAATCTGGTTGCAGTTGGTGGCGATAGCCGCGCTGGCCGGAGCGTTGTTCAGCTCTTCGCTACGACCGCAACCCGAGTACACGACTCTGTCCACACCGCAGACTGCCGACCTGCGAGCGGCCGTGCGCGTAGTGTTCGCTCCGGACGCAGCGTTGGACGCGGTCAATCGGCTGTTGAGAAGTGTCGAATGTGACATCGTGGCCGGGCCGAGCGAAGCTGGCGTTTACACCTTGGCGACCGCCAACGGCAAGGACGTGAACCAGATCATCGCGACCTTGCGCAGTCAACCCGATGTGTTGTTCGCCGAGCCCACCTCTCAATGAAACGCCTGGTCACACTGCTCGGGATGGTCATACTCGCCGGCTGCATGCAGCTGGCCCGCGATACCGCCGACGAAACGTTGATTCGCACACATCCCGAGCAGTTCGTGGTCATCACCCTGCCTAACACCGACGCGATGCCCTCGTCGCGGGCTGGCTCGTCGCCTAGGGAATATGGCTCGACCATGCAATACGCCGTCGCACCCCACACTCGTGCCATGGCTCGCGAGCTGGCCGCGGACTACAAACTAAAATCGGTCCGCGAATGGCCCATCACTCAGCTGCGCATTCATTGCATCGTCTATCAAATGCACACTGGCGAATCGCAGCCTGATCTGCTGCGACGGCTGCGCGCCGATGCTCGAGTCGAATCGGCACAACCGCTCAACTCCTTCGGCACCTTGAGCAGTGTTTACAACGACCCGTATGCCGGCCTACAGCGCAGCCTCACCGCCATGGGCGTGCCGGAGGCGCACGCACTGTCACGAGGCAAAGGGGTCAGCATCGCTGTCATCGATACCGCGGTCGATGTGAGCCATGCCGATCTGGCAGGAAGTCACATCACCACCAGCAACTTCACCGGACAACGTGAACTCGACGCCGCGCACGGCACGGCCGTTACCGGAGTGATCGCAGCGACCGGCGGTAATCGACTCGGCATCGTCGGCATTGCGCCCGAAGCGCAAATTCATTCGCTGGCCGCTTGCTGGTCGGAGCGTGCCAATCCCACACGCGCGGTATGTGACAGCTTTTCGTTGGCCGTCGCACTGGCCAGCGCCATCGAACGCAAAGCCAACATCGTCAATCTTAGCTTGGGCGGGCCGAGCGATCCGTTACTCCGACGCCTGGTCGAACACGGTCTGGCGCGACACATGATTTTTGTCGCCGCGCTGCCCAGCGATGGCGTCGCCGCCGGTTTTCCTTCTGAAGTGCCGGGCGTCATGGTGGTCGATGCAGTCGGGCATGAACACAGCGCTCACGACGTGTTGCTCGCTCCGGGAACAGACGTGCTCACCTTGGTGCCCCCGAACGGTTATGACTTCGTTTCCGGCAGCTCCATGGCAGCGGCCAATGTTTCTGGCGGCATCGCCTTATTGCTGTCACATCGCGCCCATGTCGACGCCATCCGAGTGAATGAAATTCGGGACGTGCTCACCCAGACCGCCCCCGACGGGGTCAGCATCAACATATGTATCGCGCTCGCCGGCCGGCAAGCCGAGCAGCGCTGCGGCCGTTCCTCAGCCGCGCAAATCAGTCCCTGACAAAAGTAAGTCCCTGAATCCTGACCGCGTTGCCTGCGTGGTAAGCAAGCTCTTCCTCTTTGGGCCACGCAAGGACTACTCTAGGCCCAGCGCGGATCAACGTCTTGCCTAACAGCAGGTGGGGACACCATGGCGCTTCCTGGCCTTCTCGATGAGCTTCGCCGGCTTCTGGACGAGAAGAACTCGCAACGCGCGCTCGCCGCCGTTGCGTCGCTAGCGTTGCACCTCGGGATTTTCCTGTTCGCTGTAGTCTTTGGCGGGCGACAGGACGGGCTGGGCTCCAGTAATCAAGCGGCCATGCAAATGGTCATGATCGAAGCGCCCGAGGTGGATCGCGCCGACGGCGTCGATCTCAGGCCCATCGACCCCTCGGCGGTGGCCTTGCTGGCCGAACAACTGCCCGAAGATTTGGTGGCGCCTCCGCTGCCGGCCATCGAAACCGCCAGCGTCGAGCTCGCGGATGGCGAAGTCGCGCCGCCTTTCGTGCCGCCCGAACCGGTGGTGGCGGTCGCGGCCGTCAATCCAGAACCCGCCGAGCCGGTGGTGGCGTCGGCCGAAGAGCTGGCCGCGCTACCCCAACGCCTGGCTCGCCTGGCGGAAGCCCTCCACAAGGCCCCGCAAACCCCGCTGGAGTGGCAAGAAAACGGCAAGAAATATCGCGCCAAGCTGGTGTACGAACGCGCCCGGGATGGCACGGCACTGGAACGAGTCATCGCCGAAGTCAGCGCGTCGGATCATGGCAAGGTCATGTCCACGCGGGTCATGCTGAAACGCCTGGCCTTCTCCCAATTCACTCAAGTGGTCGACCGCTGGGATCCCATGGTCCAGCTGCATGACGACGTGATCGTCGGCCGCTTCCATAGCAACTCGCAATTCATCGTGTTGCACGACTCGCGGGTCGGCCCGAAATTTCTGGGCAAAGTGACCACGGCCGCGCGCAGTTTCGAGATGGCGTCCGGCGGGCGGCGGCGGCAGGCGGAGATTTTCCCCGGCGGCGTGGAAACCCGCACCAACCGCATCGAGCTTCCCGAAGCCTTGAAACCCTTCGACTGGTCCTCGGAAGGCGAAGAAGTCCGCGTCCACGAGCTGGGCGACGACACACGCATTCGTTTCTTCGCCGACGGTAGTTATATGTGGCGCACCCATGACTCGCCCGGCTCGGGCTATCTGAATGCGCCCACCGACCAGCCGATTTATTTCATCGGCGCGCCCGGCGTCACGCTGTACGTGCAAGGCACGGTGGCCGGCAACATTCTGATTTATTCGCCGCAGCGGATCGTCATCGAGGACGACCTGATCTACGCCCACGATCCGCGCAAGCAGGCCGATTCCCGCGACTACCTGGGCCTGGTCAGCGACCGCTTCATCGAAATCGCCTCGCCGTCGGTCACCGGACCGGGCGATCTACAAATTCATGCGGCCATTTTTGCTGGCCGCCGTTTCCTGGTGCGCGACATCGACTACACCCGCTCTGCCACCATGCGCGTTTACGGCAGTCTGTCCGCCGGCAGCCTGTCCGCCAGCGAGCCACGCTATGCCACCGAGATAGAATATGACCAGCGCTTCGAAGAGCGACGGCCGTCCGGTTTCCCCTTCACCAGCCGTTACGAGGCGGATGCCTGGGATGGGCACTGGACCGAAACGCCGGAACGAATGGCCGGCGAAACGTTCTAACAGGAGCAACACCGCCCGGGAACTGGCACCCGGTGACGATCGAGGGAATGTATGAGCCCGCGTCTGTTCGTGCTCGCACTGGCATCGCTGCTGCCGCTGACCGGCCATGGAAATGACGACGTCGCTGCCTCGGCGCCGGTTGCCATTCCCGCTCCCGTCGAAGAAGTCGTGGTCGACGCGCCCGAGCCGCGCTACGTCGCTCCCACCCTGCGAGATCGTATCGGTCGGGTCTGGGCACCGGTTTATATCAATGGCAAAGGCCCCTACCGGCTGGTGTTGGACACCGGCGCCAATCGCACGGCCGTCGTTCCCGCCTTGGCCAACCGTATCGGTAAGCCGCACGAAACCCAGACAGTGAAAGTGCTGGGCGCCACCGGCTCGTCCATCGTGCCCATCATCAAGGTCGATAGCATCGAAGTCGGCGACCTGTGGCTCGGCGATCGCACCGTCGCCATCGTGCCCGATGTATTCGGCGGCGCTGAAGGCGTGCTCGGCGCGGACGGGCTGGGCGACAAGCGCGTCCATATCGATTTCAAGAACGATCAGATTTCCATCTTGCGTTCTACGGGTCCGGTGCGCACCTCGCCCGGCTTCACGCGCGTGCCGGTGAAACTACGTTACGGTCATCTGCTGATGTTCGACGTAAAGCTGGCGGGCGTGCGCACCCGAGCCATGCTCGACACCGGCGCCGAGACCACCATCGGCAACAAGAGCCTGCGCGATGCGTTGGCGAGAAGGAAACGACAGGGCGTCACTAATTCCATCGTCGGTGTGACCCTGGACGTGCAATATGGCGAAACGCTGCCGGCGCCGAACGTCGACATCGGCGATGTTTCCATTCAAGGCATGCGAGTCACATTCGGCGACATGTATATCTTCGACGCCTGGAAGATGACCGACGCGCCGGCGCTGCTGATCGGCATGGACATCATCGGCCTGCTGGACACGCTGATCATCGATTACAAGCGCCGCGAAATACATATTCGCCCGCGGCGCTAACCTTTGGACTAACCATTGGACTAAGCCTTGGCGTAGCTCAGCAACTCCGGCGCTACCAGGCCCTGTTCCAGAGTGCCGGTTCGGGCAAATCGCGACCACAGCGCCCGCACCTTCTGTGCTTGCGAATGCACTTCGGGCCAGGTCACACCAGTCAGCAGATCCGAGCCGCGCCAGATTTCCTCGTCGCCGAATAGCAGCGGCAAATCAATGGCGTGAGTCGCACCTAGTTGATTGGTTTTGGATCCCCAGTTGAGCACGTAGGTGTAGGCGCGGCCGCCGGCGCTAGCATGACGTCGCGCGAAGCTCGCAGCCGCGACTGAATAGACCTTGCGTGTGATCGTGCGAACCACCATGCGACGAACCGCACCGCCTAGTAGTGGCAACGCTGCGAGCTTGCGAACCGGCTCGATGATGGGCACGAAGAATGAGCCTTCCTCGGCCGTCGATCCGATCAATACATCGAAGCGCGGCGCGCAGCGTGACCATGCGTCGTCGAGTTCATGTTCGGCCGGCAACGGATGATGACCGTATTGAGTGCCGAACGGCATGCTCGCCGGCCACCCGAAACCACGCGCCGCTGAAGCAACGGAGGCCTGCGCAGCAAGCGCATCTTCGGTCGGCATGTCATGCGCAACTCGCGCCGCCATTTTCATCATGGCTTCCGACATGCGATGCCGGCCGAGACTGATACCCAACGGCGCGCTCTGAATGATGGCGCGACGGAACAAGTCGTGCGCGCCTTCCGCAATCATCAAATGCGCAATGGCGTCACCGCCGGCGGACTGGCCGAACAACGTCACACAATTCGGATCGCCGCCAAACGCCGCGATGTTGGTTCTCACCCAGCGCAGCGCTGCAATGATATCCATCAAACCCAGATTCGCGGCGCGCTCGGTACCACCGAGAAAGCCCAGCAGGCCGAGTCGATAAGTCACCGAGGCCACGATCACGCCCTGCTCCTCGACCAAAGCTCTGGCATCGAAGATAGCCGCATCGCCAGCACCGAACACATACGATCCGCCATGAATCCACACCATCACCGGACGCGGCTCGCCCGGTGCGATGTCATCTGGCGCCGTTACCGACAAGCGCAAGCAATCCTCAGTGGTCGTCAGCCGGCGCATCGCCGCCTCGAGAATGGGCTGGCCGAAGGGATGTTGCGGCTGGGCACAGGCGGGCGCCCACTCGGTCGCGTTTATCTCCGCATGAGCCGGCTCAGGAGTCGGCGGTTGAAAGCGCACGGCGCGCGCATACCGAATTCCCGTCGCACGAATCGTTCGGCCATCACGCCAGCCGACGATGCGGCCGGCGGGTGTGTTGAAGGAAGGAGCGGTCATCATCCGCGGATTGTAGCTGCCGCATTCGCAGCCAGGCCAACGCCGCCCACAACAACAAGGCGAGCAGGCTTTCCTCGCCGCCACCACCACCGCCCCCACCGTTCCCGGCCGGCGGAGCGACGACTTGCACATCGTCGTCGGCGATGGTCACAGTCGCCGTCGATGTGTCGAGCACGGTGCCGGCCGAGGGATTTCGCAACGTAACCGTAAATGTCTCGTCAGCCTCGTCCGCGGTGTCCGGCGTCAATGTAATGGTGATGAGCTTGGTGGCAGTGTCGTTGGCCGCCCAGGTCAGCGTGCCAGTGGCAGCAACGAAGTCCGACGTGCCCGCCGTACCGCTGGCGGTTGCATAGTCCACGCTCGATGCGATGGCCGTGTTACCGGTTCGTCCAACCGACAACGTCACGCTCGTCGCACTTTCGGTGACGGTCTGGCTGGCCGCTATGTGTCCGACTCGGGCCGGTGCGCCTGGCGGGCCATCGTCGTCGTTTACAGTAAAGACGATGTCATCGAACGCAGTAGCGCTGTTCACGAAGCGCACCGTGAATGTCTCGACAGACTCGGCGACGGTGTCGCCGTTGAGATGAATTTCAACTTGACGCGGAGTGGTATCGCCGGGCAGCCACGACATCAAACCGTTGGCGCCGTAATGATCCTCAGGGCTGGTCGCGTCGCCGGTCGGCACGTAGTACTGGATAGTCATTGGAATACCAGTGTTGCCGATGCGCTCCACCGAGAACGTGGCGGAGCGCTGATCCTCACGCACCGTGAGCGCCTTCACCGGCAACCTTACGCCAGCATAGATGGGCGCAGGCTGACCCGGCGGCGTGGGATCGTCGTCGACGATGGTGTAGATCGCCACTGCCGTACCGATGGTTGCGCCACCGGTGGGGTTCGACAAGCTCAAGGTGAATGATTCGTCGATCTCGTCGATGCTGTCCGAAGTGATCGGGATGGAGACGATCCGCGGTGAAGTGTCGCCCGGTCCCCAGGTCAGCGGACCGCCAACGTTGACGACGTCATTGGCGCTGGCTGTACCCAGCAACAGACTGAGAGAAACAGTCACCGTCGTTTGCGGCACACCGGTCATGGTTACAGTCGCGTTCACCGTGCCAGCCGCTTCGCTGACGCTGGTTCCGGGGGCGAGACTGATCACCGGCGCGGCCGGCAGCACCTCGTCGTCTTCGATATAGACCTGCGCCTCGTTATACGGGACATACACGTTCGACGTATTGCTCAAGGTAACGATGAAAGACTCCAGCCCTTCCGCGACCGAGTCATTCAACAACGGAATCACGATGGTCTTCGGCGCATCGTCGCCCGCACCCCAGGACACCGTGCCGCTGGCAGCTGCATAGTCCTGCCCTTCCGTAGCTGTTGCACTCTGGAGCGCCCAATTGGCGCTGGCTGCGTTGGTCGAATCTCCCAACCGCTCCACGGTCAAGGACACCGACGCGGCCGTCTCGCTCACGATCTGTACCGTGCTGGAGAAATAGACATCCGAACCTGTCGGGGTGCCGTCGTCGTCCGCGATCCTGACGTACGCGGTCGCGCCGTTGCTGACAATCGCGCCAGCGGTCGAAGACGACAACGCGACTTCAAACGACTCGAACGATTCCGCCACGGCATCGTCGATCAGCGGAAACTCGATGGTTCGCTCGCCGCCTTGGTTGGCGCCCCAAGTCACCGTGCCCGTGGCACCGGTGAAGTCCACGCCAACCATTGACGGCGCGTTGGCGGTATAGGTGACTGTCAACGGATGAACGATGCTGCCGGTCCGGCGCACGATCAGTTTCGCACTACCCGCGCCTTCAGTGACGACCGTACCGGCCGTAACGAAGCGCACGTCGGTGTCGTTCTCATAACTTCGCGAGATGTTGAAAGCCAGCCGGGTATTGGCAAGCTCGACGCCGCCCGTGGCGCCGAACAGCTCTACGTAGAATGTTTCATCTTCTTCGTACACATCGTCGTCGATGATCTGAACGGTCACCGTCTTGGGCCCGGCCTCGCCGTCGTTGAAAGTGACGGTGCCAGTGTCGGCAACGAAGTCGTCACCGGCCGTTGCCGTGCCGCTGACAGTGCGATATTGCACCGACACCGCCCCGTTGGTGCCGCCGGTGCGAAGCACTGAAATGCGTGCGACCGGAAAGGTCTCGCTGACCGAATAGCTGAGATTGCTACTGGTCATGCCGACGACGCCGGCGCTAGTGCCGCTGCCGAGCAAACGAACCATGGAGCTCAGGTCGGCACCGTAGCCCGCCAACGCACGGTAACTGCCGTCGGGGTGGCGAAAGACGTCGCGTAACACCTCTGCCATCGGTGCCGTCGCATGAGCAAAGTTCAGTCGGCTGCGGCCGCGTAAACCGAAAGTCACATCCGGCGAGCCGTCGCTGTTGTAGCGTGCAGCCCAGGCTATATCCGACTGCTCAAAAGACTCGCCGGCCACCAACACCTTGCCGTCCGGATCGAGGCTGAGCGTGATCGGCCCGCCATTGACGATGATTCTTCCGGCGCTACCGAAGGTTGGGTCGAACTGACCGTCCGCGGTCACGCGTGCGACGTATCCTCGGCGGATGCCGTTTTGATCCTCACGGACACCTGCGATATAGGCCTTGCCGTCGGCAGCCGCAACCACATCGGCAATCTCACCCGGTCCACTGAGGAACGGCAGCTGCAACACTCCGCTATCGCCAAAGTTCGCATCGAGCACACCGCTCGCGGTGACACGCGCCATGAAAGGCTCGTTGTTGGGGATGTAGCCGACCGAGCCGCCGACGGTCAACGCACCGTCCGGATGGATCGCCATCGCATCCACACCGAACACGTCGGGCGTGTTGAATTGCACGGTGCCGTTGGTACCGAACGAAGTGTCGAACGCACCCGCTGCTGTCAACCGAGTGATCCGTCCTCGACCGCCGGTGCCTCCGGAGGTCGACGGCTGGCCGACGAGCACGATGCCGCCTTGCGCGGTCAAACCGATGTCGCCGCGATAGGTGTAATCGTCGAATGGATAAGAGAACTGGCCGCCGCTGGCGAAGCCGGTATCCAGCGAGCCGTCCGGATTCAGCCGCCGCAAGTAATACGTCGAGTGAAAGGCGTTGCCGCCGAACACCAGATCGTAACTCCAGGTCAGGATCTGGCCGTTGGGCTGCAGCTCCAGGCCGATGTATCCATCGTTATAGAAGCTGGCGGCCCAGGGCAGGACGAGCACACCGTCGCCGTCGAAGCTGGTGTCCAAGCCGCCATTGTCCAGAAAGCGCGCGAGCACTCGTTGCTCGGCTCCGCTCGAGCCGATGTTTCCTGCCACCAGTAGCCTGCCGTCGGCTTGCAAGCGCCAGGTCCGCACAGTGAAAGCGCCTTGCGGGATGGTCAATGTCAGACGGCCGTGGGTGCCGTACGAATAATCCCAATCTCCCGTCGCCGCCAAGGTTGCGGCCGCCAGCGTCACATACAAAAGTGCGCCGGCACAGGCGCGCAGAAATATTCCGGACACGTGACATCCTCCATGCGCAGGTGCCCCGCGCTCATCACCACTTCATATCCCGCTGCGTGTTGCTCGGTTTATCGGTTATGTAACAACACGCTCTCTGGCAGACGATTATATAGTTACGACCTCACGGCCGGTGTTTCTATTTTCAAGCCGACGGCACCCGCCGTTAGAAACATCAGCTGACACGGTTGTCAGATTGCAGACTCGAGCGCGCTAGTTAGCTGACACGGGTGTCAGGTGGAAATGCAAATTGAACAACAGCCGGCCGCACACGATGGGATCGCGGTTACTCATGCATAGCATGGTCATGTCATTGGTCGGATAGACCGCGAGCGCCAGGCTCATGCCGGGCTGACAGACCTTGGCTCATCGCGTAGACTTGGCCGCCTCTGGATGCAAATCCAGAGTTCTATGCGCCAATAAACAACCTTTCCAAATCCGCTTTTTCTAGCTGGTTTCGCCAGACGCGCATGCGTGCGCGCGGAGGTTGTTTATGTCTGCCATCATCGTGGCACGTGACATTGCGTATGAATTCGCCAATGGTCGGGAGCTATTCAAGCACCTGACCTTCTCGCTCGGTCCTGCTCGCTCGGCTTTGGTCGGACCGAACGGCATCGGTAAGACTTGCCTGGCCAGGCTCATTGCCGGCGAGCTAGCACCGACGGCCGGCAGCATTCAACGACACGCGCCGGTCCAAAGATTCGCCCAGCACCGCCATCCGGAAGCCATCAGCGTTGCTGAGTTTCTCGGTGCGGATGCGCTGTGGTCGCTGACACGAGAGCGCTTGCTGAAAAGCATCGATCGAGATGCGCTGTGCACGTCGCTGAGCGGCGGGCAATGGATGCGCGTGCGCCTGGCACAGGCGCTCAACGACGAGTTTCTGATTCTGGACGAACCCACCAACGATCTGGATCGCGACGGCCGGGACGCGGTCGTCGAATTCATTCGCGGCCATGAGCATGGCCTGCTGCTGATTTCTCACGACCGCGAATGTCTCGAGCTGTGTGAAGACATCTTGGAGTTGTCCAATCTCGGCTTGAGCCGCTTCGGTGGCGACTGGAGTGCTTACGTCGAAGCCAAGGATCAAGAGCGACAACGATTGAGTGCCGCGCTCGATGTGGCGAAGCGCGAGCGCGACGCTGCCGTCGCTCACCAAGCCGAGCTGCGCGCACGCCAGGAAAAGCGCAATCGTCGCGGCAGTCAGTTAGCAGCGAAAGGCGGCATTCCCAGGCTCATCGCCGGTGGCCGTAAACGCCAGGCGCAAGTGACGACCGGCAAACGTGACATCGCGCTGATTGAACGCTCCGACGCTGCAGTTCGTCGCGCCCACGAAGCGTTCAGCGAATTGAAGACCGACCCGGTGATGTATGCCGATCTGGTCGGCCAACCCTTGCCGGCGCAAAAACTCATCGCCGAAGCGCAAGGCTTCAACATTCGGTTCAACGATTGGCTCTTCGACCCGGACCTCGATTTCAACTGGCGCGGCAACGTTCGCGTAGCCCTGCAAGGACCGAACGGCTCAGGCAAATCGACGCTGCTCAAAGCACTCATGGGCGCATCGTTCGAAACTCGCGGCGAACTGCGACTCGGCAATCTCGTGACGTTGTATTTCGATCAGCGTTGCAGCGTTCTGGATCAGGATGCCAGCGTGCTCGACAACGTTCGCGCCGTTAGCTCCGACAGCGAAGGCGCCATTCGCAACGGCCTCGCTCGCTTCCTGTTCGCCAAAGACGCCGTGTTTCAAAAGGTCCGCGACCTGAGCGGCGGCGAACGCGTTCGCGCCGCCCTGGCTCGCGGCTTGCTCAGCACCGACAAACCCGAACTCATCTTATTAGATGAACCCACCAACAACCTGGACCTCAGCAATATCCAGTTCCTCGAAGGCGTTCTCCAAGAGTTCCGCGGCGCCCTGCTGGTGGTCTCTCACGACCGGCGCTTCCTGGAAAACTGCCGGATCGACCGGGAGCTGGCGCTATGCCGATAACTCTCAGCACTCAGGCATCCCCTGAACCGCCTGCAACGGCCCCCTACTGCGCCCCTTGCCCAAGATCCGCTTTGCGACGGAAATCTCATAATCCGATTGTGGGTAACCGTAATTTTTGTCCTACAGCTGCCGATGCAGAGCAACAGACGGACAACGCGCAGCGAGCGAAGGCCCGATAGCGGGGACGGCTCGCGATACAAACCGCCATGCTGAAAAAAATTGCCATTTCTGAAGTTCGAACCGGGATGTTCGTGGCTTCGGTCGAGGGACCGTGGCTGCAGCACAATTTGTGGAAAACCCGCTTTCTGGTGAAAGACGGGGAGATGCTGGCGCGCCTGCGAGGTTCGGGCGTGCAAGAAATCTGGATCGATCTGTCCAAAGGCATGGATGTGGCGCGAGCCAGCTCCGCTGCTCCGGCGCAGGTCGGGGCAGCAACGCCGACTACGGATTCCAAGCCAAAGGAACGTCGCTCGATGGCGGCTGAACTGCAAAACGCCACTGTGGTGTTGAAGCGCTCCAAGGCCGCAGTCACCTCGCTATTCAATGAAGTCCGCATGGGCAACGCAGTGAACACCAGCGACTGTGCGCCGCTGGTGAACGACATCGTCGATTCCGTCGATCACAACGCCAACGCGCTGGTCAGCTTGTGCCGACTGAAGACGGCGGACGAATACACATATATGCATTCGGTGTCAGTGTGCGCGCTGATGGTGTCGCTGGGCCGCCAGCTTGGGCTCGATGAAGCCACCTTGCGCGATGCCGGCATGGCCGGCTTGCTACACGACCTGGGCAAGGCAGTGATGCCTCAGGACATCATCAACAAGCCCGGCAAACTCACCGACGAAGAATTCGGCATCATCAAATCGCATCCGGTGCGTGGCCACGAAATGCTGCTCGAAAGCGGCGTGGACAACGAGCACGTGCTCGACGTCGCCCGTCATCATCACGAGCGCATGGACGGCAAGGGCTATCCCGACTGTCTGGTTGCCGACAAGATTTCCTTGATCGCCCGCATGAGCGCGGTGTGTGACGTGTACGACGCCATCACCTCGGACCGGCCTTATAAGAAAGGTTGGGATCCGGCGGAATCGGTGACGCGCATGGCCTCGTGGGAAGGCCACTTCGATCCGACGGTGTTACAGACCTTCATCAAGACCATCGGCATCTATCCGGTGGGCTCGCTGGTGCGCATGGCGTCGGGCAAGTTGGGCGTGGTGGTGGAACAGAACATCAGCAAACTGACCGCGCCGAAAGTGAAGCTGTTTTTCTCCACCAAGTCGGGCATGCCCTTCGAACCCAAGCTGATCGACTTGATGGACCCGCACCTGACCGACCGCATCGTGGCGCGCGAACCGCCCGAGAATTGGAGCTTCGGTTATCTCAACGACCTGTGGGCCAACCACGTCGCTTCATGAGCAGCCGGCAAGACGTCAGGCCGACTGTTGCGGACAGAACTGACTCGGCGGATGGCCGAGCACTCGCTTGAACATGGCGGTGAACGCGCTCGGGCTGTCGTAGCCCAAATCGCTCGCGACAGTGCCGATGGGCCGGCCTGCCGCCAACTGCGTCATCGCTGCCAACAGGCGAGCCTGCCGACGCCACGATCCAAAACTGATCCCGGTTTCTTTCTGAAACAACCGCTCGAGCGTGCGCGAGCTGGCGCCGACATTCGCGCCCCACTCCGCACTGGTCCGGGAATCGGATGGATCCTGCAGAATGCCCAGACAGATACGCCGCACGCGACTGTCTTCAGGCATGGGAATGTGCAGCGGTAAGGCGCCGATCTCACGAATCTCGCTGAGGATGAGCTCGAACAGATGCACCGACGGCGTCACTCGCGGCTCGGCCTCACTCAGCGCCACCATGCGCAAAATCATTTCGCGTAACAGCGGCGACACTTCGATCACACAACAATCGGCCGGCAGATCGGAACGCACCTCGGGCCGAAAGAACAGCGTGCGCATCCGAACCAGACTGTTGGCGCGGATTTCGTGTGGCACGTGCGCCGGCACCCAAATGGCTCGCATCGGCGGCACCACCCAAATGCCATTGGGCGTATCGACTCGCATGATGCCGGAGGACGCGTGGATGAGTTGCGCCCGGTCGTGGCTATGGCGCTCGATCAGGTAGCCGGCCGGATAGTCGCGGGAAAACGCGACGATGGCTTGCGGGCTCGCTTCGAGTTGACGGACCAGCTCGATGCCCGAGCCGGGGGAAGTACAGGTACTCACACCCCAGTTATAGCCGAGGCGCCGGCTGCGTAATCGCGCAAGCCGGCCCAAGACTATCGCAAAAGCGACAAAGCCTACGGGGCTGGAGCTCGCCGCCGGGAGTCAGGCAGCCAGATGGCCAGCAACCCGAGCACCGGCAGGAACGCGCTCAAACGGTAGACCAGTTCGATGCCATACGCGTCGGCGAGATGCCCGAAGGACGCCGCCGCCAGGCCGCCAACACCGAACGACAATCCGAACATCAACCCCGACACCATGCCCACGCGTGCGGGCAGCAGCTCCTGAGCGAACACCACGATGGCCGGAAACGCCGACGCGATGGTGAGGCCGATGAGCACGGTGAGCACTTCGGTCCAGCCGAGGGTGACGAACGGCAACATCAGCGTGAACGGAATCGCGCCCATCACTGAAAAGCGAATCACGTTCTTGCGCCCGAAACTGTCACCCCAATAGCCGCCGAGCAAGGTGCCGACCGCCAGCGAGCCGAGGAACAGAAACAAATGCACCTGCGCCTCGATCACGCTCATATGAAAGCGTTCGATCAAATAGAAGGTGTAGTAGTTGGACAAGCTCGCCACATAGGCGAACTTGGAAAAGATCAACACCAACAGAATCGTCATGCCCTTCACGACATCACTGCGCGGCACGGCGAGATCGGTCTTCTGCGGCCTACGCAGCCGTTGTAGACGCGGCAGGCCGTGATGCTTGTACCAAACGCCCACGTTCCAAAGGATGGCCGTGGACACCAGCGTCAGCAAAGCGAACGCAGTCAGACTCGACTGACCGTACTTCACCACCACCAACGCCGCGAACAGCGGCCCGATGGCTTGGCCGGCATTGCCACCCAATTGAAACAACGACTGCGCCAACGAATGACGCGGCCCTGCCGCCATGCGCGCCACTCGCGAAGCTTCGGGATGGAACACCGACGAGCCCATGCCGAGCATCATCGCGCCAATCAACAATGTGGTGAAACTCGAAGCGAGCGCGAACACCGCGAGCCCGGATGCCGTAAACAATGTACCGGCAGGCAGCGAGAACGGCGCCGGACGCTTGTCGGCCACATAACCCACCACCGGCTGCAGTAACGACGCCGTGGTTTGATAGGCCAGTGAAATCCAGCCCAGCTGCCCGAAGGTCAGCGAGTGACTGGCTTTGACGGTGGGATACGTGGCCAGCATCAGCGACTGCATCATGTCGTTCAACAGATGGCAGCAGCAGATCGCCATGATCACAGTAAACGCGGTGTCATCCCGCGCCTCGGCGGGATCGCGAACCTCGGCAGAAGAACTCAAACCGACGCTCCCTGCCGCTTCCAACAAGCTCGATGAATAGTCATGGCGTAAGTGTATTCAGTCCGGCCGGCCGCGTCCCGGCGGCAGCGGACAGGCGTTGTCTCAAAACCGACAAGGCTCAGTCTTTGGCTCGTCCGGCCTTCTTGGTGGTGACTTTGGCGCCCACTGCGCGCAAGCAAAAGGCAACGATACCTTCCACCATCTCCGTGCGCGCGTCGCGCTTGCCTCGCGGAGTGATGGGCCGGATCAACGCTTCGGTGAACGCGCCAACGATGCAAGCCGCACCGATATCCACCGACTGTTCCGGAAACTCGCCGCTTTCGATGCCTTGGATCAATAACGACTTGAACACCTCGCCGAAGCGAATGCGCCCGAGCAGACGCGCTTCGTCCACTTCCTGCTCGGCCGGCTCGGCAATGAAGGCATAGGCCAGATAGGGCCCTTCCAAAGCACGGTTGGCGAATGATTCCACGCAGGCCCGCAAACGCGACGTAGCGTTGCCCTCGCCTTTGGCGATGGCTTGCAGGATGACGATTTCGTGATCGATGGCGCCGGTCAGCACTTCGACGAATAGCGCCGCCTTGGAGGGAAAGTAACGATAGATGGCCCCGGCCGACAGTCCGGCGCTGGCCGCCACGGCAGCGATGGAGGCCTGGCCGAAGCCACCCTCGGCGACCAAGGCCCGCGCAGCCTTGAGGATACGCTGGCGATTGTCGGCCAGCCGCTCCTGCATCAGGAACGATCGCTTGTAGCTCATGGGCCGCATCGTAGCATGAAGTGAATCTTGGTTTTTTTTGTGAATCCGTATTCATTTCTTGCCCCCGGGCTCCTACAATGCCCCGGCCGCGAGATCCGTAAAGTCGATTGCCCAGGGGGCCCATGAACGTAATCTCCTCCAAGCTGCGGACCAGCAGCGACGAATACCGCGCCAACAGCGCCGCCCTGCGCGCGTTGGTGGACGAGCTGCGGGACAAAACGGCCACCGCCGCCCTGGGCGGGTCGGAAAGCGCACGTCAAAAGCACACCTCTCGCGGCAAGCTGCTGGTGCGCGACCGAATCGATCTGTTGCTCGATCCCGGCACCCCGTTTCTCGAATTCTCGGCGCTCGCCGCTCATGGCATGTATGGCGGTGAAGTCGCGAGCGCAGGTGCCGTCGCTGGCATCGGCCGCATCAACGGTCGTGAGTGCGTGATCGTCGGTAACGACGCCACCGTCAAAGGCGGCACGTACTATCCCATCACCATCAAGAAACATTTGCGCGCTCAAGAGATCGCGCGCGAGAACCGCCTGCCCTGCGTGTATCTGGTCGACTCGGGCGGCGCCTTCCTGCCCATGCAAGATGAAGTGTTCCCGGACAAGGAACATTTCGGCCGGATCTTTTATAACCAAGCGAACTTGTCGGCCATGGGGATTCCGCAAATCGCTTGCGTGATGGGCTCATGTACTGCCGGCGGCGCTTACGTGCCGGCGATGAGCGACGAAGCCGTGATCGTGCGCAACCAGGGAACCATCTTCCTCGGCGGCCCGCCGCTAGTGAAAGCTGCGACCGGTGAAGTCGTCAGCGCCGAAGATCTCGGCGGCGGCGACGTGCATACCCGCATCTCCGGCGTTGCCGACCACCTTGCTGAGGACGATCACCACGCGCTGGCCTTGGTTCGTAATATCGTCAACAACCTCGGCCCGCGCCAAACCGCCTTCCAGCCGCAGGCCGTGGAAGATCCGCTGTACGATCCCGACGAACTGTACGGCGTGATCCCTGCCGACACTCGCAAGCCGTTCGATGTGCGAGAAGTCATCGCGCGTATCGTCGACGGTTCGCGCTTCGATGAATTCAAAGCTCGCTTTGGCAACACGCTGGTGACCGGCTTCGCACACGTGTACGGCTACCAAGTCGGCATCGTCGCCAACAACGGCGTGCTGTTCTCCGAGTCGGCACAGAAAGCCGCACACTTCATCGAGCTGTGTTCGCAGCGTCGTATTCCGCTGGTGTTCCTGCAGAACATCACTGGCTTCATGGTCGGTCGCAAGTACGAGAACGAAGGCATCGCGCGTCACGGCGCCAAGATGGTGACCGCCGTAGCGACGGCACAAGTGCCGAAGTTCACTGTGCTGATCGGCGGCTCTTACGGCGCCGGCAACTACGGCATGTGCGGCCGTGCTTACTCGCCGCGCTTCTTGTGGACCTGGCCGAACTCCAAGATCTCAGTGATGGGTGGCGAACAAGCCGCCAACGTGCTCGCGACTGTGCGTCGTGACGCGCTTGAAGCTCAGGGCAAGCAATGGAGTGCCGCAGAGGAAGAGGCATTCAAGGCGCCAACCAAAGCGCAGTTCGAAACCCAAGGCAACCCCTACTACGCGACCGCGCGACTCTGGGACGACGGCATCATCGATCCCGCACAAACACGGCGCACCTTGGGCCTCGGCCTGGCTGCTGCTGCCAATGCTCCGGTCGGCGAACCACGCTTCGGCGTGTTCCGCATGTAAGCGAGGACCCATGTTCACCAAAATCCTGATCGCCAATCGCGGCGAGATTGCCTGCCGGGTCATCGCCACTTGTCGCAAGCTCGGCATTCGCACCGTGGCCGTGTATTCCGAAGCCGATGCCGGTGCGCGCCATGTGCGCCTGGCTGACGAAGCTTATTGCGTCGGCCCCGCGGCCTCACGTGAGAGTTATCTGCGCATCGAGCGCATCGTCGAAGTTTGCAAACAATCGGGCGCGCAAGCCGTGCATCCCGGTTATGGCTTTTTGTCCGAGAACGAAAACTTCGCCAAGGCGTGCGAGGAGAACGGCATCGTGTTCATCGGTCCGCCGGTGAAGAGCATTCGTGCCATGGGCTCCAAGTCCGCGGCCAAGGCGCTGATGCAGGAAGCGAAGGTACCGCTGGTGCCGGGTTATCACGGCAACGATCAAGATCCGGCGTTACTGCAGCGTGAGGCTGATCGCATCGGCTATCCGGTGTTGATCAAAGCGTCCGCGGGTGGTGGCGGCAAAGGCATGCGCGTCGTCAACGCGACCGATGAATTCACCGCCGCACTGGCCTCGTGCCAGCGCGAGGCTCGCACGTCCTTCGGCGATGATCGCGTGCTCATTGAAAAGTACTTGCAGCAGCCGCGACACATCGAAATCCAAGTATTCGCGGATAAGGCTGGTCACACCATCAGCCTGAACGAGCGCGATTGCTCGGCTCAGCGCCGGCATCAAAAGGTAGTTGAAGAGGCGCCCGCGCCCAGCGTCGATGCCAAGCAGCGCGCCGCCATGGGCCGCGCAGCCTGCGATGCCGCGCGTGCCGTCGGCTACGTCGGTGCCGGCACGGTCGAGTTCATCGCCGACTCGCAGGGCAATTTCTATTTCATGGAAATGAACACGCGCCTGCAGGTGGAGCATCCGGTCACTGAAATGATCACCGGGCTCGACTTGGTCGAGTGGCAGCTGCGCGTTGCCTCTGGCGAAGATTTGCCACTGACTCAAGAACAGGTGCCGTTGAATGGGCACTCCATCGAAGTGCGCATCTACGCTGAAGAACCCGAGAAAGGCTTTCTGCCTTCCGTTGGTCGCCTCGTCTACTTCAAAACGCCGCAGCCGTCAGCTCATGTGCGTCTCGATACGGGCGTGGAACAAGGCGACGAGATCACTCCGCACTACGATCCGATGATTGCCAAGCTCATCGTGTGGGATCGCACTCGCGAAGCTGCCATCGAACGTATGCTCGGCGCGTTGGCCGACACACACATCGTCGGCGTCGGTCAGAATGTGAATTTCCTGTCTCGCTTGGTCGGGCACCGGGCATTCCGCGAAGGCCGAGTCGATACGGGCCTCATCGAACGCGAACGCGCTGAACTCATTCCAGCAGCTACTAACTTGCCGGCTGAAGTATTCCAGGTCGCAGCGTTGGCGCAGCTTTCGTCAGAGCGCACAGCCGCGGATCAAGCTGCGTCTCCGTGGAGCATTGCCGACGGCTGGCGCATCAACGGCGCGCAGCGTCGAACGTTGCAGTTCTCCGTCGGCGAGCAGACTGAGAACGTAGCGCTTCGTTACACCCCGACGGGCTATCTCATCGGCGATGAGCCGGCACGAGTGCAACGCTTGTCCGATGCGTCGTTGCGAATCTCGCTCGGTCAGCGTCATCTCGAAACCACCGTCGTCCCACAGGGCGAACAGTTGCATGTGTTCCTGCGTGGTGCACATCACGCCATCACCTACGTCGATCCTCTGATCCACGCCGGCGAGTCCGAAGAAACTCACGGCGGCCTGACGGCACCGATGCCCGGCAAGATCATCGCCCTGCTGGCCGAGCCAGGCGCCGAAGTCGCCAAAGGCGCGCCGCTGTTGGTAATGGAAGCCATGAAAATGGAACTGACCGTGTTTGCTCCGAGCAAGGGCAAGCTGGTGAGCTACCTCTGCAGCGCCGGCGACCAAGTGAAGGAAGGCGTGCCGTTGGTGGACTTCCAAGCCATCGCTTAACTAGCCCCTGCGACGGCGATCAAGTCGCCGTCCAGCCGCCGCCGAGTGCTTTGAACAGTGTGATCGAGGCATTCACGCGCGCCAGCTTGGCCTGGACCAGCGAGTCCTCGGCGCTCAGCTGCGAGCTCTGGCTTTCCAGCACGGTCAGCAAGTCTTCCGAGCCAGCCTGATAACGCGTAGTCGCAAGACGGAGCGCCAACTGCGCCTGCTCCACCGTCTGAGTCAGCAGCGACGTGCGGCGATCGGCGGTGGACACAGCCATCACGCTGTCATTCACTTCTTTGACGCTGGTGAGCACGGTCTGCAGATACGTTTCGACCAGCTCACGACGGCTCGCGTCCGCCAACTGCACTTGGCCACGCAACTCGCCGCCATCGAACAACACCTGGCTCAGCGAAGCGGCCAGCGACGCGACCGAGGACGAACCGCCAGTCAACCAATTGGTCACGACGCCGGAAGCGCTCAACTCCATGCTCGGATACAAAGCGGCTCGCGCCACACCGACATCGGCATTGGCAGCGACCAGATCCGCTTCGGCAGCACGAATGTCAGGCCGACGCTGCAACAAGTCGCCAGGCTGGCCGGAAGCCAGCGCCGGCGGAGTCACGTCGACCAGCGATTCGGTACGAACAGTGAACGCCTGCGGCACTCGGCCCAACAGCAGCGCCAGTGCACTTTGAGTTTCCGTCAGGCTCTGCTGTAACTCAGGCACTTCCGCTTCGATGCTCAACAATGCCGTGCGCTGTTGAGCCACATCCAAACCGCTGGCCGCGCCTTTGTCGTAACGAACCTGGACCAACTGCATCAGCGAACGCGCAGCATCGAGATT
>NZ_JAEUPY010000413.1 GCF_016790065.1 Steroidobacter sp.
ACCTCGCGCGTGCGGGGGACTGCGTGGCATGCCATACGGAGATCAACGGCCCTGCATTCGCCGGGGGACGCCCAATGGCCACGCCCTTCGGCAATCTGTATGTGCCGAACATTACTGCGGACGATGAGACGGGCATCGGTCTTTGGACCGCAGATGAGTTCTATCGAATGATGCACACGGGCGTCTCGCGTGACGGCACATTGCTTTATCCGGCGATGCCGTTCGCCAACTACACGAACGTCACGCGCGAAGACTCGGATGCGATCTACGCGTATCTCATGTCCGTCACGCCTGTCGTGCGCGAGAACCGGCCGCACGAATTGCGATTCCCTTTCAATCAGCGCGAGCTGTTGATCGGCTGGCGCACGCTGTACTTCCAGGAAGGCGAGTACGTCCCCGATCCGAAGCAGTCGGCGCAGTGGAATCGCGGCGCGTACCTCGTCAAGGGGCTGGGGCACTGCTCGATGTGCCACACCGCCGTCAATGCGCTCGGCGGCTCGCGAGAGTCGCGTGCTTTCGAGGGTGGAATGATCCCGAATCAGAATTGGTATGCGCCCTCGCTCACCTCCAACCGGGAGGCGGGCTTGGGCAACTGGGATCTGCAGGACATCGCGGATCTGCTGCAAGTCGGTGCCTCGAAACGAGGCGCCGTGTATGGACCCATGGCCGAGGTGGTGTACAACAGTCTGCAATACCTGACTGACGAAGATGCCATCGCGATGGCGGATTACCTGAAGTCGCTTCCTCCCCGCGACTCCGACCCGCCACCGCCCAGTCAGGCGCGATTGGTGGACCCCTCGGTCATGGAGCTGGGACGTGAGACCTATGATCAGCAATGCGCCGTCTGCCACGGTAAGGACGGGGAAGGGTACCCACCGGCGTTCCCACCGTTGGCGGGCAATCAGTCGATCACGATGTCTTCTCCCGTCAATTCAATTCGCATGGTGTTGAATGGCGGCTATGCGCCCGGGACCAAGAAAAACCCCCGCCCGCATGGCATGCCGCCGTTCTCGCACATCCTCAATGATCAGGCAGTGGCGGCGGTGGTGACATACATCCGCGTGGCTTGGAACAATAGCGGCACGCCGGTCACGCCCGATCAAGCCAACGAGCTGCGCAAATTGCTGCCGGAGTAGGGGAGAACCGCATGACCCGGCGTTCCAACGACGAGCATGATTCTGGCTTGAAGAAGCAGGTCGAGGACATCGTCGCCCAGGGACCCGCGGGCGCGTTCGCCGTCGCCGGCATTGCGACGGCGATCGTCGTGATCCTCTATTTCGCTTTTTATTTCTTCATCTACCTGCCGCGAGGTGCAGTTCAGTGAGCGCGGTGCCTGCACATGACGTGGCTGAAGCCGCCGAACGACGCTGGGCGATCATCGTCGGCATCATCATCGCGGTCCTCGTGGGGATGATGATCGTAACCGGCTTGCATTGGGCGGCCATGCCACCCTCGCGGGTCGAGACGATCGATGTCAAAACGCTGCACATCCAGGGCGAGTTTGTCGAAAGCAACTTGGGTACGGCGCTGGAGAGCGACGGCAAAGTGATCGTGCGCTTGCTGGCCCAGCAATATTCCTTTGAGCCCCAATGCATCGTCGTGCCCG
>NZ_JAEUPY010000436.1 GCF_016790065.1 Steroidobacter sp.
AGCAGGTTCGCGGTGAGCAGCCGGGCATCGACGCCCGGCCGCTCTAACGAGGTAACGTCAGGTCCGCGTCCTTACCACTGACCGCGCAACGTGAAGACGAAGCTGCGGGGCGAGCCGTAGTAGTTATCGGTGACGCTGTTGCTGATGACGCGGTAGTAGGTCTTGTCGAGCAGATTGTCGCCGTATAGACCAAGCGTCAGATTGTCCGTGAGGCGATATTGAACCGAGGCATTCAGCAACGAATACCCGGGTTGCGTGAACGTGAACGGTACGTTGGTCGCGGTGTTGGTGACCACTGTGCCGGAGACGGACGTTTCCGTCTGCCACACAACGCCGCCGTTGAGCGTCCAGCGCGACAGCGCATTCGGCAGCTGCCACGTCGTCCACAACTTGACCATGTGACGCGGCGTTCTATCGAGATAGTACGCACCGCTGGAGTAGACGGTGCTGGCGGTACCGCCTTCGGATTTATTCTGGTTGTAAGTGTAGCCACCGAACATCTGCCAGCCCGGCAGTACGGTGCCGCTGATCTCGGCATCGAAGCCTTCGCTGGTGATGTCCTGTTGTTGAATGTAACAGCAGCTGCTGCCGGAGCTACTGACAGTCCCCGGCGGATACGCGAGATCCTGCACACCCTGGTTCTCACGGACGATGCGATAGACGGCGCCTGCAACGTTCAGAACGCCGAACAATTCACCCTTCACGCCGACTTCAAAGCCGCCGCCGGTGATCGGATCCAGCGGTGTGCCGGGCAACGGTCCCTGCAACAGATTCGCCTGGACCTTGTAGGTTTCCGCATAGCTGGCATACGCCGACCAGTCCGTTGCGAAATCCCAACCCAGCGCCACGCTGGGGATGAACTTGTTGTCGTCATAGCGAGTGACCGACGGTGTACCGTAGCTTCCAGTCGCGAGCACCCACGGCTGATACACCTGCTCGTAACGATACGTGCCGTAGCGGCCGCCGAGTGTCAGCCGCAACGGCTCCGCCAGCTGAATACCAATGGTGCCGTAGAATCCATTCTGCGACTGTTGGTTGACTGGATACATGCCGCGAGGCACCCGCGCAGTTTGCGGGTAATTGTTCGGATCGAAATCGAACAAGTTGATGGCATTGTAGGTAGTGCCGAACGGTGCATAACCCGTCAGGAAGAAGAGTTTCTGCCCGCCGCCGTCGATGCGCGAATAGTCGGTGCCGACCGTGTAGCGATGCTCGAGGCCAAACAGCGTGAACTTGCCGCTGGCGGACAGATCCAACAACTCCTGAGTGGTGCTGTACTGATCGCCGAACGCACGCACTTGAGCACCGGCGAGCGTGGTCGGATTGATCGCCCCGAATGCATACATGTAGTCGGAGTCGCTAGACTCCTCGATGCGCGTGAAGTTCAGCTTCACCACGCCGGAGGCGCCGTAAGACTGCTCAGCGCGCGCGAACATTTCTTTGGTCGTCGAGTACCAATGGCTCCACTTCGGCGTCAACGACGTCTCGGGGCCCAGATGCAAATCCGCACCATTGTTATAACGCGGCAAGCCGCGACCGGTGTAACCGTCTTCCTTGCGGCGCTGATAGCTGCCGCCGGCGATCAGCAGCGTCGAGGGCGTCAGGTCGTACTCGATGGTCGCGAAGCCGAGCCGCTTGTCGGACTCCGCGTTGTCATAGAAATAGGATTTGTTCTCGTACGAACCGACCGCGCGCCCGCGCAATCGGCCGTCCTGCGCCAACGAGCCGGTCACATCGATCTCGCCACGGTAGCTGTCCCAGCTGCCGGCCGACGCACTGACAGTCATGGCGGGAGCGGCCTTGGCGCGCTTGCGCACCAGATTGATCACGCCGCCCGGTTCACCGGCGCCGCTGTACATGCCGTCCACACCGCGCAACATCTCGACGTGATCGAACTCAGCGGTATCCGGCGTCAGGAACGAACCGAAACCCCCAAGAAACGCTGGCGCACCGCCATCAAGCTGGATGGTCTGAACCAGAAAGCCGCGGGAAAAATAGGCATTGCTCACCGGACTATAGTTGGCGACGGTCACGCCCGTCGTTTGATTCATGGCGTCTACCAGCGAGGTGAGATTCTGAGCCTCGATACGCTCGCGAGTGACGACCGTGACAGACTTCGGCGTCTCACGCAGCGACAAGCCGGACTTGGACCCCACACTCAGCTCATTATCCAGTGTACCGAAGACATTGACCGTCTCGATGCCCACCGGCACTGTGTCATTCGCTTGGGTGCGCTCGCTCGACGGCGCCTGAGCCAGGCGAACGGCAGCCGACGCGCTACGTGAGCCGATCTGCTGGAAGCGCCTGTTTGCCTGACCCGGCTCCTTGCCGATCAGCAACGCGCCGTCCGGATCCACGAAAATCTTCAGATCGGTGCCTTCGAGCAAGCGTTGAATCGCCTCACTGGGCAACAGCGTGCCGCTCACTCCCTGGGTTTGAAAACCCGCCAACTCCTCGCCGCGAAACATCAACTCCACATTGGTCTGCATCGCGAGAATTTTTAATGCAGATGTGAGATCGCCGGCCGGAACGTCGAGGGCTTGCGGGCTTTCCGCCGCGTGCGCCACCAGCGCTGCGCTGGAGATCGCAGCGAGCACGGCAGATCTGATCATTGAACTCATCGACATGCTTAACCCCTATTGCGGCGCTATGTGGGCCGCTTAGGGAAGATGACGAGACAGTTGTCGTTTCACCCCATCGTTCCTGAAAAAATCTTCAACAGCGCCGGGCAATGACAGTTCTCAAGCTGCGGTGATCACCGAGGATCAGTCGCGTTTGGTAAGCAGGATGCGTTCGCGCTCGCGCTGAACCTCGATGGGAAAAGCATTACCCAACAACCGCACGAAGGCATCAAGACTGGTCGAGCGAAACTTGCCGCTCACTCGATATCCCGCCACGGCGGGATCGTCGATGACGATCTTCTGCGCGCTATAGCGATTGAACTCTGCCACCGCATTGGCCAACGGTGTCTCGTTGAACACCAGATACCCCGTGCGCCATGCCAACTGCTCCTGCAACTCTAGCGCTTCCTTGTTCTCGATCAGCACCCCGTCGGCAGTGGCGTGAGCGACCTTGCCAGCATTCAGCGACTCCAGCCGCGTCGCCACGCTAGCAACCTCGCCCGCTCCGGACGGTTCTACAGACTCGAGCCGCACCACGCCCTCGGTCACTACGACCGCCACCTCATCGCGTTCCCGTCGAACCGAGAACGCCGTCCCGACGGCGACAATGCGTTTGCTTCCGGCATCGACTACGAACGGCCGACTAGCATCCTTTGCGACTTCGAAGAAGGCCTCACCTTTGGCGAGCTCGACCTTGCGCTCGGTATCGGTGAGCGCCAAACGAATCTCGCTCGCGGTATTCAATGTCACGCGAGAGCCGTCGGACATGGGTACGGAGGTAACGACACCGAGGGACGTCGAATACCGATCGGCCGCATAGTGATCGACAACCAAGTACGCCGTGGTGCCAAGAGCAACGAGAACGGTCGCAGCTAACGCACCCCAACGCGCCCGATTCGAGCGGTTCGCATTGCCCGCTACTTCTGCTACTCCCACAGGTGGTTGCGCACGTCGCTCGGCTGCGAGACTCAGCTCTGCCTCAAAGAACGGTGAAATCTGCCATTGCCCCGGCGGCGGAACGGTACCCTTCTCTACCCCACCGGCTAGCGCATGCAAGCGACGCGCTTTTTCCCAGCCTTGCTCCAGCCGAATGAACGCGACGGCGTTCTCCAGCGATGCGTCCTGCCATTGCTCGAGGTGTGCCTTATCTGTTTCGCTCCAGTCAACGCCTTCACGCCGCATGAGCCATGCCGCAGCTTCTTGCTCCGCCCGCTCCGTGCTCTCTATGCTCATCTTCGACGCTCCCGACCGACGCTCTGCTCCTCGCCGGCGTCCGAGTCTTCCTTATCCTGTGTGGCAGTAAATTCAGTGCCTAGCATGGCGTTGGCCAACTGGCGGATGCCCTTCATGAGGTGCTTCTCAACGGTGCGGGGGCTAATACCCAGACGATCAGCGACCTCGTTCTGCGAGAGCTGATCCACCCGACGCAGCCACACGGTATCGCGGCACTTGGGCGGCAACGCATCGAAGGCAACTGCCAGGCGACGCAACTCCTGCCTTGCCTTCACCCGCTGCTCCGGAGAAATCTCGTCTATGAGGACGTTTAATGCGTCTAGATCCCCCACTGTGTCGATCGCAATCACCCGTTGCCGCCGGATGCGCTCGATCATGAGATGACGCGCAGTGGCGAACAGAAACGCCTTAGCGGAAGCGGGCCTCGCAGTCATTCCAGATTGGTAGACGCGGATGTAGATCTCCTGGCGCAAGTCCGCGACTTCGTCGCGCCGTGGCCACACGCGAATCAGGTAGTTGACCAGCAACTCCTCGTGAACGAGCACTTCGCGGACAAACCAGGCCTTAACAGACTCGCTCATTTACCGCGCAACATACT
>NZ_JAEUPY010000513.1 GCF_016790065.1 Steroidobacter sp.
GCGCCACCGTCCAGCGACAACGCAGCGGATCCTACGCAGCCGCATTTCGGCACCCATGGCTCGCAGAAGTTCAGGTTGGCGCAGACGCAGTCGGTGTCGTCGGCCACCACCGGCGGCGAACTTGCAAACGAACAGAGCGAAGCGCAGCGGGATCAGGACGCCGACCCTGTTCGCCTCGAACAAGTCACGGTCACCGCCAGCCGGCCGCAGCTGTATTCATCGCGCGTCGTCACTTCCGGCGTGCTGGGAGACAAAGATCCCATCGATATTCCGTTCTCGATCGCTTCGTATAGCAGCGATCTGGCGAAGCTGCAGGTGGCGACCACGCCCGCTGAAATTCTGAAGAACGATCCATCGGCACAGAATCAGGGCAATTACATCGGCTACCAGAACAATGTCGTGCTGCGCGGCTTTCCGGCCTCACTGGGCGCGGTTCGTCGCGATGGCCTGATCGCCGAGCGGGAAGGCGACTTCCCCATCGAAGTGTATGACCGCATGGAGCTGATCAAGGGCGTGGCCGGCTTTCTGTACGGCTTTGCCGAGCCTGGTGGCGTCATGAACTATGTGACCAAGCGCCCGACGCGTGATGCTTTCGCGACGCTCGACGTGCGTTATCTCGATGGCGCTGGACTGTATTCCCATATCGATACCGGTGGGCCGATCGGCGACGGTCAGTTCGGCTACCGCGCCAACGTGGTCTACCAGGATCGCGAGGACTACACCGATCCCAACGACCTGCGACGCTTCGTGGCTTCGCTGGCGTTCGATGCCAAGGTGAGCGATGCGCTGCTGCTGCGTCTGGACAGCAGCTACTCCACACGCGAGCAGCCCGGCTATCTGGGGCTGCCGCTGACCACGGCAGGCACCGAGCCGCCGCGGTTCGATCAGGACGAATTGCCGGTGCCGCCGTGGGCGCGCTCGCGTTGGACCTCGTCGCACGTCGGCCTGCGAGCCGACTATGAGGTATCCGACAATTGGCAAGTTCAGGCGCAGATCGGTTACGAGAAGCTGGTGACGCATCTGAACTTCGGCTTCATCACCTCACTGCAGCCCAACGGCGATTTCGAGGAACTGATTTTCAACGTCAATCCGCGCAGCTCGGCCCGCTACGATGAGCGGACTGCGCAGTTGCTCGCGCTCGGCAAAGTAAGCACGGGACCGGTCGCTCACGAGCTGGCGTTCGGTGTGTTTCGTCGCGAAGAGAAGTACGAATTTCTGGACTGGGGCGGTGACTTCAGCGACGGCGTCGCAACGGTGACCGGCAACCTGCACAACATTGCGTTCGGGCCGAGACCGAATATGTATGGCGGCCCGCTGTCGGTGGTCGATTCGCTGAACACCACGGAGACGCATTTCTTCATCGGCGACACACTACATTTCGGCGATCACTGGCAAGCCATGCTCGGTGCGCGGATGGTCGATTCCGATGCCAGAGTGGAAGAACTCAACGTGCGTAAAACATCACCCTCGGCGGCCGTGCTCTACAAGCCGGGTGAGTCCGTGACTATGTATGGCAGTTACGCGCGCAGTCTGCAGTACGGCTCTAAATCCCCGTCGCTCGATGGCTCGGGCTTGGAAATCGTGAATCCCAACGAGCTGCAACCGCCGGTCGAAGCGAAACAATACGAGGTGGGAGCAAAGGCGCGCCTGACGCGTGGACTGGAGATGGCAGTGGCGCTCTACCGCATCGAGTTGCCTATCGATTATCTCGACGACACGACGCATGTCTATGGCCGCTTCGGTGAACAGGTCAACCAAGGTGCAGAGTTCACGGTGACCGGCAATATCCTGTCCAATCTCGCCGTGGTGGCCGGCCTCGGCTATATCGATGCCGAACTGGTACGCAACGTCGATCCGACGCTCGATGGCAACAAGGCGGCCGCCATCGCAAAAACCACCGCCAACTTGTTCGTGAACTATGGCGTATCTCAGGTCCCTGGGCTCAGCTTGAATGCCGGCGTGTATCGTGTGGGTTCGCGCTACCTCGATCTGCAAAACCAAGTGCCGGTGGATGGCTATGTTCGCACCGACCTCGGCATCCAATATCGTCTCAGTGCCTTCGCACCCGAGCTGACTCTGCGACTGAATGTGACCAACTTGTTCGACGACTTCTACTGGGAAGGTCTCGGTCCGTTCTCGCATCAGTACACCCCAGGGCAGGGGCGTACCTTCATCCTGTCCGCTCAAATGCAGCTGTTCTGAGGCGGCGCTCGTGCTGTTCTCAGTCGCGTTGGCCTCAGCGATGGCGCTGGGGGAGAGCCCCGTGCGCCCTGTGGAATCGCCGGTCGGCACAACAGTGTCATGGGCGGCGGGCCGAGTAGCGCCGCTCGATGATTGGCGGGCACTGGAGCAAATCATTGCCGGTGCGCGCGTCATAGGTCTCGCCGAGTTCGCTCATGTGCAACCGGAATGCCTGGCGCTGCGCAACCGAATGCTGGAGTACCTGGTGACTCAGCAGGGACTCACAGCCCTGGCCGCTGAGACAGGGTTCACGTACTCGGTTGCTGTGGATGAGTACGTGCTGGGGCGTGGCTCTGCGGAGCCGTTACCCGAAGTGGTCCATGGTGTGTTCGCGTGGAACCCAAATCAGGTTGCCGAGAATCGCGAACTGATCCGCTGGATGCGCGAGTACAACGGGTTGTCGAGCACGCGCCGGAAAGTTCGATTCCATGGCATCGATCTGAATGGCTTCCGGCCGGGCACTGAGATCTTTGCACGTGCCCGCCAGGCGGCGGATGACGCGCTTTCGTACATCGGCGCGCGCGATGCACGACTGGCCGAGAGTTTCGCCGAACGTCTGCGGTCCGGTCTGTCGCATTTCGATGGATCGAAGCATGCGTCGCTGTCAGCGAGTCAGTGGCGGGATTTCTCCGCGTCGCTCGTGGAGCTGGCTGCAGCTTTCGAGCAGCAGCGTGCCGCCTGGCTGAAGCAGGGCACTGCACTGGACTACGAGCGTGCACGGCGCAATGTGAGACTCGTGCAACAGCACGACGCCGACTTTCACGCAGCCCCCGCCGCCGGAAGTCATGCTGACACTCGTGATGCGGCGATGGCTGAGAACCTCGAATGGGTGCTCGAACAAGAAGGCCCGCAGGGCCGGGTCATGTTGTTTGCTTCCTTCAATCATCTGACCAAGGGACCCAATCCCTACTACGAAGAGCGGCAGCTCGGGCGTCTGCTCGAACAACGGCTGGGTCGCCAGTATGTGGCGATCGGCACTTACTGGCCGAGTGAGTCGAGCGCGGGCCGGCGCAACGATGCGAACGGCCTGGCCGATCCGCTGCTGCGGCCTCTCGCCGCGCTATCGCCCGAGCAAAGCTTCTTGTTGGCAATGAACGAGCGTCCATTCGACGCACGTTGGATGAGCGCGCGTGGCTCGTTCTTCGACGCAATCATTTTTATGAAGGTCCGTGAGCAGCCGTATGAATGGTAGAGGTTGGCCTGTGAATACTGTGAGTCGAGTGAATCGCCGATTGCTCGCAAAAGCGACGATGTTGGGAGCGATGCTCCTGTGTCGCAGCGTCGATGCGATATCCGCCGACCGCTTCGATGATATCCGGAACTACATTCGCGCAGAGCTCGTCGAGCAGTCCGTACCGTCGCTTGCCGTGGCCGTGGCGGAGAATGGCAAAGTGGTGTGGGAGCAGGGTTTCGGCTGGGCGGATCGCGAGAAGCGAATCGCCGCGGACGAGCACACCCTGTACTCGCTGGCGTCGATCTCCAAACCGCTCACAGCCACGGGCCTCATGACGCTGGTACAGGCGGGGCAAGTCGATCTGGATGCTCCTGCAAATCGGTACCTCGGCAACGCAAAGCTGCGCGCACGCGTCGGTAACGCGGATGGCGCCACGATTCGGCGTGTGGCCAATCACACGTCCGGTTTGCCGGAGCACTACCAGTTCTTCTATTCCGATGAGCCCTACACACGGCCTTCGATGGACGAAACCATCCTGCGCTATGGAAACCTCGTCACCGCGCCCGGTGAGCACTACGAGTACTCCAATCTCGGCTACGGCGTGCTCGACTACGTCATGGAGCGAGCGTCGGGCATGAGCTATGCGCAGTTCATGCGGCTGAATGTGTTCTTGCCGTTGGGTATGACGCACACCTCGGTCGACATCGGCCCGGGCTTGGAGGCGTTCGCGGCCACGCGCTATGGCCCGGACGGATTACCCATTCCGTTTTATGGATTCGATCATCCCGGCGCCTCCGCGGTGTACTCGAGCGCGCATGATCTGATTCGCTTCGCGCTGTTTCATCTGAAAGCGCATCTGCCCGAGCAGCGGGCGATCCTGAGCGATGCCTCCATCGAACAGATGCATCAGCTCACCGCTGGCGATCTGAACGACGGTTATGGCGTCGGCTTCGCGATCCGCGAACGCAACGGTTATCGGATCGTGTCTCACTCCGGCAGCATGGGCGGCGTGAAAACCAAGATGCAGCTGTTCCCGCAGGCAAAGCTGGCTCTGGTGGTGTTGAGCAACTCGGATAACGCGCTCACCGACGACGTCGCCGAGCGCCTCGCAGCGAAGTTACTGCGTGGTTGGAAACCCCGTCAGCAGGGGCAGTCCGCCGATGCGGCGCCATTTGCGCCGGACGCGGCATTGCTCGGTGTGTGGAAGGGCACGCTCGAGACGTATGTGAAGGACGTTCCGGTCGAGTTGCGCTTTCTTGCGGGTGGCAACGTCGTGGCCCAAGTGGGCGATCAATTGCCGGCGTTAGTCGACGCGCCGCACTTCTCGGGAGGGATGTTCACCGGAGCGCTGAATGTGCGCATCGGCACTCCCGATACCGAACGCTATCCCTACATCGTGCGGCTGTCATTGAAGTTACGAGATGAGGTGCTGAACGGCGCGGTCATTGCCGGCGACGTAGAGGGGCCGCGGGTACGTAACGCGCTGGCGCAGTGGCTAGAGCTGAAGAAGCAGCGTTGATTACAGGCGCGCGATGGCGCGCGACGATGAGAATTCACTGTTTCATTGCTTGGAGATTGCTCAAAGATGTCGATGCGATGGGTTTCGATCGCGGCAGCACTGCTGTCTATGCTTGCTATGCCGGTCATGGCAGCGTCCACGCAGGCGCCGTTGACTGTAAATTGGTATCACAAAGCGGAGTACCTGCAGCCTGTCATCACGGCCTTCACCAAACAAACCGGCATACCGGTCAAGGTAACGGATGCCTACGACACGTTCGATACCGACGTGATCCTGGTATCCGACTACAAAGGCCTGACCGAGGCCAAGAAGTTCAACAAGTTTCAGCGCATCCAGTCGCCTGAGTTCGACGCCATCGTGCCGCCGCGCTGGCGCGATCGGGACGGCCAGTGGTATGGCGTCGTACTACGTACCCGTGCGGTCATCTATAACAAAGCGCAAGTGAAGCCGGGTGAGATCAAGACGCTGCAGGACCTGGCCAATCCGAAGTGGCGCGGACGAGTCGCTTTGCGTTCGGCCGCCAATGTTTACAACCGCTCGCTGCTCGCGTCGATGATCGTTCATCAAGGCCATGACTCGGCGTTGGAGTGGGCTCGTTCGGTCAAGGCGAATGCTGGCGATCCGACGGAGTACTCGGGCGACACAGGGAACATTTGGCGAGTCGCCAAGGGCGAGGCTGCGCTGAGTTTCGTGAATACCTACTATCTTGGGTATGTCATCGCGCGCGGCGAGGAGGCTAAGCAAGGGATCAAACTGGCAGATACGGTAGGCATCGCGTGGTTGGATCAGGAAGGCGCGGGGCAGCCGGTGAACGTCACTGGCGTTGGGTTGGCCGCTGGCACGGAGCGCAAGGAAGAGGGGCTGAAGCTGGTGAGATTTCTATTGAGCCGCCAAGGCCAGGCGCTGCTGTCGGAGAATGTCTTCAAGTATCCAGTTCGCGGCGATGTCGAGCCGAGTGCGTTCCTGAAGGGCCACGGCAGCTTCGTCAAAGACGAGATGAATCTGAACGACCTCGAACTGCACTACGACGAGGCCGATGCTATTTATCGCGCCGTGGGTTGGCAGGCATGGTCTGAGTGAGCGTGTCGCACTCATCTGCTGTGACTGTGGAGACGCCGGTGGATGCGCCACCGGTTCGTCCTCAAAGTGCAACTTGGCTCGGCCATCCGCGAGGGATGTATCTCGTTGCATTCGCCGAGCTGTGGGAGCGTTTTAGTTACTGGGGGCTGGTGGGCCTATTGGTGATCTTTCTAACCGCGTCGCCGAGCAACGGTGGCTGGGGTTGGGACAACGCTCGCGCGTTGCAGCTCTATGGTTGGTATGCGGGATTGGCCTTCGCACTGCCGGCCTTGGGTGCTTGGGTAGCCAACAGCGTCATCAGTGAGCGTCGTTGTATTGCCATCGGCGGCATCGTCATCTTGTGTGGCCACGTGTTGTTGGCCATGTCGCCCTCGATGGCGCATTGGTACTCGGGAGGCGAGGGGCCCAACGCCGCGGGCACAGCTATTTTCCTGGTCGGATTGGCGTTAGTGCTGCTGGGAACCGGACTGCTGAAGCCCGCCATCTCCTCGATCGTCGCCGGACTCTATCCAGAAAGCGGCGCACGTCGTGATGAAGGCTTCACTTGGTTCTTCACGGCGATTTACATTGGTGCGGCCTTCGGTGCCATCGTCGTCGGCTATCTCGGCGAGCGCATCGGCTGGCATTACGGTTTCGGCGCTGCTGCGATCGGCATGGCGCTGGGCATGCTCGCGTACCTCACCAAACAAAATGCGTGGCTCGGCGATATCGGTGCCGCTGCTCCCATCAAGCGGCAACATAGTGCTCGGCCGCTGACGCGAGTGGATTGGGAGCGCATCGGCGTCATCGGTGTGCAGGGCCTGTTCACGATCATCTATGCCGCAGCGTTCTATCAGATGTTCGGCATGCTGGCGCTGTACTCGAGAGATCGGCTCGACCGCTTCATCGGTGGCTTCGAGGTGCCGGTGACCTGGCTGCAGACGGTCAATCTATGGAGCTTCTTCTTGTGCGTGCCTCTGCTGAGCGCAGCCTGGCGAAAGCTCTCCCGCCAGCATCGCAATCCCAGTGCGTCTTACAAGCTCTCGTTCGGCATTGGCTCGCTGGCCATCGGATATCTGGTGCTGGTGGCTGCGGAAAGCGGCAGCGGGCCTGACTTGCCCAGCGTGCTCTGGCTCATCGGCGCGTATGTGTTGTTCGGGCTCGGTGATTCACTGGTGTGGGCCAATCAAATCTCGCTCACGAGCAAGCTTGCGCCACTGCGTTATCGGCCACTGCTGGTGGGCGGTTGGTACATCTGTATCGGCATCGGCACTTGGTTGACGTCGTACATCGGGATGCTAGCCGAGCACTATTCGTTCCGGACGGTATTTATTCAGCTGGCCTGCGGCTGCGCCATCGCCGCGCTGCTGCTGGCATTGCTCACACCGCTGCAACAGCGGTTCATGCATGGGGCAGAGGACACAGGTCATGAGTGATTCCCAAACGGCACTGGCCTTCGACACACCAGAGTTCCTCCGACGAATTGCGCTCGTGAAGCAGCGGATGGCGGGGGCGGGCATCGACGTGCTGCTCGTGTCCGATCCCGCCAACATGAACTACCTGACCGGGTACAACGCGTTCTCTTACTACACTCATCAGATGGTGGTGGTCGCCCTCGATGCTGAAGAGCCGTTGTGGGTGGGGCGGAAGATGGACGTGGCCTGCGCGCGCCATACCGCATTCATGCGCGAAGCAAATCTGATCGGCTACCCGGAACGCTACATCGGCGTGTCGGGCCGGCATCCGATGGAGTTCATCGGTCAGGTTTTGCGAGATAAGCAGTGGGGCACTCGCGTCTTTGGTTTGGAACTGGATAGCGCGCCGTTGACACCGAAGTGTGTCGAGCAGTTGCGGAGTGAGTTGCCTGACGCAAAGTGGGTCGATGCCGATCTGCTAGTCAACCATGCGAGGCTGGTGAAGTCGCAAGCCGAGATCAGCTACATCCGGCAGGCTGCGCAAATCGCTCAGCGTGCCATGCAGGCAGGCTTCGATGCGATCGAGCCTGGAGTGCGCGAGTGCGACGCTGCTGCCAAAGTGTTCGCAGCGCTGGTGTCGGGCACGGATCAACACCCGGGCCATCTCACGATGCAGGGCGGTTTGGCCATGCCGAGCGGGGAACGAACCTCCGCACCTCACTTGGGTTGGTCTGACGGGCGCTATGAACGCCAACAGGTCGTCAGCATCGAACTCGGTGGCTGCCGCCATGGTTATCACGCGGGCTTGTCTCGTAGCTTCTTTCTGGGCAAGCCTCCAGCCGAGTTGCAGCACTGTGCGCAAGTGACTGTCGATGGCATGGCCGCTGTGTTGGAGCGCATGCGCGCCGGGACCACTTGCGGTGAAGTGGCGGATCACTGGAACGGCATTCTGAGGCAGGCGGGATTGCAGAAGGAGTCGCGCATCGGCTACTCCATCGGCATCGGCTATCCACTCACGTCATGGATCGACAAGAGCGCCAGCTTGCAGTCCGGCGATGCGACCGTGCTGGCGCCGGACATGACGTTCCATGTGATTCTCGGCATGTGGATGGACCGTTGGGGCTTCGAACTGAGTGAAACCGTGCGAGTGACGCCGGGCGCGGTCGAGGTGTTCTCTACCTTCCCGCGCGGCCTGCTGGTCAAGGACTAGGTCGAGATCGAAATCGATCGCGGCGCCTGGCAAAAAGCAAACATTCATCTGCCGGGGTGAGGCTAGCCTCGGCGCTTCCAGACTGCTCGAGGGGTGAGTGTGCGCATTCTGTATCCGGTTGTGTTGTTGCTGGTGTGCGTGCTGGCGGGCTGCGGGAAGCGCGCCGAGTACGACATCGTGATCCGGAATGGTTTGATCTACGACGGCTCGGGCCAGGAACCGTTCGTCGCCGATCTGGGCATCAAGGGCGATCGGATCGCTGCGATTGGCAAAGCCCTCGGCCCTGGAACGCTGACCGTGGACGCGAAGGGTCTGTATGTCGCCCCAGGGTTCATCGATCTGCACAATCACGCAGAGTTTCCCGTCGATGCGCCTGAACGCTACTCGGTGCTGAATTATCTGCGGCAAGGCGTGTCGACCGTCGTCACCGGGCCGGACGGCGCGGGTGAGTATCAAGTCGCAGATTACTTCGCACGCCTGCAGCGGCACGGTATCGGTCCAAACGTAATGCACACTGTTGGGCACAACTTCATCCGTGAAGATGCCATGGGCGGCTCGTTCGACCGGGCACCTACAGCACAGGAAATGCAGCGGATGCAGGCGATGGTGCGACAGGCAATGCAAGAAGGCGCGGTGGGATTGTCGTCGGGGCTGTACTACACGCCCGGCACTTATGCGACGACGGAAGAGGTGATCGAACTGGCCCGCGTGGCTGGCGAGTCTGGTGGCATCTATACCTCACACATTCGTGACGAAGGCGATTTTCTCTACGACGATCCCAACAAGGACGGGTTGCTAGACGCGGTTCGCGAGGCGATCCGCATCGGCAAAGAAGCCGGCGTCGTCGCCAACATCACGCACATCAAGGCGGAAGGCATTCTCGGGGCCAGTCACTGGGGAAAATCGCTGCCGGTGACTCAGTTGATCGAGCAGGCTCGCGTCCAAGGACAAAGAGTCTATGCCGACCAATATCCCTATACAGCTTCCAGCACCAGCCTCTCGGCGGTGACGGTGCCACGCTGGGTTCAGGCCGACGAGCTGATGTCGCAGCGGCTGCGTGATCCGTCACTGCGTGCTCGTATCGTGAACGAGATGCGCCTCACTGTCGAAGGCGGCTTGGGGCCGCAAGTCATGGTGATTTCGCGTTTCGAACAGCGGCCTGACTGGGAAGGCAAGAATCTAGCGGAGGTTGCCGGCGTG
>NZ_JAEUPY010000530.1 GCF_016790065.1 Steroidobacter sp.
CATCGACATCTCCAATGCCTCGCGCCCCATCCTCACCGAAGAAATCGAGATGTGCCGCAAGGCCGGCATCAACTTCATCGAGCTGCCGGTGGCCTTCGATGCCATCACCGTGGTGGTCAATCCCAAGAACGATTGGGTCAAATCCCTGACCATCGCCGATCTGAAAAAGATGTGGGAGCCGGCCGCGCAAGGTCAGATCACCCGCTGGAGCCAGGTGCGTCCGGAATGGCCCGATGTGCCGCTGATGTTGTTCGGCCCCGGCGCCGATTCAGGCACCTTCGACTACTTCACCGAAGCAGTGAGCCACAAAGCCAAGGCCAGCCGCGGCGATTACACCGCCAGCGAAGACGACAACGTGCTGGTGCAAGGTGTGGAGAACAACAAGAACGCACTCGGTTACTTTGGCTACGCCTACTACGCGTCGCATAAGGACCGCATGCGCGCCGTGCCCATCGAACGCGACGACGGCACTCAGGTGCTGCCGAGCAATGACACGGTGGTAGACGGCAAATATCAGCCGCTGTCGCGCCCGCTCTTTATTTATGTGAGCGACAAGTCGGCGCAGCGTCCGGAAGTGCGTCAGCTGATCGAGTTCTATCTCACCGAAGGCCCGGACCTCGCCGCTCAGGTCGGCTTCGTCGCGTTGCCTGAGCAGGCCGCACAGATCGCGCTCAAGCACTTCACCGAGAATCGTCTGGGCACGGTGTTCGGCGGCGTGCCAGAAGTCGGCATCACCATCGAAGAGTTGCTGGAGCGCGAAGCCAAGTAACTACTACTTGCTTGCGGTAGACGCACTCGCCTGCCGCTTTCGCTTTTCATCTTCACGCGCACCGGCAAGGATGCCGGGCAGCGCGTAATTGCCTTCGTGGCAAGCGTACTCGTAGATCGGTTCATTGGTGGCGTAGAACGGATACTCCGCCGTCCAAGGCTGTGAGAACGCGACAGGGTCGTCCAACGTCACTCGATAGTTGATCTTGTCCGCCGAGACGCGAGTAAAGCGCTCGGTGATTTTCAGTTTCGCGGTGGAGCCGCGGAACGATTCCTTATCGGTGAAGTTGCTGGTCTCCACCACCAGCGTGTCGCCTTCCCAGCGGCCCACCGAATCACCCATCCATTTCGGCACGCCGCTGGCTTTGCCGTTGAGCCGAACGATGCGTGCGTCATGCACCATCTCCACCAGGATCAATACCGAGTCCCGGTTCTGCACGATTTGATAATGGTTGTTGTACAGCACCGGCAACATCGGCGGGCCGGAGCTGGAACCGAACGACAACAGACAACGCTCCGCCAACGGCCGCACCTCGGGACCGTCGAAGTTGGTTCGCATCGCCATGAAGCGTTCGGTCAGCAGCTTCTGTCGCTCCGGCAATAACGGCACCCGGCCGTCCTTGGGCGCGACGATCAGCGAGCTGCGGCGCTCGCCATTCACTTCGATGACGGCCTGGCCGCGATCGATCCAGAAATTGTTGTAGCCGCAGTCGGCACCGGTAAATCCCAGCCCGCAACTGTTGGGCAGATCCTGAGTGCGGGTATTGGGATCGGTGGGCGCATCGGCGTCGTCGTTGAACTGCTGATTCTGCGACTCGATGGCTTTGGCTTCGGCGTCGCTGATGACCAGACGCTCGCCGAATTCTTTGGGACGTTCCAGCGGTGTGATGGTGGCGTTGGTCCACACGCCCTGCAGATCGGGGTGACCGTCGGCGGTTCGTGGCATTTGCCATTTGCCGTCGGCCGCAACTGCGGGCGCGCTCAGCAGAGCGGACAGCATGGCGCTGATGAGCAAGTGGTCCTTCATGACATCCCCCCAGCTTCCCTGGCGATGACGTCTCGATACCATAGAACCAGGAACGATGCGAGGCGCGTGCTAAAGTCCGCACCGCAGGCCATAACAAATATCCGCGAAGGAATCCGCCATGTCAGAACCGACCGCCGAGCGCACTACATTCAACGAAGTGCTCTGGCGTGAACTGCAAGCGCTGCGCCCCGAGTACTGCGCTTCGCACCCGTTCCAACCGGCAAAATTCGACCCGCAACGGCCCGACGATGCCGGCACCGATGCGCAGTTCCAAGACAACTTGCGCGAGCTGTTCCAGAAGGTGGGCACGCTCGATGCCGACACAGATCCGAACAAGGCACAGCCGCCACTATCGGCGTTGTGTTTGTCCGGCGGTGGCATTCGCAGTGCGACGTTCAATCTCGGCGTGTTGCAGGCGCTGGCCAAAAACAAATTGCTGCCCGAGTTCGACTATCTGTCCAGCGTGTCCGGCGGCGGCTATATCGCCAGCTGGCTGCAGGCCTGGGTGCATCGTCAGCAACAAACTGCCGGCACTGCCAAGGAAGTGTTCGAGGAGTTGGGCAACGACGCTCAGCAACCCGCCAATCCACTCGCGCCCGAACCCAAGCCCGTCGATCATTTGCGTCAGTTCAGTAACTACCTCACGCCGCGGCTTGGTCTTTTCTCCGGCGACACGTGGACGGCAGCGGCCATCATCGTGCGCAACCTGCTGTTGAACTGGCTGGTGATCCTGCCGCTGTTGGCGGCGCTGGTCGTCATTCCGCAAGGCGTGTATCTGCTGGTGCAGAGCACCGTCAGCCCTGGCCTGGGCCGAACGTTGTTGTACACGTCGCTGCTGGTCGAGTTGCTGGCGAGCTTCTCTGTCTATTACCACCGACGCTTCGTACGCGCGCCGGACACGCCACCATCGCGCTATACGTGGTTATGTGTGCTGCCAGTAGTCGCCGCAGCTGCGTTGCTGTCGTTCACCGGCCTCGGCTATGCGAATGGTCCGGCAGTGGTGTTGGATGCGCCGTTCTGGTCGGAAGCCAATCGACCGGTGCTGATGTTCTCGGTGCTTTGGTGCACTGTCATTCCGCTGATCGGTTGGACCGTGGTCGAGTTGTTGTATCGGTTGCGGCATGACATTCCGGCCGAGTCCAAGCACACCTCC
>NZ_JAEUPY010000615.1 GCF_016790065.1 Steroidobacter sp.
GGCCGGGCACGTCGCGGTCACTTCGGGTGGGGCTGCGCGCTCAAAGGCGGCGAGGGCGGCGCGAAAATCAATGTCACGTGCCTTGAAGTTCGGCGTATCGGCGTTGGCGATGTTCTGCGCCGCCAGCTCCAGGCGTCGGGCGTGCAGATTCAGCGCTTGGGCGGAAAGACCCGGTTCGGCATCCAGATTGAATCCCATGTCACTTGCGCCAGAAAAACGTTAGTAGGAAACGTTCGAAGCAGATTGCATGCCAAGTCATTGCGTCGGCGGCCCTGTCGTCGCAGGTTAGTATGATTTCGCGACGTGCCGTACTGGCGGGCAGACCTCCGCACGTGTGTGGCCGCCTCGCGAGGAAGCCATGCGCGGATTCCAGAGGGGCCGCGGTCTGTCTCATCGCGGCATAGGTGTCGACTGCATCCGTGCGGCCCGACATCGCGAAACTCCGATCGTACGAAAGTTGCGCCCACGGGTATCGCCCATTATCGAATGGGTGTGTAGCCGAGCTTTCGGGTAACGCAAAAAGCCGCGCGGCTGCGTTACCAGTGCGCGGTCGGATAGAACACGTAACCCCAGAGGAAATACTATGAAAGCGATTATTCCTGCCGTAGCTGCGATGATCTTTGCAGTGAGCCCCGCCTTTGCAAGTGAAGGCCATTGCGATGCCGACATCAAGGCAGTTGATGCGGCGCTGAGTAAAGCGAAATTAAGTGATGCCGATGCAGCGACCGTTAAAGCCGCGCGCGCAAAGGCGGAGGGACTTCACAAGGCGGGCAAGGAGGAGGAGTGCGAAAAATCACTGATGGGCGCCCACAAGCTGCTTGGTATCAAGGAGGAGCATCAGGAGTAGCCTGGCCATTCACTGTATTCACGGGAGGCTGGGGCATCGTTCGAATGCCCCAGCGTGCGAGTGCTGGATGAGCTTGCCCTAAATGTCGCTCGCCACGACACACCCGACGGAACAGTGATGTTGTCAGGCCAGTCAGGTATCGCCTTCTCTTTATGAATGCATCATGTTGTGGCATACAACGCTGCACGACCGGCAGCAGAACAATCACAGCGCCTACCAGAGCGCCTACAATGCCCCCGTACGTATCGTCATCTCGCTAGCCATCTCGACTAGGGATCTTGGTCGAGTCAGGAACGTTCGGCTTTGAACTTCTGTCTAAAGCCTGACGGCACGGTATCGGTGAGACGGCGCGTCAAAGTTCACGTAGTCGGCTGACCGAAGCCGGTTGACGAGCGAGCAGTAGAACTCGGCTGAGGAGGCGACATGAGTGCAGCTATCACGGCACGCGGGCGCTTTCAGAGCGCCTTGTGGCTGGTATTTGGGACGATCGCGCTCGGCTTGTTGAGTAGCCCAGGGAGCGGACTTGCCGGCGAGATTTATAAGTCTGTGGATGCAAGGGGACGCGTGACGTACTCCGATCGGCCATCGCCGCAGGCCGAGCGCATCGTGATCCCAACGGATCCCACCCTTTCGGATGCAGACCGCGCGCGTCTGGCCGAGGATCAACAGGCGCAAGCCCGGCTGCAGACGGGCCGCGCCCAGCGCGCCGACATGGCGAAGCAGGAACAAGCCCGTCGCGCTGAGGCGGAACAGACGCGAGGCATACAATGCCGTCAAGCACGCGATCGATATCTGATGTTCGCCGAGAGCGGACGACTGTATCGCAGGGATGAGCAGGGCAACCGCGTCTATTACACCAGTGCGGAACTTGATGCCGAGCGCACGAAGGCGCAACAACGGATGAAAGAGTTGTGTGACGCCGAGACGGGCCGCTGAGCCGTGAGTTTTACAAGCACCGTTGCGAACGGGGCCACCGCCCGGGGCGAGCACGGATTGGCGGCTGTAGGCGTATAGCGCATCGAGTTAACGCGCCTGGCTTAGCTGCCGCGGCGCGCGTGCGAATGCGCGCGCTGCGCGGACTTCTCGATCGTCTTTGGATTCAGATGCCCGATGCCCTTCAGGATCTCGCAGTTTTCCACCGACAGAACGTGCTGACATTTTGCGCGTAGCGAACGCAAGGTGCGATCGAGTTTCTTGAGCTCGGAAATTCGATCGCGCACGTGCTCGATGTGTTCGTCCAACAAGCGATTGACGTCCGTGCATGCTCGAGACGGATCGGAGCGCAATGAGAGCAGCGCGCGAATTTCTTCGAGCGTCATATCGAGCGTGCGGCAGTTTCGGATGAACTGCAAAGCATCCAGGTGATGCTTTTCATATAAGCGGTAATTGCCTGCGCTGCGGCCCGCCTTGGCCAGTAGGCCTTCCCGCTCGTAGTAGCGGATCGTCTCGATCGGACATCCGCCCAGCTCGCTCAACTCGCCGATTTTAAACAGCTTGGGCATGGTCGAGGCCTCGAAGAGTGCTTGACTCTAAAGCTACTACAGGGTGTTGAATCACGGTAGCTACAAAAACCGGATGAGGCAAGGTTTCCGCGATGGCTGACAGCTGTTGTTCTTCCGCGTGCTCCACCGAGAGACGTGGCGCAAGTCCGCGTTATCGACGCGTGCTGCAAATCGCCTTGGCGGCGAACGCGCTGATGTTTGTGATCGAACTCGCGCTGGGCTGGCGCGCGGATTCAGTCGCCTTGCTCGCTGACGCAGCCGATTTTGCCGGTGATGCCGCCAACTACGGCATTTCATTGGCCGTGCTCAGCATGGCTGTCGTCTGGCGCTCACGCGCCGCCTTGATCAAGGGATTGAGCATGGGGGCTTACGGCGCGTTCGTGGTGCTTCACGCCCTGTGGAACCTCACGTTGGGCACGGTGCCGGAGTCCATCACGATGGGCGTCGTCGGCATCCTGGCGCTGCTGGTCAACGGAGGCGTGGCGGTCATGTTGTATGCGTACCGCGAAGGCGATGCCAACATGCGTTCGGTGTGGCTGTGCTCCCGCAATGACGCGATCGGCAATGTCGCCGTGGTCATCGCTGCCGTGGCAGTCGCTCGGCTGCATGCCGGATGGCCCGACGCGGGAATTGCGCTACTCATGGGAGCGCTGGCGTTGTGGAGTGCATGGAGCGTGGTGCGGCAAGCCCGCCGCGAGCTGAATTTACAAGCGCACGCGAGCGCAGGCTAATCAGTACGCTATCGGGTGCGGGAACGGAGGAGGGGTGTCATCGATTTATAGCGACACCCACGCGCTTTGACAGGTCTCTCCCCCATGAGCGGAACAAGCATCGCAAGCGCCGGCAGCCGCAATAAACGCCAGCTGACCATCGTCTTTGCGCTGACCTGCCTGTACTTCGTCGTCGAGGTCATCGGCGGATTCTGGACCCGAAGTCTTGCGCTCCTCGCCGACGCCGCTCATATGCTCACGGATGTCGCCGGAGTCGGATTGGCGCTGCTCGCCATTCGCTTTGCCGAACGCCCGGCGACGCCGGAGCGGACTTACGGCTACTACCGAATGGAAATATTGGCCGCTCTCGCCAATGCGGTCGTCCTGGTGCTCGTGTCGTTCTACATCCTGTACGAGGCGTATCAGCGCTTCCGAAACCCTCCGACGGTTGAGAGTGGCTGGATGCTGGCGGTGGCCAGCGTTGGATTGGTGGTGAACCTCATCGGCATTCGGCTGCTCCATAGCGGATCTCAGGAAAGCCTGAACATGAAGGGCGCGTACTTCGAGGTGCTTTCCGACCTGCTGACATCGATCGGCGTCATCGTTGCAGGCGTCATCATGCTGACGACTGGGTGGTATTACGCTGATCCGATCATCTCGGCTGGGATCGGGCTATTCATCGTGCCGCGCACTTGGCACCTGTTGAAGGAGGCCTTGGGCATACTGCTCGAAGGCACGCCGTCCGATGTGAACATTGCCGCCGTGCGCGACAGTTTGCTCAAGCTGCCCGGCGTGGCGGGTCTACACGATGTGCATGTTTGGGCCTTGACCTCGGGCGTCAATGCAATGAGCTTGCACGTTGAACTCTCCCAGGGCTATGGCCACGACGACGTGCTGGATCGTGTCCGCGGGCACGTCACGACGCAATTTGCAATTCAGCACGTGACGGCACAGATCGAATCGAAGCCCTGTGGCGACCAAGCGTCGCATCTATAGGTGATCTTGGTGAGGCTCGCGGTTGAGCTGAGCGAGAGCTCTTCGCGTCAACGCAACCAGCATGGCCTGGTCGTTGGGGCCTGAGAGCATGAATACAGTCGTGTCGTACCGGCCAACGATTGCCGCTCGCGCCTTGCCATCGACGGCTCCGAATCGTGCTTCAGTGCCAATCCCGCGCAGGGGCTGAAGAGACGCACCCTTCGGGAAGGTTCGTTCGAGTGCGCGGGCGAGGCGGGTGCGAGCGGCCTCCTCGGTTTCATTTGGCAGGATCGAGAAAGTCAGGTTGACGCTTTTGCCCGAGTAGCCGCAGGTATTCGATCGCCGTTCCTTGCCATCTGAATGCAGAGTGTCGGAGCGAACCTCGGTACCAACGATTGAGCTCACGATGGAGCCGGGCAACAGATCGCAAGCCGAGGGCACGTCGACGGCATGGCTGTACGGCGGAATCAGGGATGAGATCGCGAGAAGGACAAGCTGCATTCGCATAGCCTCGACTCCTGTACCATTCAGCGTTCACTAGTGCCATCGATGGCGCTGCCGTCAATTTGCCAACCCCGGCGCTTCAAGCATCGGGCCACAGCGGGGTGCGTCGGTGGCAGGAATATGCCGCGATTGAACGGACCAACCTGCTGAAGCCGGCAGGCCCGCAGTGCCGTCTGAAAGGGATCGGGAGGCGTACCGTTGCTCGGTGCGAATGACAGTACGCAGCCAACAAGCAGGAGCGCAACGACAGCCAATCCGGTTTTTGAAGCCCATGCTTCGAAGACGTGTCTCGGAGTGTTCGGTATCGGGAGCGGCACGTTTGTCATCACTGCACCGTGCGTTGGTCACTGCGTGCCCTGGGGCCATTCGCGAAGCTGACCATCGGGCTCGACTAGTCGCACCTGGCCGTCACTATCGACTACCTTTTGTTTGTGCTCTTCGCCCATGGTCGTCGCCGCCTGCGTGGCAAGGCCGAGGGCGACCGGTCGTTCGGTCGCAAGTCTTCGAAGTGCAGATGCCGGGACGTGCCCTTCGAGGAAATATCCAAGGTACCTGGCGACGTGGCAGCCGTGCAGGTGGGCGGGCACTCGTGCGGACTGGCGAACGAACTCCAGGGTCTCGTACTCGCGCAGTCTGACGGTATAGCCGGCAGCTTCCAGCGCTCGTTTCCATGCGAAGGCGCACTGGCAGCCGTGCACGCGATAAATATTGACCACACGTTCCGGGGGTATCCCAAACAAATGATCCCAGTTTCCCAGCACTCCACCAATAACGGCGACGAGGACTGACACGACGACAGCGATGCGCAGGCGTCTGCGCAAGTCCTCCCGTTCAGCAGCTTCCGCAGCAAGCCGTCGCGCTCGAAGGCTTTGTCGACCGGTCGATGACATGACCTTGGGTCAGCACAAGGCTGGCGTGACCATCAAGCGGCCGTCCCTTCGACAATATCGCCGCCAATGGGCAAGGCCTGTTCGATGGGGCTGACATAGACCCAGCCGGACATCTGAGTTCCGATGCGAGCGATCCATCTGATGATGGTCGTGACCGTATCCACCTCGCCGTCCTCGCAGACGAGCGAGAGACAGACCTCCGAAATCGCGAGTCCGCCGGCATCCACCGAGTAGGTTTGCTCATTCTCGCTGACCGGCTTCAGCATGCCGGTCACGGTCTGAGAGGAAATGTTCCGGAAACCAGCATCCGCCAGCGCTTGTACGACAGCTGCGGCCCGCACGTGATGAATGAATGCAGTGACAAGTTTCATGAGTGAGACTCCTGTAACGTCTGCGCGGGCGCAACCCGGACCGAATCAGGCCGATAGGCCATGCGGTACAAACCAGGCAGTACTAGCAAGGTCAGCAGCGTGGACGAGAGAATGCCGCCGATGACGACGGTTGCCAGCGGTCGCTGGACTTCCGCGCCCGTGCTCGTGTTCAACGCCATCGGCAGGAATCCGAGCGCTGCCACCAGTGCGACCATCAGGATCGGACGTAAGCGCATCATCGCGCCTTCACGAATGGCTTCGTCCAGTCCCAAGCCGTTGGCTAATCGATCTCGGAATGCGGAGACCATCATCACGCCGGTGAGCACGGCGACGCCGGACAGTGTGATGAAGCCGACGCCCGCGGTGATCGATAAGGGTATGTCACGAATCCAGAGTGCGATGACTCCGCCGGTGAGCGCCAATGGCACACCGCTGAAGACCAGCGCTGCATCCTTCGCCGAGCCGAATGTCATCAGCAGCAACGCGAAAATCATCACCAGCGTCACCGGCACGAGCACGGCGAGTCGCTGGGATGCCGATTGCAGCTGCTCGAACGTGCCGCCGTAGTTGAGCCAATAGCCGGCCGGGAGTTCGATCTGCTGCGCGATTTTGTCTCGTGCTTCCGTCACGAAGCCGCCAAGGTCGCGGCCGCGCACATTGGCGGAGACGACTAGGCGACGCTTGCCATTCTCGCGGCTGATTTGATTCGGCCCCGGGGCGAGCTTGAGTGAGGCGACTTCACCGAGCGGCACGTAACCGCCTTCGGGCAGAGGTATGGGAAGTCGGGAAAGATTGGTGACATCCGCACGCAGATGCTCGGGCAGTCGCACCACCACGCCGAAGCGCTGATCGCCTTCGAAGATCTGACCGGCTTCCTCACCGCCGGTCGCCGCCGAAAGCACGTCTTGGACATCCGCGACGTTCAATCCATAGCGGTATAGGGCCGCACGATTCGGTTCGACGGACAGAACGGGAAGGCCCGCCACCTGTTCGACCTTCACGCCCTCGGCGCCATCGATGCCATTCAAGACCCGCGCAACGGCGTTACCTGATTTCAACAACTGATCCAGATTGTCGCCGTAGATCTTGATGCCCAGATCCGAACGCACACCCGAGATCAGCTCGTTGAAACGCAA
>NZ_JAEUPY010000636.1 GCF_016790065.1 Steroidobacter sp.
CATCGCCATCAGCCCCTCGCTCTGGTACGACGGCGAAGCGTTGGTCGCGCAAACCGAGGCGGGTATTCGCGCTCAGTCGGCGCCGCCGGCCTTGTTCCTCAGCTGGGCCGACAACGAGGAGAACATTCGCGTCAGCACCGAGAAGCTGGTGAAGGCTTTGACTCGCAAACCGCCGCCGGGCCTGCGTTGGACCCATCGTTATTACCCGGGCGACGATCACATGAGCACGCCGCATCGAGCGCTGTATGACGGCCTGGAGTGGTTGTTCTCCGGGTGGCGGATGCCGGAGCCGAAGAAGGACTCGCCGGCGCCGTCACTGGCCGAGGTCGAGGCTCATTACGCTGGATTGTCGAAGCGCTTCGGCTTCCCGGTTGCGCCCACCGTCGCCGCGTTGGCTGGCGCTGCGCAGGGCCTGGTGGGGCAGGGCAAGTCGGAAGAAGCGCTCGAGGTGCTTCGGCGGAACGCGCGCGAGTACCCATACCTCCCGGGTCCGCAGCGAGCCGTGGGCGCTGCCTTGGAGAAGTTGGGTCGGCGGGAAGAGGCGCTACAGGCCTATGAACAGGCGCTGCGGTTGGCGCTGGAAGACGATAGCCCCTACGGCGACCCGGTGGTCGAATACCGGGCCAAGGTCAAGGACTTGCGCTGAGGCCAAGGTCGCTGCCGGGAGGCAGCGACCTTGAAAGCTTGGGACTACTTGGAGCCGGCGACCATGAAGTCGACGGCATTCAGGATCGACTTGTCCGCCAGATCCACGCGACCACCCTTCGGCGGCATGAAGCCAGCCGCGCCCTGGAAGCCCTCGATCGAATGCTTGTGCAGGGTTTCGATGCCCTTGGCAATGCGCGGGCCCCAGGCGGCCTTGTCGCCAAACTTCGGCGCACCGGCGACGCCGGCCCCGTGACAGGCCATGCAGGCCATGTTGAACACTTCCTCGCCGCCCAGTTCCGCCGCCGGCGCTGCCGCCGCGGCCTGAACCGGCGCCAGCGCCGAGTTGTCCTGACCGGCAATCGCCACCTTGGCCACCGGCGCAATGCGCTCGGCCACCACGGTCTGGTTGGCCGGGTCGGTGATCACATGCTGTTCCTGGGTATTCGAGGCCACGTTCCTGGCCAGGAAATAAAGAACCACCGCGATGCCGATCAAAATGCCGAGAACCAGCATGAAGGTGTCAAAGAACTTCTTATCGTGCTCGGCGCTCACTTCGGCTCCAACAGGCTACAGGGCGGAAAAGCCACATGGCAAAACGGCGCGCAGTATAGCCGCGTCGCCCTCACCGAGAAACTCAGCAGTCTAACTCCCTGAAGAACCGCCCATTCCCGACCCGCTCTTGGGCCCGGCGCCCGCTGCGGCTATGATTCGCGCCCCCTTCTCGGGGCCCCCTGCCGGTCGACTCCCGGGCACACGGTTCAGGGCGGCGCTGCTACACTCCGTGCCCCGCAACGCGCCCGTAGCTCAGCTGGATAGAGTACTGCCCTCCGAAGGCAGGGGTCAGAGGTTCGAATCCTCTCGGGCGCGCCAATCTTCAGGCCGGTTCCGCCAAGAGCGCCGCGCTGGCACCATCAAGGTGTCGGCGAGTTCGAAGCCGTGCGAGCTGCTTCGATCGAAATCGAGTTGTTCGGACGACGCTGCCGCGTGCTCTCAGTTGACGGTCTGATACGAGCCAAGCCAAGCCAAGCAAGCCATGGGGCGCGATAAAGATTTGATCGCGGTTAAAGAAACTGCGCGCCATCCAGGAAGCGCAGCCGAAGCCATGAGCGGCTGCGTCGGATGAGATCCATGCCGCGCACGTTAGCAGCGAGAGGATTTGCCGCGAATTCGTTATGCCTGGCTGGAGTCGATGATGTTGAGAGCAGCACTACAGCGGGCCCGATAGCGAGTGGGCTGCTGATCTACTCAGTCCGTGAGAGTGCATCCGGATGAGTGTAGGCCCACCCAGTGCATTCATTCCAAGCGGTTAGGCATTGCATTCATGAGACATTGGCTGCGGCGGTTCCTGCAACTGTGGGCGATTGCGATGGCGGCGTTGATCTTTATCAACGTCGTTGCAATCTACTTTCCCGCAGGCGAGCGAGTGATCACGCTCGTTATGGTGATCGCCGGCACCATTGTGCTTGCAACCATGCGATGGGGTATTTGGCCGTTCCATCAGCGCATCGACGCGGCGACGCGCGAGAAACTGGATGAGGTGCCCAGGTCCGCCAAACCCGATCACCGTCGGCGCTTACAGCTTGGGATCGTTCTGGCGCTGATCGTGGCTCTCCTGGTTGCCTGGGCGTTGGCCGCAATGGTTTGGATCCACTATGAAGATGTCGCCTCCAGATCGCTCATACTGCAGAAACTCGCTCAAGCGACGGTGGTGGTAGTCGGCGCGGCTGTATTGGTGATGCCGCCCTTTCGAGCCGGGTTTCGACGATCGGGATATCAACTCACGCTCGCGATCCTGCTCACGATAGGTTGGTTTGCCGGCACTATTTTATTGCCCTCGATTTGTAACGGACTCGGCGGGTCTTGCGAGGACATTGAAACATTTGTCCTCGCGATTCCAGGGTGGTCCTTTGTGCCTGTTGCCGCGATGGCGTTGCGCAGCGTTGGTGCTCGTCTTGGCGTGGTCTCCTGGCGCAGCTTCGACTGAGTGGAGATCTGACCATGGGCGCACAGCACCGACCAACTGCAGCGACTTGAAAGCTCGCAATCTACTGTTTCTTCAGACCCAAAAGAAATAACCGGCGCTGAGGTTATCGGTGCTTGCTTGTCGCTTGCGCGCGGCAAGGTGCAGCATTGCAATATCCAGCTTGAGATCATGACCGCCCGTCACGCGCTGTGCAACGAGGATGCGCGCCGCTACAGGATGTGCATGTACGACAAGCCTTCCACCCAGTTGCCGTAGACGTTGCAGGCAGCAGTGCCGACAGCGGACAGAGTGGCTCCGGATGCCTTCGCTGCCAATGCGGTCGCGAGGATGCTCTTGCCGCCAGCTGTCGTTGAGTCGAAGGACAGCGCGCTGGCGTACCCAGAGTCCCGGCAGCTGAGCGTTCCGCTGATGGCCTGGTTGAAAAAAATCATGCCTTTGCCGTCAGCGTCGACACGGATACTCGCGACCGTGCTGGTCACAGAGCCGGCCAATGCCGATGATGTATAGCCAAAGACCAGAGCAAGCAAAGCTAGGCGACGCATACGTTCCTCGTATCACAGCGTAGTGACGAAATAAATTAATGACTCACGCAGCTCAAGCGTGCGTTAACGCGGCGGGCAATCCGCTCCAACAATCATTGGATACTGGCCGAGACAACCGTTGGTTCGCAGAGTGAACGTTGCGTCGGCCGCTTGCGCCATCAAGATGAGCGGATAGATGAAGTTCTTCAAATACGCATCGTCCAGGCTCACGACGGCGAATGCATTCGAACAGCTACCCGATGGTGACCCGCTGGAGATCGCGTTGTTGGTTGTATCCCTCAAGCGGATATGATCCTTTCCCGGTTGATTACCCAACAACATAGAAGTAACTAATGGTCTCGCTGTCCGCGTAGGCACTGCAGGTGCCGTTGCCGACAATCACCACGGACCGATCGGCTGCTTCGGCGGCTATCAGCCCTGCCAGCATTGTGCGGCCACCGGCGGTCGTTGAATCGAAGGCGAATCGACCGGCGACGGTGGAGCAGCTCGGTGCAGTGGTTCGACTGCCGGTTGTAGAAATAAGAACAATCCCACTCGACATGAAATGCATGTCCTGCAACTGGCCTTGATATGCGGTGCTGGACCAAGCGGGGACTACTGCGACCAAGGCGGCGGCTAAACACGCCAGTTTTATGCGCGCTTTCATGTGCTCCTCGTGAGAACTGGAGGTGGATCGATCAGTCCGGATCATGATCAGCACTAACTTGATCCTGCATGTCGAGCAGTAGCTCGATCGCATCTAGCTGCCATTACCTCGATAGGGCCACGTAAAGCATCGAACCGGAATTGTCTGGACATCCGTGACTGCGACGTAGCCAAGCCCGAGCGTTACGGTAGCCGTCGCTCCGTAATGCTTTGGGGTTTCGCGGTGGAGGAGAGATGTAATCTTGTTAGTGCGCCATCCATGACCCGTTTCTTAATTCAGATTGCATTCCGAGAAAATGTTTGTCAACGGCTTGAGTGAAGCGCAGAACTCAATTCAGGGTTCGGACGAATCCGCTGCGGCTTTTCTCTGCGTTCTATCAACGTGATCAGCGGCATGTGTTTGTCAGTCTTGAGTCTGCCCGTTGCGTACGTAATCAACACAGCGTTGCACTGGCCTGCTTTGATGGAAACCCTGAATATGGCCACCGCCCGTTGACATAGCCACGTGCTCGCGGCAACTTTCATTGCACGAATCAAGAAGAATCGAAATACCAGAGCAGGGAAGACGATAGTGCTTAAAGGCATTGCGCGGTCAGGCAGGGAAGCTTTCTTTCCCAAATATCTCAGCAAAATAGTTGCGCACACCTGCGCTGGCGATAGCGCCGTAGCGCTGGCGTTAACCGCGCCTCCCTGACGTCCGGACGACTTAGTCACTGCTACCTGAGTGCGCAAGTGTGCGCGCTTTCAACTTTGTGCCTGCGATTTGGATAACGTGTGCGAGGGATTAATGGATAACGCACGACGGGCGCTTGCCCTGGTGGTCTTCGTCTGCGCGATTAATGGAGCGCATGCGGCTGACTCGCTGACCTACACATACGATGCGTTGGGTCGCCTCAAAAAGGTGGTCAACTCGAGTGGGCCCGGCAGTGGGGTTCAGCGGGACTATCAATACGACGCTGCCGGCAATCGCCTCGGCTTCCAATCTAGCGGCGCCACGAGTGGCAGTTCGGTGACCATTTCGCCGGTCAGCAGTGTCGCCAATGTTTCCTGGTACGGAGTATCGGTCGGCGTGAACCTCGCCGGCAGCGGGTCCGCAGGTGGCACCGTCACGTTCTACGAAAACAATGTCTTTCTAGGTTCCGCTTTCGTGTACGCCAATCAGGCGAGTGTCTTTCTCGAGGGTCTGTCACCCGGCACTCACGTCATCACCGTGAGCTACAGCGGTGACGGAACGAACGCGCCGACCAGCTATACCTTTACGCTCAGCGTTAAGGATCTTCGCTGGCTGCCTGCCGTGCTGGAGCTGCTGCTGAACTGAAGTCCTCCCAGGCTTCTGCTGCGGCGTGGGGTAACCGCCCGTAGGTGCGCGAGCGCGCATTCGGCGAGTTGCATCTACAGGATTGCTGAGATCAAGGGACAAATAATGATGTCGGGCTATGGATTCTCTCTCGGTGAAGGAATGCATGTGGCGCGCAGGTTGATGGCGTGCGTGCTCGCGCTGATGCTCTTTGGAGCCATGCGGGTGGCAGGCGCGCAGACGGTGCCAGGGCCGTCGCCAGCGCGTGCCAGCGTCGACGCCAACGGGGTCGACATGATCTCGGGGCAATTATTCTTCGTCGAGCCTGGGGTCTCGATAGGGGCTGGTGATGTCGGGTTGACGCATGAGCGCTATTGGATGGGGGCTGTTGGTGGGTTCTGGCGCCATGCATATGAGATGTGGTTGCATGAGCCAGGTGGCACTAAGTCCCAAGCATCTATGGGCAGCCGATCGCAGGCCTTCGATCTCATTTCCGGGGTCTACCAGCCTGCGTCCCGTAATGGGTCAACGCTCGTCCAGGAGACAGGCGGCTATCGTTTTACCGATCGCGACGGAACGACCGTATTCTTCAGCAGCTCCGTCTCCGGATACAGCGGGAGCAGGTTCTACGCAACCGAGATCGTGCGGCCATCCGGTGAGAAGGTCACGCTCCACTACGCTTACAACTCTGCGAACAGCGTTCAACTGCTGC
>NZ_JAEUPY010000673.1 GCF_016790065.1 Steroidobacter sp.
GGCGTGATTCAGGACGTCGCCGCCATCGGCGCGATTTGTCGCGAGCGAAACATCCCGTTCCATGTCGACGCTGCGCAAAGCGCCGGCAAGCTGCCGCTGAACGTCGAGACGATGAACATCGATTTGTTGTCACTCACGGCGCACAAGGCTTACGGCCCTAAGGGCATTGGCGTTTTGTATGTGCGTCGCCGGCCGCCGCTGGGCTTGCGGCCGCTGTTCTACGGCGGCGGGCAGGAGGCGGGTCTGCGTTCGGGCACGCTGCCGACCCATCAGATCGTCGGCATGGGCCTGGCGTTCGAACTCGGCGAGCGTGATCGCGAAGCAGACGTTGCTCGCCTCACCGTGCTTCGTGAACGGCTGTGGCAGGGTCTGAATGCCATCGGCGGCGTCGAGCTGAACGGTCATCCCACCGAGCGCGTGGCCGGCGTGCTGAACGTTTGTTTCCACAACGTCGAAGGCGAGAGCTTGCGCTTCGGGCTGCGCGATCTCGCGGTGTCGTCGGGCTCGGCGTGCGCGTCGGGGTCGGACGAGGCGTCTTACGTGTTGCGGGCCTTGGGCCGCACCGATCAGCTGGCGCAGAGCTCGATTCGCTTCAGCCTCGGCCGGTTCACGACCGAAGACGACGTGGATCGCGCGATAGCGTCGGTCAGCCGCGAAGTGAGCAGGCTGCGCGCACTCGTGCCTCATGGAACCTAGCTATTCCCCAGCCGTCGTCGAGCACTTCGAACGTCCGCGCAATGGCGGACACTTCGCAGCGGGCGAGGGCGTCGTTCAGGCTGCGGCTGGCAGCATCGCGCAGGGCACAGTGTTCGCTCTCAGTGCGCGGATCGCCGACGATCGAATCGAAGCGGTGCGTTTCGAAGTTTATGGCTGCCCTCATTGCATCGCTGCCGGTTCCTGGCTGAGCGAGCGATTGGTAGGACTGACACGCAGCGAGTTACGAGCCTGGCGTTGGCGCGACGCCGATCAGGAGCTGCAATTTCCGAAGGAAAAGCGTGGGCGACTTCTCATTCTGGAAGACGCTGTGCACGCGCTAGGTGAAGCTTGGGGCCGACTCATTCCATAATGCGTCCCGGTCGCCACCAATTCGTATGAATTGGCATGGCCTTCGCACTTGATTCAACTGGCCGCCGCCATCAACCTGTAGCCGCCATGAGTATCTCACTGACCCCTGCCGCCGCCGATCGTGTCCAGTCTTTCCTCACACGCCGAGGACATGGCGTGGGGCTGCGCCTGGCAGTCAAGAAGACTGGCTGTTCCGGGTTCGCCTACGTGGTGAATTACGCCGATGACGTCGGCTCCAACGACGTGGTGTTCGAGGACCGGGGCGTCAAGGTCATCGTCGACCGCGACAGCCTCGACTACATCAACGGCACCGAAGTGGACTTCGTCAAGCAGGGCCTGAACGAGGCCTTCCGCTTCCGGAATCCGCAATCCAAGGGCGAGTGCGGTTGTGGCGAAAGCTTTAACGTGTAACGGCCCCGTGTAAGTGGCTGGTCCAGCAGCCTAACTCCGCGTCCCTATTCATTTTCTTGCTGCTCCCGGCCATGCCGGGTAGACTGCGCGCGCGCAATTGCCGCCGCCCGGCCACACGGTCGCGGGCCCGGTCTGGCAAACCCTTTCCAATCCATTGATTACACGGGACGATTCCATGGCGGTCGAACGCACTTTTTCCATTGTCAAACCCGACGGCGTGCAAAAGAACGTGATCGGTGAGGTGTATCGCCGCTTCGAGCAGGCGGGCCTGAAGATCATTGCCGCCAAGATGGTGCAGCTGACCCAGGCGCAGGCCGAGGGTTTCTACGCGGTCCACAAGGAACGCCCGTTCTTCAAGGACCTGGTCAAGTTCATGATCTCCGGCCCGGTGGTCCTGCAGGTGCTGGAAGGCGAAAACGCAGTGGCCAAGAACCGCGAGCTGATGGGCGCTACCGACCCGAAGAAGGCCGATAAGGGCACGATTCGCGCCGATCTGGCCAACAGCATCGACGAGAACACCGTGCACGGCTCGGACAGCCTCGACAATGCGAAAATCGAGATCGCATACTTCTTCGCGGCCACCGAACTCTGCCCGCGTACGCGCTGAAAATAGTAAGTACGCCCGTACATACACATGAACGCGACGCCCGCCAAAACCAACCTGCTTGGTCTCACTCGGACCGAGTTGGAGGCGTTCGTCGCGAACATGGGCGAAAAGCCGTTTCGCGCTCGGCAACTGATGAAGTGGCTGTACAAGCGCCACGTGGCCGATTTCGAACAGATGACCGATCTGGCGAAAAGCTTCCGCGCCAAGCTCAGCGAAATTGCCGAAGTGTCGGTGCCCGAAATCACCATGACGCAGGTGTCCACCGACGGCACCCGTAAGTGGCTGCTGGCCATGAACACCAGCGAGGGCATCAAGCAGGGCATCGAGATGGTGTTCATTCCCGAGCCTGGCCGCGGCACGCTGTGCATCTCGAGCCAGGTGGGTTGTGCCATGGACTGCACCTTCTGCTCGACTGCTCAGCAAGGCTTCAATCGGAATCTCAACGCCGCCGAAATCGTCGGTCAGGTGTGGCTGGCGAACAAAGAGCTGGGTTATGAGCACGGTGGCGATCGGGTCGTCACCAACATCGTGTTCATGGGCATGGGCGAGCCGCTGGCGAACTATCGCAACGTCATCCCTGCCACTGAAATTCTGATGGATGATCTGGGCTTCGATATTTCGCGTCGGCGTGTCACGGTGAGCACCTCCGGCCTGGTGCCGCAGATGTTGAAGCTCGCTGAAGAAACAAACTGTGCGCTGGCCGTGTCGTTGCACGCGCCGAACGACACGTTGCGCGACGAACTGGTGCCCATCAATCGCAAGCACAAGATCGCCGAGCTGTTGGATGCGTGCTGGGTGTACGTCAATAAACAGAATGCCCGCAGCATCACTTTCGAATACGTCATGCTGGATGGTGTGAACGATCATCCCGAGCATGCCCACGAGCTGGTCGCCTTGTTGAAAGGCCGACCGGCCAAGTTGAATCTGATTCCGTTCAATCCGTTTCCGGGCACGCGCTACAAGCGCTCCAGCGCCGCGGCTATCGAACGCTTCCGTGACATTCTCAATACGAACGGCGTGATCGCGACCACTCGTCGCACGCGCGGCGACGATATCGACGCCGCCTGCGGCCAGTTGGTGGGACGCGTCCACGACCGCACGACAGTTCGTCTGGGTTCGAAGCTGATCTCAGTGGCGGTGCAATGATGAGAAGCTCGGCAGTGGCCCTGTGGGTGATGTCGGCCGCGCTTGCCGGTTGCATGAGCAACTCCGACAAGAGGCTCGGCAAGCCCGACAACGAGCGTGCCGCCGAGATCAATCTGGAAATCGGCACTGACGCTTTGCGCAAGGGCAACCTGGTGCTGGCCAAGGAAAAGATCGACAAGGCCGTCGAACAGAATCCGCGCAACGCCAAAGCGCAGACCACCGCCGGCATGTTGTACGAGCGACTCGGCGAAAGCGCCAAAGCCGAAACGTATTTCTCCAAAGGCCTGGCGCTGGATCCGAAAAATCCCGAGCTGCAAAACAACTATGGCGCGTTCCTGTGCCAGAAGGGCAAGCACGACCGCGGCGAGAAGATGATGATCGACGCGGCCAGCAATCCGTTGTATCGCACGCCGGAAGTGGCCTATCTGAATGCGGCCAACTGCGCCCGCAACGGCGGCGACGTCAAACGTGCCGAAGAGAATTTGCGCAAGGCCATCCAGGTGCGGCCGAAGTTCAGCGAAGCGCTGTACCAGATGGCCGACCTGCAATACAAACAAACCAATTATTTGTCCGCTCGCGGTTTTCTCGAACGGTTCACCGCCGTCGGGCGGACCAGCGCGGCGTCGCTGTGGCTGGGCGTGCGCATCGAGCGCGGCCTGGGTAACGACGCTGCCGCCAAGAATTATGCGGAGCGCTTGAAGCTCGAGTATCCGAGGGCCGCACAGACCAAGGAGCTGATCGAGTCCGAGCGGAATCCTGGATGAATGCAGCCGACAGTAGCGACAGTCCGGCGGTCGACACCGCACCGGTCAGCTCTGCCGAGCTGAACGAGTCGCTGACGCCCGGGGAATTGTTGCGGCGTGAACGCGAGCGTCGCGAGATCACCAAGCTGCACATCGCCGAAGAGCTGCACCTGGACGTGCGGGTCGTGGATGCCATCGAAGCGAATCGTTTCGACGAATTGGGCGTGCCGGTATATGCACGCGGGCACTTGCGGCAATACGCCGCGCTGCTCGGGTTGTCGCCGCAGTTCATCATTCAACGCTACGAAGCGGTGACTGGCCAGCAGGACGTGGCGCTGCCGATGCCCACGTCGGCGTCGGTCGGCAGCTCGATAGGAATGGAACGGCCGTCGCTCGCCGGGCCATTGTGGTCGGGCGTGGGCTTGATCGCGCTGTTGATGGGATGGTGGCTGTGGTCGACGGTGTCCGAGCCGGGCGACCCGATGTTGTCGGTGACGCCGGATGCGGCGGTGGAAGCGGAGTTGGGTGGCGAGACTTCGCCGGCACCGACCTCGACGACTGCATCGACGCCGACGTTCGTCGATACGCCGGAGCCAGTGGCGAGCGCGCAG
>NZ_JAEUPY010000731.1 GCF_016790065.1 Steroidobacter sp.
TATCTATTTGGCGGAAGAAGCGCGCACGGCGGCGGATCGTTTCTTTCGCAAGTCCAATCTCATCGCACTGCGCGAGCTGGCGTTGCGGCGGATGGCGGATCGTGTCGACGCAAGCGCCCGTGCCACGGCTACCTCGGACCACGCATCGCGAGCCTGGATGGCGCGAGATCGTTTGCTGGTTGCGGTCGGCCCCGACGCGCAGGCGGAACAGCTGGTGCGTGCTGGCAAGCGAATGGCGGACGCGCTCGATGCGGTCTGGTCGGTGGTCTATGTCGAAACGCCCGAGCTGCAACGATTGTCACAGCACGAGCGTAATCGTCGCATCGATGTGCTGCGGCTCGCTGAATCGCTCGGTGCTGAGACAGTAACGCTGGATGGTCCGACAGCAGCCGAAACGCTGACTCAGTATGCGCAGACTCGGAATGCCACTCGCGTCATCGTTGGCGCGCCCAAGCGTCGTGGTTGGCGAGCTTTGTGGCGAGCGTCCACCGCCACGGCATTGGCGCGCCAGGCCAAAGGGTTCGATGTCATCACCATTGCGGCTGCGGATGCCTCTCAGCGAGTGACTGAAACTCGAACCGATGGGCCGGAGATTGCTACGCCGGTTCATTGGGATCGTTATTTGTGGGCATTTGCGACCACGTTGATCTGCACGCTGATCGGCTTTGCCATGCTGCCTAGCTTCGAGCCGGTGAACATCGTGATGGTGTATGTGCTGGGTGCCACCATCGCGGGCGTACGGTTCGGGCGAGGCCCAGCGGTGGTGACCGCAATCGCGAATGTGCTCGCGTTCGATTTCTGCTTCGTGCCGCCGCAATTCACGTTTTCCGTGGCCGATGCTCAGTACGTGGTCACGTTCGTCGTGATGCTGATCGTGACTTTGGTAATCACCAATCTCATGGCCAGCGTGCGTCAACAGACTCGCGTTGCCGGTGCGCGAGAACGTCGAACTTACTTGCTGTATGCCATGAGTCGCGAGTTGGCGGCGACGCGTGGTATCGCTGAGATGGCGCGGGTTGCCGTCCGTCACGTGGCTGAGGTGTTTCAGTGTCAGGCCGTCGTGCTGTTGCCTGACTCGTCCGGACAACTCGCGCATCCTCGCGAGCTACCGGAGGCGGGCGCGTTGCGAGGTGCCGATCTATCGATTGCGCAGTGGGTGCTCGATCATGGCCGGCGCGCTGGGCTCGATTCGGACACGTTGCCAGCGGCGCCGGCTTTGTATCTGCCGCTCGGCAATGAACGGCAGCGACTCGGCGTTCTGGCTGTTCTGCCACAGAATCGTCGTCGGGTGTTGTTGCCCGAGCAGCGGCATTTGTTGGAAACATTCGCGGCGCAGATCGGACTGGCGGTGGAGCGGGGCAAGTTGGCCGAGGTGGCCGAGTCCTCTCGTGTTGCGGCCGAGACCGAGAGTTTGCGAAACACCTTGCTGGCGTCGATCTCGCATGATTTGCGGACTCCGCTTGCAGTCATCGCTGGTGCCAGCAGCACGCTGTCAGAACATGGCGCCGGGTTGGACGAGGAGGCGCGTAAAAAGCTTGCGCAGTCCATCGAGAACAAGGCGCGTGAGATGACGGATCTGGTTTCCAATGTGCTCGACCTGATGCGCTTGGAATCCGGACAAGTCGTGCTGCGACGGGACTGGCAGACCTTGGACGATCTGCTCGGCACCGCGCTCACTCGTATGCAGGAGCGGCTCGGCTCGCATCCCTTTCGTTCACAGCTGCCAGCGGACTTGCCGCCGGTGTATGTCGATGCTGGATTGATCGTGCAGGTCTTCGTCAACCTGCTGGATAACGTGGTCAAGTACACACCGGCGGGAACGCCAGTTGAGATCTCCGTCGTCGCTAGCGAGGAGGTTGTGCGCGTCACCTGTGACGATGCCGGCCCTGGCTTGCCGCAGGGGGACAGCAGTCACTGGTTCGATAAGTTTCAGCGCGGCAGCGAAGAGGGTGTCACCGTTGGTGCGGGCTTGGGTTTGGCGATCTGCCGAGCCATCGTGCGCGCTCACGGTGGCGATATTTCTGCCAGCGCACGGCCTGGTGGTGGCGCCAGATTTGTATTCACTTTGCCGGTGAAGGAAGGCGTCGCGTGACGCAGGCGCTGCATCAAATTCTGATCGTCGAAGACGAGCCGGATATTCGCGGCATCCTGCGCACGCTACTGCGGACTGCCGGCTATCGAGTCATAGAAACGGAGACCGCGGCTCGCGCTATCGTCGAGGCTCGCAGTCACAAGCCGGATCTGTTGCTGGTGGATTTGGGATTGCCGGATGCCGACGGGCTCAAAGTAATTCGCTCGATTCGAGAATGGTCGCCGGTGCCTGTGGTCGTGCTTTCGGCACGGACCATGGAGGCGCAAAAAATCGAGGCGCTCGATGCTGGCGCGGATGACTATGTGACCAAGCCGTTCAGCGCTCCTGAGTTGTTGGCTCGCGTTCGCGCGGCACTACGACGCAATGTTCGCAGCGCCGAGCAAGTGCCGACGTTGCAGATCGGTGCTGTCGTTGTCGATTTGACTCGCCGTCAGGCCAGTGGAGCCGAGGGTGACGTTCATTTCACGCCGCTCGAATACCGAGTGCTGGAAAGCCTCGCGCGTCAAACCGGCATGATCGTCACGCAACGCCAACTCATCGCCGAAGCCTGGGGCCCGGACAAGCTGGGCGACTCTAGAAGCCTGCGAGTCTGTATCAAGAACCTGAGACAAAAACTGGAACCGGATCCGGCCCGGCCGCAGTTTCTGCTCACCGAGGCAGGCGTCGGGTATCGGTTGCTGCTACCGAGCGAATGACGCCGCTACCAGCGGCCCGATCAAGGGCAACAGTTCGGTGCGTTCAAAGCCGGCGGCTCGACACCAATGGTCCAGCTCCGACCCGCTGAGCGCTGGATGGCGCCGAGACTCGGCGCCCAACAACATCGCCAACGGGCCCGGGCTACCGCGCCGCCGATCTTCGCTGATCAAGCGTTCGATGGCGATCAAGCAACCGCCAGGAGGCAATGCTTGATAGATGCGTTTGATGAGCGCGGAACGAGCCGAGACATCGAGGCGACGCAGGCTCATCGACGTAACCATCACGTCTGCGCGCGGCAATGATTCGACAGTCGCGCCAGTCGGAATGGCGATGTGCGTACAACATAGGTGCGCATGTCGGGCGGCGATGGTCCGAGCCAACATGCCCCGACTGCTACCGATGTCGAGCACGGTTCCATGGCTGGCGAAGTCGAAGCGTTCGGCGAGTAATAGTGCTGCGACGTTCGACAGTTCACGCCCGAAAGATTTTCGATGGGTACTTTGGAGTAGCAGGTCGCCCAAATAGCCCGGGCTGTTTCGATTCAGGAAATGACCGCTCTCGCGACTGTTGACGTACACCGCGCCGATATCGTCGCCTTCTCGTTCCAACAAGCCCAAGGCCACGAGCGGCTCCAGCAGTTTGCCGATGGCGCGAGGACTGAGCCCGAGCGTCCGACGCAATTGACGGTGGGAACGCGGGCCCTTGCCGAGCTCGGTGAACAAACCCAGCTCGACCGCCGACAATAACGTTTGTGACGCGCGAAAGCCGAAGCCCGTCTGCAGGATGTGCTCCGGCGACAACATGACTGAAGACGGCCGCATCAGTGACGGGCGTACTTCCAGGTCGCCGCCTGCACTCGGGAGTTGACGCCGAGCTTGGTCAGAATGTTGGCGACGTGACGCTTCACCGTGTGCAAGCTGAGATCGAAGGTGCGTGCGATTACCTTATTGCTGTCGCCGGCGGTGATGCGTTCGAGGATCTCTTGTTCGCGAGCCGTCAAACGAACGGACACGGGGGTGGCAGGCGGCGAGGGCGGCGTCGGCATGAGTTGCAACAACAGAGTGTTCAAGTCGTCCCGGGTGGCGATGCGAGCCAGGGTGTCGCTGACCGCCTGCCGGACCGCTTCACGGACTTGTTCGTAGATGTCGGCCTGCTCGCAGAGTTCGGTATCCATCGCTTGCTCCCTTCGGTGTTATTGCGACGGCTGAATGCTAGACAGCTCATGCAAGGGCAGTAATGCCCAAAAAGAGACTGCTCTTTAAGATACCCACCCTTTGGTACCAGCCAGCTGGGACAATTTGCCCGCTCTGGTGCGGCGCGCGGCCCACCTTGGGCAGTGTTTGCTGGCGAGGGTCGGGCGTATACTGCCGCCCGCACCGTTATGCGTCGCCATCACCTCAACTGGTTGAGCCTCTGGATCCTCCCGCTGCTGCTGGCGCGGGCGCTGATTCCTACCGGCTTCATGTTGTCGGTGGAAGCGGGTCAGCTGCAGCTGATGTTTTGCCCGTCGGGCGTCGTGCAGCTGCCGGGCAAGTCGCAGGGCGGTGAACACGCCGAGCATCAGGCGCATGCCCAACATCATCAGGGCATGCATCACGGCGGCGGGTCGGATCAAGCATCGTCCGCGCACGCCGCGCAGGACAACGCGCCGTGTCCGTTCTCCCTGGTCGCGTCGGCCACGCCGTCGCAAATCGCTTATCACGCGAATGTCATCTCAGCCCCGAGTGACGAACGTTTCCAATTCCTGTCCGCGCCGACCTTCCGTGTCGGCCCGATTCGCACCGACCGCATTCGCGGTCCGCCCAGCCTCGCCTGACATCGATACCAAGTGAGGGCGCCGCGACCTAGGTTGCGGGCATTGCTGCTCGCTCCCGACCGTTCCGCGCTCTCGAGTGCCGCGACCAAGCATGTCGCGGTTGGCGATGGTCATGGAGTCGATTCATGGACACCCGAACTTTTCTCGCGACGGCGGTACTGCTGAGTGCCGGCGCGCCTGTCTGCGTGCACGCTCAAGGCGTGGCGACGGACAAATTGATCGATGCAATTACAGTTACCGGCCAGCGCGAGCGCGCCGGTGTGGACGTGCCCAACACGACGGCCTCGAAGACGGCCGAAGAGCTGCGCGCCCAGAATCTTTTCAATCCCGAGGACTCGCTCAAGTATTTACCCAATCTGACCATTCGTAAGCGCTACATCGGCGACCGTAACGCGCTGATCGGCGGTCGTAGCTTTTCCACGTTGCAGCCGGCTCGCGGCCTGGTCTTCATGGACGGCTATCTGTTGTCGAACTTTCTCGGCCGCTTCGATGCGCCTCGCTGGAACATGATCGCGCCGGAAGAGATCGAGCGCGTGGACGTGCTGTACGGCCCGTACTCGGCGACTTACCCGGGCAATTCCATCGGCACGACGGTGGCGATTCGTACGCGTCGGCCGGATGACTTGACCATGAGCGTGCGCACTACGGCCTTCAGCGAACACTTCGATGAGTATGGTTTGAGCGACGACTACACCGGCTATCAGGTGTCGGCGTTCCTCGGCAACCGTTTCGACAACGATGTGTGGTTTACGTTGGCGGCTAATCGTCAGGATGCCACTGGGCATCCGATGCAGTACTACACCGTCTCTGCCAACGCGGCCGGGCAGTTTCCGACTGTGTCGGGTGCGGCAACTCCTGTGACGGGCGTGCGCTTCGATACCGACCCGCAAGGTCGCAGACGGGCGGTGTTCGGCGCCAATGCCGGAGCTATCGATCACACCATTCAAGACCAAGTGAAGCTGCGTGGCGGCTACGCGTTCACCGATTGGTTGGAGCTGGAAGGGTTCGTGGCTCTGTGGCGCAACGACACCGAGGCCAAGAACCGCACCTTCATGCGAGACGCAGCCGGCAATGAAGTGTGGTCTGGCCGCGTGATTGCGGATGGAGTCACGTTCAATGTGCCGGCCACTGCGTTCTTGCCGAGCACGCGCCAGGAAGAGCACCGGCATTGGGGAGCAACGCTGCGAACTACGCAGGCTGACGGTTGGAATGGCTCGTTGGTTTATTCGCGCTATGACTTCCTCGAAGACACATTGATCGAAGGCGCGCGGGTGGTGGCCGAGCCGACTGACACCGAGCGTGACGGCACCGGCTGGCAAACGTTCGAAGTGCAGGGTGTCTACACGCCAGTCGCTGACGATTGGACCGGCGGTCGTCACACGTTGGCGGTGGGCTTTCATCGCAACGAATACCAACTCGATAATCCCGTCTACAACGTAGCAAGCGGTGCGTTGACACAGAACGTGTTCGGCCAGACGCGCTTGCAAGCGGTGTACTTGCAAGACGAATGGCGGCTTGCGGCTCGCTGGACCCTGACGTTGGGTGCTCGTTATGAGGACTGGACGGCGTTCAACGGTGGTCAACGCGCCGGTGCAGCGTCTGTGAATTATCCCGAGCGTAGCGACAGTGCGCTGTCGCCGAAGGCGTCACTTGCTTATGCGCTGGGTGACGATTGGACGCTGCGGGTAAGTGCAGGTCGTGGTGTGCGCTTCCCCACTGTGCCTGAATTGTTTCAAGGCACGAGCACGGCCGGGACCATCGTGGTCAACGATCCGAACTTGAAGCCCGAGCGTTCCGATTCGGTGGACTTCACCGTCGAGCGTTGGCTGAGTTGGGGCAAGCTGCGGGCGTCGTTATTCCAGGACGACGTGCGCGATAGCATCTTCAGTCAGACCAACATCACGGTGACGCCGAATGTCACTAACGTGCAAAACGTCGACCGCGTGCGCACGCGAGGGATCGAAACGGCGTTCACCATTGCGCCGCCGGGCATCGAATCGTTGTCGTTCGACGGCAGCCTGGCGTATGCCAAGGCCGAGATTCTGGAGAACGACAACTTTCCCATTTCGGTGGGCAAGCTCTGGCCGCGCATTCCCAAGTGGCGCGGCAATCTGCAGACCGTGTGGCGGCCGACGGATCAGTGGCTGACCAGCCTCGGTGTTCGCTACTCCGGGCGCATGTTCAATCGGCTGGAGAACGACGACATCAATCCCGATACGTACGGCGGGGTGTCGCGATTCACCATGCTGGATGCACGAGTGGCGTACACGATGGCTAGCAATGTTGAGTTGGCGTTGGGCGTGGATAACATCACCGACGAAAGAGCCTACCAAGCACATCCGTATCCGGGCCGCACCGCATTCGTCGAAGCGCGCTGGTCGTTCGAGGGGGCGCGATGAAATTGCCAACGCTCACTGGTCTCGCGGCCGTAGTCGAAGATGGTTGGCGCAAGCTGGCGATGCGCCGTGTTCTGAGCCGGCGCTCGTTGTCGATTCTATTTTTTCTCTCTCTAGCGGCACTGGCGCAGCCAGCGTCCGCGGCCATGTCTCACGGTCGTGCGTTAGGCACGACCGCAGCCTTTGATCATCAGAACCGTCTGTGGATCGTGCGTAACGAGCCGGTCGACAAGAGCGCACACGTGATCGTAGAGCGCTCGGACGACAACGGCGCAACCTGGCAGCCAGCCATTCGCGTCACTTCCAAGCCCGAGCCGGTGTCGGCCGACGGCGAGAATCGCCCGAAGATTGCTTTCGGCCCACGCAATGAAATCTATGTGTCCTGGACTTCTCCGACCTCGGAGAAGTTCACCGGCGACATTCGTTTCACCCGTTCGCTCGACGGCGGCAAAACTTGGTCCGAGCCAAGCGTCGTGCATCGAGATCGTCAACTCATCACGCATCGCTTCGAGTCCATGCTGGTAGACGGCACCGGCCGCATCTGGGTCGCCTGGATCGATAAGCGCGATCTCACCATCGCGCAAGCGGCGAAGCGCGACTACGCAGGCGCAGCGGTCTACTACGCTTACTCAGATGATCGAGGCTCGAGTTGGCGCGGCGACTACAAGCTCGCCGACAACAGCTGCGAGTGTTGTCGAATCGGCTTGGCACTGGATGAGAAAGGACGGGCCGTCGCTATGTGGCGGCACGTCTTCCCGCCCAACGAACGCGACCACGCCTTCGCGGTGTTACAACCGGAAGGCAAGGACATCGTGATCGAGCGCGCCACGACCGATCGATGGAAGATCGACGCTTGTCCGCATCACGGACCCTCTCTATCAGTAACAGTAAACGGCACGCGTCACGCGGTTTGGTTCAACCAAGTGGACGGGGAAGGCCGCGCCTTCTACGGCCAACTGAGCAGCGACAAACCAAAAGCGGTGCAGGCGCTGCCAGCAGGCGCAACTCATGCCGACATCGCGGCGAGAGGCAACATCGTCGGCATCGTGTGGAAACGTTTCGACGGCACCGCGACTCGCATCGAATCGTGGTTGTCCAAAGACGGCGGCCGTCACTTCAATCCCGGCCCGACGTTACAAACTGACGGCGAGTCCGATCAGCCGCGACTGTTGAGCAATGACACGTCGATGCTGATCGTCTGGCGCAAGGCTGACGGCGTCGCTGTCGCAAATCTCGGCGATGCCACCAGCGACGACGCGGTCAAACCGTTCAGCCGCGACACGCTGCGTAAGATCGAGCAACAACACGCGGGCTCGGAGTACTGGGTGGTGTTGTGGGATCTCGAATGTGTCTACTGCATGAAGTCGCTCACCAACCTGGCGGTTGCGCAGAAGAAGCAACCGGCGCTCAAAGTGGTCACCATTTCCACCGATCCTGTAACCGCAGCGTCTGACATTCGTCAGCGTCTCGCCGAGCTGGGGGTGCGCTCGGAGGCCTATGCATTCTCTGGCGCGTCGGAGGAGGCGCTCCGCTTTGCCATCGACCCGGCGTGGATGGGCGAGAAGCCCCGAGCCTATAAATATGCGGCAAGCGGCTCGCGCGCCGCGGTTTCCGGAGTGCTCACCAGCGAGGATCTACGCCAGCAAATGGGCGGAACGTGAACTAGGTACTAGTTCGGCGGACATAACGCGTCTGTAATCCCCGATTGCAACGCAGAATGTTCGCAGGCATAACGTGCATCCCATTGTTTTCGTTGGATGGATGGCCGGCCCATGACGGCTGCAGCGAGAGGCTCGCCGACGGAGCGCTATCGGCGTGAGCGGCCGCCCGTGAGCCGTGAGTGCGGCGATGAGCTGACACGCATCACCGACGACATCGACGATCCCATCGTCAAGCTGCGCTATTTACAAAGCGCGCTCAACGAAGAGGGCGACAACAGCGCTCTCGTGCAACTCGTTCCCATCGCTCCCGCTCGACGCGCGTGGTATCGCTTGAAAGGCTTGCAAGCGCTCGACGCCGTTGCCGATGCTGATGAAGAAATCGCCGAGCGCACACTCAACGCGCGCAAGACGGCGCGTCGCGTAGTCGTCGGCACGACAGCGGCTGCGTTGTTGTTTGTGCCGGTGTTGGTCGCCATCGTCGCCTGGCAAATCAACAAGTGGGGCAGCACTGAGCCCAAGCCCATTGCGGCCGTTGCTTCTTCCACCGAAGCGAATGCCACAGTCATCGAATCAGCAACCGCGCCGATGGTTGTGTCGCCGCTGCTGACTGCCACGCCCGAAGTGGCAGCGCCAGTAAATCAGCCGCCGGTGGCAGAGACATTGGCCGCTGAAGATCTCGGCATCGTTCCCGCCATGCTGTGGCTCGCGGACCGCGGGCCCGATTGGGAGCTATATAGCAACGGGTTGCGCATCGAAACCAAGTATGCGGTGAAGGGCACAGCGCGTGACTATCGAGTGCATTCACGCGGCGGCGAATTGTTGCCGACTAAATTCTCGCGCCCCATCGGCATTCTGTTTCATACATCGGAGAGCGACCTGTGGCCGCTCGAGCCGGGCTACGAAAAAGAATTGCGGCAGGGCTCGGAAGCGCTGTTGCGTTTCGTGAAGCGCGAGCAGGCTTACAACTACATGATCGACCGCTTCGGCCGCGTCTACCGCGTCGTCGATGATGACAGCCGCGCGAATCACGCGGGCCACGGCGTGTGGGCGCGCGGTGACGAGGTTTATCTGGATCTGAATTCGGCGTTCTTGGGCGTATCGTTCGAGTCGCGTTGGGAAGGCGGGCGCACCTTGCCTATTACGCGAGCGCAGTTGATCGCCGGCCGCAATCTCACCAATTACCTGCGGCAGCGGTTCGCGATCGCGCCGGAAATGTGTGTGACACATGGACTCGCTAGCGTGTCGCCCAAGCGTGGCTTGATCGGCTATCACTTGGATTGGGCGCGCGGCTTTCCGTTCGCGGCGTTCGGCTTGCCGGATTTGTATTCGCAGCCGCCGCCGAGCGTGGCGCTGTTCGGCTTCAACTACGACAGCGAATTCTTGCGCACGGTCGGCGAGCGTTGGCCCGGACTGGTCGCGGCCGAACGGCAGTTCGCCAGCGATGCGCGCGAACGTTCGATTTCGCTCGAGGATTTACGGCGGGAGCGCCAAGAGGAATATCGGCGCTGGCGCGCGACGTTGCCGACTCCCGCAGGGGCAGAGTCCGCCCTGGAAAGTGCCAATCAGCAATCACCGGTTTCAACGACGGTCAATAAGAGAGGGTAACGCTATGGACGATCGTAACGACCACGGCTCGGAAGCGTCCGGCGCAGGTCACCTCACTGGCAACAGCCAGAGCGGTACCCGCACGCGCATCGGTCTCGACGTGGGCACCAGCAAAGTGGTTGCTGCCCGCGGCGACAATGTTTCGCCGAGCACGGACTCGCAGCTCAATGCGTTTTTCGACGTGCCGTACTCGGCGTTGCATGAGCAAAGCCTGAAGGCCAATCGCACGCCGTTCTATCGCGAGGACGATCGGCTCATCGTCTATGGCGACGCTTCGGAAAAGTTCGCGCACATTTTCAACGCCAACGTGCGTCGGCCCATGGCCAAGGGCATTTTGAATCCCAACGAACCGCAAGCCACGCATGTGCTGGAGACGGTGCTGAGCACGCTGGTGCCGGTGTCGCGCAATCCGGGTGAGTTGCTGGCGTTCTCCGTGCCGGCCGCGGCCACCGAGACGGGTCATGAGCTGACCTATCACGAAGGGTCGATCAAGCAGTACTTGAAGGGGCGCGGCTATACGCCGCTGGCCGTCAACGAAGGTCTGGCGGTGGTGCTGGCCGAGTTGGCGAAGGAAGGCTTCACCGGCATCGGCATTTCCTGCGGCGGCGGCATGTGCAACGTCGCGATCTCGTACTTGTCGATTCCGTCGCTGACCATGAGCCTGGGGCAGGGCGGCGATTACGTCGACTCCGCCGTCGGCGCGGTCGTCAACGAGCCGGCCACGCGCGTCAAGGCCATCAAGGAGGAGACGCTGGACCTGAACCGCGAGGGCGGCGACAAGATCGACAAGGCGCTGCGCATCTACTACGACAAGTTGATCGAGTCGCTGGTCGAGGAACTGGGCCGGGCCGTGCAAAAGACGCCTCGGCTGCCGCGCAACGACCAGCCCATGCCCATCGTGCTGGCCGGCGGCACCTCCAAGCCCAACGGTTTCCGCGACCATTTCGAGAAGGCCCTGCGTCGCCGCTCCTGGCCGTTCCAGATCGGCGAAGTGCGGATGGCGAGCGATCCGCTGACAGCCACCGCCCGCGGCGCCTTGGTCGCGGCGCTGGCTGAGCGCTAGTTGGCAATTCAAGGGCTCCGCACCTAGGGCAATCCCTGAACCTGGCCGGTACCCTTCCTGGGTACGGGCCGGGGTTTATCGGTTCATTATTGCGCGGAAATCCGCTTTCACCCCTGCTAGGATCCACGCCTCAACTCTTGTCCGGAGTGCCGATGACCGCTGACGCCTCGACGAACCGCGCGCCGCTCAACTGGCCCGCGATCATCATGTTCTTGTTGACCACTGTTCCGGTGGTCACGGTGTTCCCGTGGTACGCGGCGACCTTCGGCTTCGACGGCTTCGAATGGGTGTCCTTCTTCGTGCTGTGGGCCTTGAATGGCATGTCCATCACCGCCGGCTATCACCGCCTGTGGGCCCATCGCAGCTATGAGGCTTCCAAGCCGCTACAGATTTTCTACATGATCTTCGGCGCCATGGCGCTCCAGAACAGCATCCTGGTGTGGGCGTCCTCGCACCGTGTGCATCATCGTCACGTCGACGATGTCGATCATGACCCGTACTCGGCCAAGCGCGGCCTGTGGTTCTCGCACCTCGGCTGGATGCTCCGCAACTACGAGAGCGGCCGGCAGGATTTCCGCAACGCCAAGGATCTGGAAGCCAATCCGATCGTCGCTTTCCAGCACAAGTATTACTTGCTGCTGGCCGTCGGCACCAACATCGCCATCCCGCTGGCGCTGGGCATCATCAATGGCAACATCTGGGGCAGCCTGCTGCTCGGCGGCTTCCTGCGCCTGGTGGTGAGCCATCACTGCACGTTCTTCATCAACTCGCTGGCCCACTACTGGGGCAGCCGTCCTTACACCACCGAGAACACCGCGCGCGACAACGGCGTGCTGGCGCTGTTCACCTGGGGCGAGGGCTATCACAACTATCACCACCTGTTTCAGTGGGACTATCGCAATGGCATCCGCTGGTACCAGTGGGACCCGACCAAGTGGCTGATCTCCGCCTGTAAGTTCCTCGGCCTGGCGCGTTCGCTGAAGCGCGTTCCCGAGTTCCAGATCCGTCAGGCGCTGGTGGAGCGGCAGCTGCAGAAGGCCGAAGAGAACCTGGGCCAATGCCAGGACCACGGCCGCCTCGCCACCCTGCGCCAGTCGCTGGAGACCGAGATGCAGCACTTCAAGGAGACCCTGGCTCACTGGGCGACCTTGCAACAGGAACGCGTCGACGCCGCCAAGAAGGCCGTCATCGACCATATCGAGCACAACGAGACCCTGCGTCGCGTTCGCGAGCTCGAAGAGTCGCTGCGTCAGCAATACCTCCGCGTGCGCTTGCTCGCCGTGCAGGCCACCTGATCGGCACTGGACGTTCGATTCGACAAAGGGCGCCTTCGGGCGCCCTTTTTTATTGCCGCGTTTATTTCCGCGTGTCTTTCCAGAGCCGGCCGTCGAAGTCGAATGGTTGGGGCTTGGTGAGCTTCAGGCGCTTGAACTGGGCGTGCTGTGGATTGAGCAGCAGGTTGTGCTCGCCGGGCACGAGAATGGAAGGCACGCGTAGCACGGCTGCGGAGGCTTTCTTGGCCCAGGCTGTGCCGATGCGTTGTGTTGCCTCGCTGGGCGGAGAGGCTTGCCACGAGGCTGGTAAAGCGGCGGGGGTGTCGATGGCAACATTCGCTGGAATGGTTACGCGGAACCATACATAGCGAATCCGTTTATCCACCGGCTGCAAATGCACGAATGTTTCCAATGCCGCGAGCGACAAGCTTTCGCTGGTGTAGATCATCAGCGTGCCGGGCAGATTCCAGCGGCCGCCGACCAGGCGTGCGCCTTCGCCCGAGAAGGCTTGGTCGGCATGCTTGGCCTTGACCAGCCGGAATGCGTGCACGCTCACGAATACACGCCGTGCTCGATTCTCAGCAACAGGTTTTCGATTTCCCGCGCGCCGGGTTCGCTCTTGGCGAGATCGATGGGGCGGCGATCGCCGAGGCCGGGCTGCGGATGTGTGAGCCAGTGGACGGCCTTGTCGTCGTGCTCCAGCACGACACGCGCGATAGCGACCAGTCGAGCCAGTCGGTAGAGGCGGTCGCTGACCACTGAATCCAGGCGGCCGTCTCGTGTAGAGCGCGCGCGCGCGATGGTTCGGATGCTGACGCCGAGCACCACGGCTAGGGTTGGATCGTCCAGACCAACCACGTCCTTGATCGCCTCGGCTGCTGCTGCCGGCAACCCAGTCTCGATCAGAGCCATCCAGTCATCGGTATTCTTCGGGCGCTCGCCAAGAGTCTTGGTGCCCCCCAAGACGTCCGCAACTCGCATGCCGGACTCGCCCATGATCACAGGTTACTCGTGTGCCAATTGGCCGGACTATAGCAGACAATTGGCAGAGCGGCCATTGTTGCCCCTTGCACCGTTCTATAACCGGGCGGCTACCGCATGTTGGTTACTGCTCGGGCAAACTAGCTGCGATTGAAGCTTGAGTAATTTACTGTTTCCAATGACGTTACTTAACGTTAAAGCTCCTACGATGTTGGCCCTGACCGGGGATGGCGCGGCGTTCGGCATGACAGCGCTCGATGAACTGCGGCGGCAAGCGGAGCTGTTCCGTGCCAGCGGCTTGCTGGGCAAGCCGGGAGCGTTGTCGCGCCTGTTCGATTTCCTGTTGTCGCGCTCGCTGACCGGTGAGGTGCCCAAAGAAATCGAGATCGCTCTGCAAGTATTCGGCAAGGGTGCCAACTTCGATGTGGCGCAGGACTCGGTGGTGCGCGTGTATGTTCACAAACTGCGCCGCCGTCTCGAGGAGTTCGCCACTCGCTCGCCGGCGGCCAACGACAGTCGCATCACTATTCCCAAGGGTGAGTATCGCTTGGTGCTCGAGCCGGCAACCGCGGCGGCTATTGTCGAGCCAGCGGTCGAGCCGACACTCGTTCAGGTATCGCCGCCGCCCAGTGCCCCTCGCTGGCGGACGTGGTTCAAACCGGCGCTGGCCTTGGCGGTGGCTTTCGCTATCGGCGTCGTGCTCACGTATGCGCTGACGCTCAATCCTCAGGAGCGGAATCTGAACGCGGTCCGGCACAGTGCCGTGTGGGGCCCGCTGCTGGCGGACGACTTACCCATCACGCTGGTGGTGGGCGATTACTTCCTGCTGGGTCAGGTGGACGACGCCAACAATGTGCAGCGACTGGTTCGCGAGTTCCACATCAACTCCAATCAGGATTTTCTGGACCACCTGCAGCTCAATCCGGAGCTGATGCGCAGCTATCGGAATCTGGATCTCACGTATCTGCCGGCCGCGAGCGCGTTCGCCTTGCAGGACCTGGTGCCGGTGTTGAATGCCGGCAAAGAGGTGCGGGTGTCGTTGCTCTCGACGCTCGACCCGCGCGTGTTGAAATCGAGTCATGTCGTGTACGTTGGATATATCAGCGGCATGGGCATGCTTGGCGATCGAGTGTTCGCGCAATCGCGGCTCGCACTCGGTGGTTCGTTCGATGAGTTGCACGACAGCCAGACCGGCACCGACTACGTCAGCACCGCCATGCCCATGGGCGCCGAAGGCGGCGCATTTCGCGACTTCGGTTATTTCTCTACCTTTGCCGGTCCGAACGGCAATCGCGTCGTGGTGATCTCAGGGACGCGCGACAATGGCGTGATGCATGTGGCTGAAACGCTATCGCGTCGCGCCGGTGTGGAAGAGCTTGGCGCCAAAGCTGCGGGCGCCAAGTCGTTCGAGTCGCTCTATGAAGTCGATGGCATGGCGCGCGCCGGATTGAACGCGCGTCTGCTGTTTGTATCAGCGATGAAGAACGATGCGATCTGGAGCGGAGCGCCCTGATCGATCGCTCGCCGGGAATTATTGCGTCTTCCGATTGCGCCAATTCTCGCGCGCGGCCTTGGCAGCTTCTTTCGCGGCTGCCAGCTCCTGCGGATCCAACACGTTGCTCTTGTCGGTATCGGCGCGATCGAACAACAGCGTCGGGCCGTTGACGAACTCTTCCCGCGTGACTTTGCCGTCGCCGTCGGTATCGAACTGCTCTAACAGGAAATCGCCGCCACCCTTTTTCTGCCGGCGCGCGGCCAGTTGTTCGGGCACATCGCTGCTGTCGATGACGCCGTCGGAGTTGCGGTCGAGCTTGGTGAAGCGCTCGGCGCGAGCGGCGATATATTCTTCGCGAGTGACCGAACCGTCCTTGTTGGTGTCGGCCTTTTCCAATGCGCCTTCGCCGCGCGACTGCGCCATCAGCGGCGCGCTTAACAATAACAACAGAGCGGCGGAAATGAACGTGCGAGACATGGTGCTTTCCTCAGTGTTCCAGAGAAGCGCCGGCGGTTGAGCCGGCGTTCTCCCATACAACGCACCAAGTCTCGCCAGGTTGACAGCTCAGTTCGCGGTGACGCGCTTCAGCCGTTCGAGGTACTTGTCACGCAGTTCCAGCTGGCGCGAACGCATCTCGATGGCGCGGCCCGCAATCCAGACCTGATCGGCCAGGCTGGTGACTTCGAGCGGATCACCGCTCCACAACACCAGGTCCGCAGCCTGTCCGGCCGCGATTCGGCCACGTGTTGCGCCGAGGCCGAAGATGTCGGCGGCGTCGGCAGTAATCGCGGTGATGGCTGCCTCTTTCGGCATGCCATGAGCGACGGCGTTGCCGGCCAGCTGACGGCCCTTGCGAGCGTTGTGACTATCTTCGAATTGGCTGAAGGTGATTTTCACACCGGCCTTGTGGAGTAGCGCCGCGTTGTCGAGTCGCGAGCCGAGCTGATCGAACGTGCCCGGTAGATTGGCGAGCGCATCGAGGACCACCGGCACTTTGGCTTCGGCCAGGGCGTCCGCCACCATCCACGCTTCGGCGCCGCCGGCGATCACAGCTTTGATGCCGTAACGTTTGGCGAAGGCGATCGTCTTGACGATGTCACCAGCGCGATCGACGTTGAACACCACGCGTCCACCGGCCAGATAGCGAGCGAACGCGTCGCGACCCAACGGATGCATCAACGCTTTGTTGTCGGTCACGCGGTTGCGCGTTTCGTGCACGGCTTGATCGAGCAACATCCATTGCGCGGCCCGGCTGCCGCCGGAATGTGAGTTCATCTGGCCGCCGAGATTGATGAACAACGAACGGCTGCCGTCGAGCACGGCGTCATCACGGCCGTCGAGCGTCACCGCTGCACCTTGGCCCGCCAGGAAATTGCCGCCGCTGGCGATGCTGGGATTGAGCACCGTCCAGGTCATGCCTTCGACACGCGTGACCGGCACGATCACCGAGCGACCGTTGTAAGCAGCGGTCACGTCGAACTCCGGCCGCCATTGCATTTCATAGGCAGGAGCGCCCAGGCCGAGGGCGGCATCGTTGGTGGTCGACTCCTGGTTGACTTCCTGGATGCCGATGACGCTCAGGCCAGCAAACATGCCCGGCGTCAACGCGCGACCCTTGGCGTCGATGCTCACGGCACCGCTGGCGGAAAGACCGTTACCGACCGAGTGAATCTTGCCGTCGCGGATCAGCACGTCAGTGTTGGTGAGCGTGCCTTTGGCCGTGGCGGTGTGGACCGTCGCGCCGCGAATCAGAACATCCTGGGCACCGGCGCTGGTGGCAGCGACCAGCAGCAAAGCAGCGATCAGAGTTTTCATTGTGCGCTCCCTTTGCCGGTTTCGAATTGACCGAGCATGAAGTCCGAAGGCGGTTGAGTCGGCGGGTGGGCGCGGTCGTAAGTCAGCACGCCGTCGATGAACACCTGCTCGGCCAGCGCGTACACGCTGAACGGATCGCTGTTCCAGATCACCACGTCGCCGGCCTTGCCGGTTTCCAGCGTGCCGGTGACTTTATCGATGCCCAGCGCCTTGGCCGGATTCTGGGTCAGCCAGATCATGGCGTGCTCGCGCGAGATGTTCAGGCCGGCGCGGTTGCCGCGAGCCATGGCCTTGGCGGCTTCCTGATTGAGCCGTTGTATACCTTCGGCCGAATCCGAGTGCACGATGGCGCAGCCATTGCGGGGCAGATCGGTGAGCGCCAGGTTCTCCATCACGCCGTCGAACGCTTCCATCTTGAAGCCCCACCAGTCGGCCCACTCGGCGCCGCAGATACCCTGTTGGGCGAGCACGTCGGCAATCTTGTAGGCCTCCACCGCGTGATGGAAGGCGGCGATCTTGAAGCCGAATTCCTTGGACAGATCGATCATGATGGCCATTTCATCGGCGCGGTAGCAATGAATGTGCACCAGAATTTCGCCATTCATGGCGCCGACCAGCGTGTCGGACTTCAGGTCGCGCTTCGGCGGTGACGGCGGTTTATTGTCCTCGTCTTTCTTGTTGCCGGCCGGATCCTTTTGTTTCTTTTCATACGCCGCCAGTTCGCGGCGATATTTGTTCCATTCTTCGCGATACGCCTGCGCATCGGCGAACGCTTGGCGATAACCGGCGACGTTACCCATGCGCGTCATCGGCGCCTGGCCCTTGCCGCCATAGAAATTCTTGGGATTTTCGCCGCACGCCATTTTCAGTCCCTGCGGCGCGCCGGGGAACTTCATGGCCTGATAGGTGGTGACGTGCACGTTCTTCACGGTGACGCCGCGGCCGCCGATCAGATTGCCCGAGCCGGGCAGGATCTGCATCGTGGTGACGCCGCCTTCGAGCGCGGTCTGGAAGCCGGGATCCTGCGGCCAGAGCGCGTGTTCGGCCCAGGCCTGCGCGGTTACTGGATCGACCATCTCATTGCCGTCGCTATGTGCGTCCACACCCGGGCTTGAATACACGCCGAGATGCGAGTGCACGTCGATCAAGCCGGGGGTGACCCAGCGACCGTTGGCTTCGATGGTGGTGGCGCCGGCCGGTGCGCTCAATTGGTTGCCCACCGCAGCGATTTTGCCGCCGACGATCAGTACATCGCCGCCGTCGATGCGTGCGCCGGTGCCGGTGAGCACGGTCGCGCCGCGAATCAGGGTTGCCCCCGATGCAGGCACCTTATAAGTCGATGTATACGGCGCCGGTGTGGTAGGAGTAGTCGCTGTGGTTGCTTGCTGTGTCGGTGCCTGTGACTGCGGGGCAGTCGCGCAGGCGCTCAACAAAAGAGCCAGCAAGGGAATCACGGCAGGGCGACGCGAGGCGTCGCGCGCAGGGGGGTGTTGCATTCGTTGTAATGTCCGTGCGGCGAAAAAACGAAGCGCAAAAATCTAGCAGATCGCCGTCACTTGCGCTGCTGCTTCTGATAATTCGCACGCCGCCCGGGCGCGGCGTTATGATCGGTCGCATCGTCGGTGGGGACTTGCGTGTCACTGGCAGCTGAATGAGCGCGACACCGGAACCGGTCGGAACCTTGGAGGTGGCCCTGGCTCATGCCAGGCGTCTACTACAACAGGATCCGATCGCGGCCGCGGAACAGGCCGAAGAAATCCTCAAGGCGGTGCCTGGGCAACCCATGGCGCAATTGCTGTTAGCCGCCGCGCGCCGTAGTTCCGGCGCCCCGGACGAAGCGATACAAATTCTCACCGGTTTGAGTCAACAGCTGCCGCGCTGGGCGGCCGTTCATTTCGAGTTGGGCCTGGCATTCGGCGCTACTCGGCACGAGGCCGAAGCGGTGGCGGCCTTGCGGCGGGCGGTGGAATTGCAGCCCGATCTGTCGGCGGCATGGCGCACTTTGGCGGATCATCTCACCGTCGCCGGCGATGTCGAAGCTGCGGACCATGCGTACGCACAGCACATTCGTTTTTCCACTCGCGATCCGCGTTTGTTGGAAGCGGGTGCGGCGCTGGCAGAAAATCGCATCGCTGTCGCCGAAGCGCTGCTGCGTGAACATCTCAAACAATTTCCCTCCGACGTTGCCGCCATTCGCATGTTTGCTGAAGTGGCGGCGCGGCTCGGTCGTTACGCCGATGCGGAAGTACTGCTGGAGCGCTGTCTGGAACTGGCGCCGAGTTTTCAAGGCGCACGCCACAACTACGCGTATGTATTGAACCGCCAGAACAAGCTGGCGCAGGCGCTAGATCAGCTGGAGCGTTTGCTGGCGGGCGACCCGCGCAACGCGAGTTATCGCAATTTGCAGGCGGCGGTGTTGGGGCGAGCGGGCGAATATGACCGCGCGTTGCAATTGTATGCCGAGGTCGTGAAGGAATATCCGCGCAACGCCAAAGTGTGGATGAGTTACGGCCATGCATTGAAGACCGCCGGTCAGCAGGGCGAATGCGTCGACACTTATCGACGTGCCATCGAGTTGTCGCCGCAGCTCGGCGAGGCTTACTGGAGCCTGGCGAATCTAAAAACATTCCGCTTCACCGATCGGGATGTCGCGGCGATGCAGGCGCAGCTGCGGCGTGATCAGCTGAGCGAGGAAGATCGTTTTCATTTTCACTTCTCGCTGGGCAAGGCATTCGAAGATGCTGGCGACTACGCCAAGTCATTCGAGCACTACGAGGTGGGCAATCGGCTGCGTCGCGAGCTGGTTCAATACGATGCCGACGAGAATTCGCAGCAGATGCGACGTTCGAAACAGCTGCTGAGTCAGGAGTTCTTCGCCAAGCGAGCGGATTGGGGTTCGCCCGCGCCGGATCCGATTTTCATTGTCGGGCTGCCGCGGGCGGGCTCGACGTTGCTGGAACAAATCCTGTCCAGTCATCCGCTGGTCGAGGGCACCATGGAGTTGCCCGACATTCTCGACATGGCGCGAGCGCTAGGTGGCGGGCGAGCGCGCGGTACTGCTTCGAAATATCCGGAAGTGCTCGCTGAGTTGTCGGTTGACGAGTTGCGTGCGTTGGGCGAACAGTACATCGCCAACACTCGCATCCAGCGCAAGAGCGGCACGCCGTTTTTCATAGACAAGATGCCGAACAATTTCGCGCACATCGGCTTGATCCAACTGATCCTGCCGCGCGCCAAGATCATCGATGCACGCCGTCATCCACTCGGCTGCTGTTTCTCCGGCTTCAAACAGCACTTCGCTCGCGGCCAGCACTTTACTTATGGTCTCGAGGATCTCGGTCGCTACTACCGTGACTATGTCGAACTCATGGCGCATTTCGACACGGTGCTGCCGGGTCGAGTGCATCGAGTGATTTACGAAACCCTGGTCGACGACACCGAGACCCAAGTGCGTCGCTTGCTCGACTACTGCGGATTGCCGTTCGATGAGCGCTGTCTGCGCTTCTATGAGAACGAGCGCGCGGTACGCACCGCTAGCTCAGAACAAGTGCGCCGTCCGATCTATCGCGACGGCGTCGATCATTGGCAGCACTATGAACCTTGGCTCGTGCCGCTCAAGCGCGCGTTGGGGCCGGTGCTCGAATCCTATCCTGCCGTTCCGGAGAAATTTAGTTGATCTAGTTTGAGTCATCAGCCGCCAGGAACTACAGCGGCTACAACATGGGGAGAGCAAGATGGTTGAACGTCGCTTGCATGCTCACAAGGGTCGATACCGGCACGGTCGCCGGCTATCGATGTCAGTTCCATTGGTTGCCGCTTTGACGGCGACCTTATCCACCGCCGCCGCTCAGACCAACGAGAGCGGGGTGCTGGAAGAAATGATCGTCACGGCGCAGAAGCGCCAGGAGAATCTGCAGGAAGTACCGCTCAGCATCGTGGCGCTGGGCACCGCCAAGCTCGAAGAATTGCACGTCTCGGATTTCGACGACTACGCCAAGTTCCTGCCCAGTCTGTCGTACACCTCGTCCGGCCCCGGTTTTGCGCGAGTGTTTTTTCGCGGCGTCAGCAGCGGTGACAACGGCAATCACTCTGGCCCGTTGCCCACGGTCGGCATTTATTTGGACGAGCAACCCATCACCACCATTCAAGGTGCGCTGGATGTGCACGTCTACGACATTGCGCGAGTGGAAGCACTCGCTGGGCCGCAGGGCACGCTGTACGGTGCCAGCTCGCAGGCGGGCACGATTCGTATCATTACCAATAAGCCCGATCCCACCAAATTCGCCGCGGGCTACGACATCGAAGGCAACATGCTGGATGGCGAGGCGGGGTATGTCGCGGAAGGTTTCGCCAATCTGCCGCTGGGGGACAGGTCGGCGATTCGTCTGGTTGGCTACGGCAAACGCGATGCTGGCTACATCAGCAATGTCGAGGCCAATCGTTACTATCCCACGGCCGACATCACCATCAATAACCGCGGACGAGTCAAAGAGGACTACAACAACGTCGACACTTACGGCGCACGTGCCGCCTTGCGTGTGGATTTGAACGACAGCTGGACTATCACGCCCACCTTGATGCATCAGCAGCAGGAATCGCACGGCGCGTTTGCTTACGATCCGAGCCTGGGCGATCTGAAGGTAGCGCGCTATCGGCCCGAGCATGCCGACGATCGTTGGACCCAAGCGGCGCTGACGGTGGAAGGCAAGATCGCCAATCTCGATGTGGTGTACGCGGGCTCGTATTTGAAACGCGATGTCGACACCGAGCAGGACTATTCCGACTACTCGTTGTTCTATGACATTTCCTATGGCTACACGGTGTACAACGACGACGGCGACACCATCGAGCCGACGCAGTACATCCAGGGCAAAGATCGCTACAAGCGGCAGAGTCATGAAATCCGCTTGTCCACGCCCAGCGATCGGCGCACGCGGTTCGTCGGCGGCCTGTTCTTCCAGCGGCAACAGCATCAGATCGAACAGCGTTACAAGATCGACGATCTGACGCCGGTGTATGAAGTCAGCGGTTGGGCGGACACGATCTGGCTGACCGAGCAAGAGCGCGTCGATCGCGACTACGCGGTGTTCGGTGAACTCAGTTTCGACATCACCGACAACCTGACGATCACTGGCGGTGGGCGCTGGTTCAAAGCCGAGAATTCTCTCGCAGGCTTCTTCGGTTACGGCGAGGGTTACAGCAGTAGCGGTCGCAGCGGCGAAGCGCTGTGCAGTTTGCTTGCAGGCGACGCCGTTGGCGACCGGTCGGGCTGGGTGCCGTACAGCGCAGTCAGCACCGCGCCTTGTAAAAACCTGCAACGGAAAGTCAATGAAGACGGCTTCACTCCCAAGGTCAACTTGACTTACAAGTTCGACGACAGTCGCATGGTGTATGTCACGTACTCCGAAGGCTTCCGGCCCGGCGGCGTGAATCGTCGCGGCACGTTCCCGCCGTATGACGCGGACTATTTGAAAAACTACGAGGTCGGCTGGAAGACCACCTGGCTGGACAATCGGGTTCGGTTCAACGGCGCGCTGTTCATGCTCGATTGGGACGACTTCCAGTTTTCGTTCACCGGCGAGAACGGCCTCACCAACGTTACCAACGCCGGCGGTGCTCGTATCAAAGGCATCGAAACCGATGTGGAGTTTGCGGCCACCGACAGTTTGTTGATCTCGGCAGGCGTGTCGTTGCTCGATGCCAAGTTGCGTGGCGACTTCTGCGAGCTGCTGGATACGGACGGCGAGCCGCTACCGTTGGCCAATTGCTTTGGTCCGGATCCGTATGGCGGTGCCGACGTTCAACACGGTGCCGGCGACGGCGCCAAGTTGCCGCTGGTGCCGGAGTTCAAAGGCAATCTGACCGGCCGGTATCGGTTCGAGGTGGGTTCCTTGGATGCGTTCGCGCAGGCCGCGTTCGTTTATCAGTCGGAGACCCATTCGGCGTTGGCGTCTTTCGATGAAGCCGTCCTCGGCAAGAACCGTGCGTACGGTATCGCCGACTTTTCGGTGGGCTTGAGTAACGGTTCGTGGACGGCGCAGCTGTTCGTGAACAATGCGTTCGACAAACGTGCGGACATCACACGCTTTTCGCAGTGTCGCGAGGAGATGTGTACCAAGCCCTACATCGTGACCAATCAGCCGCGCCTCATCGGGCTGAAGTTCGGGCAGAAGTTCTAAAGCAAGGCGCGGGCGGGAGCAGCGAGCTCCCGCCCCGTCGAGCTTACTTGGCGGGTTCGACCAACGCTTGGAACGTGAGCTGGCGCGACAGGTCTTCGATGTTCGGCACGCCCGGTGGCGAACCGCGACGCTGGATGATGCCGAGGAACAGCACGTCGTTGGT
>NZ_JAEUPY010000859.1 GCF_016790065.1 Steroidobacter sp.
GAGGTCACGGCGATTTTGCGAGCGGCAGTAGCTCGAGGATCCGATCTCATGACTTCCTTGTTGGCATTGATTGAAACTAAGTTGGTGAGCCCTCATCGGCAGCCAGATGAGTTGGAACTGCCGACTGCCGCGGAAGTTCTAGAGGGAATCTACGCCGCGATTGCGGGCGTTAACCGGATGGTACAGCGCCATAACGGTTTAATGGATTCGTTCCAGGAGGAACAGCACCGAGCATTGACTGCGATTAAGGGGCACCTGCTCGGACGAGCGCAGGCAACCTTCGACGAGTTGAAGGCTACTGCGGAGGATGCGAGCAAGAAGTTGAGCGAGGCGAATGAGGGCAGAGAGGCGCTCACTCGAAGGCGTGAGTTTCTTCAAAGCGCTATGCGTTCGCACGGACCAGCGGCGGAAGTAATTACACGACTAATCCACAACTACCTAGGCCGCCGGGATCTGGAGTTGGTAGCCGCAGAAAATGGGTATCGCCTGCGTCGCAATGGGAAGCTTGTGCGCGGTTCATTGAGCGAGGGTGAGAAGACGGCAATCGCAATCTGTTACTTCATCATCACCCTTGAGGCGGAGGGGCGGAAACGTAAGGACTTGATCGTGATTGTTGATGACCCAGTTTCGAGCTTGGATACGCGTGCTTTAAACTACTCATTCAGCATTCTTCGAGCGGTAGTGGCCGAAGCGGGGCAGGTATTCATCCTGACTCACAACTTGCACTTCATGAACGAAGTGCGTAAATGGCTCGGGTCGAAAACAGAGCGCGGCCTGAAGAGGGATGGTAAGGACCCTTCGAAGGTTGCGGCGGCTCTGTTATTTCTTGACACGGTACAACCTGGAGGGCCGGAAACACGTGCTTGCCGGCTGAGAGAGTTGCCAAAGCACATACGAGATTATGAATCTGAGTATCACTACCTTGTTCATCTGATTCTGCGCTTCGCTTCCGACCCGGACGAGTCAGAGTATTTCTTCCTTCTGCCAAACGCACTGCGAAAGGTGATGGATGTTTTTCTTGCCTTCCGAATGCCTGGTCCTGATGGGCTTGGTAGTAAGGTTAACAGGCTTGCCGGTGAGTTGGAGGGCAGTGGCATAGATCCTGCTCGTATCCAGGCGTTGGAGCGGTTAGCTCAAATGGAATCTCATGCCGACAACCTGGACGATCTTGTGACGTTCTCAAACACCACCGTAGAAGAGGTGCGCGCGGCAGCCGAGACACTGATCGAGCTAATATCAACGCTCGATCCGAGACATTGGCAAACGATGAAGGGTCTATGTGGCTGAGATAGTGCTGGACGGATGCGCTCTCTCGCCATTACAGCCGGAACTCTGATTGTCTAGACTTCCAGCCCAATATCGGAATAGTGTCCTCCTGCGACCAGTGATCCGCCGAGAGGCGGCCCCCGCCGGTGCTACCAACACCGACGAGGGCCTAACCACAACGCCTAGTTAGAGGCAGTTATGGCTTCCGTCATTATGGCGCACCCGGCGCTTGCGCGCGTATCTGACAAAACAAACGGCTTTGTCGTGCTCCACCGAACGTCATCGGGTAGGGCGCGGCCATGAACCGGTGGCGAGAATGCGCTCGCAAACATTCGCCGGTATCTTCTAACAATCGTTCAGGCCGGCTTAGTTCACGAACCGACGCGTCTCGCGCGAGGTACGAGCCATGACCCGCGCGAACCGCGAAGATATGGTCGTCCTAAGCATGGGCCTGAACACGCTGCTCGCCAGCGTGCGGCAGACGGAGGCATGGTGCCGATTCCAGGGTGACATGGCATTGCTCCGCCGCACCCGCCTGCTGATACGCGCCATCCTTATCACCCGCAGCAAGTTCTTCGCAAGCTCAAGCGCTGGCGAAACGAACGACGACGTCGCCGAAGCGCTCTTCGTCGCCCACGGGCTTCGTGGCGCGGCTCAACAATGCCACGAAGGGCAGGCGGCCCTCCACGAACGACTAATCGGTGGCGCAGAAGCCATCGAGCGGTTGTGCAGCTCACCGTTCCACAAGAGGTAACGACTTATGGCGGAGAAGGAAACATACGAATCACTTCCCGCCGGCCGCTCTCTCGAAGAACTCATCGAAGCGGAGCGAACCAACCTCATGCAGGTTCAAGGGATGGCCAGGGTTCTGTACGACGTCTTGCTGTACTCCGATGACGATGATGGAACGATGCATGCGGATTTGACTAAGGTCATCGCGCGACTGATCGCAGAATCGGTCGATGCGCTCGAGAAGATCGTCAGGCGCTTCAAAGCCGGCGAGTTGAGCCCGCCGCCGAACAAGTCATCGGACGACTCTGACTCGGGAAGTTCGACGTAGAGCGGGCAGGGCGCGAACGTGAGCGACACGCAACCCGCATCGCCGAAGTCGCCGCAGATAAAAAAAGAAAGTTGCGCTTATTTCGCTGTGCTCGGAAAGCGCGTCACGCAGTTGCGCAAGTCACGAAGCATGACGCAAGCGGAGCTAGCTCGCGCGCTGGGCGTCTCGCAGCAAGCTGTGTTTGCATACGAAATTGGCGAGAGGCGGATCTCTGCCGTCGTTTTGGAACGGATCGCGAAGTTGTTCCGGCTGACTATGGATCAGCTTCTCGGTTTCACTCCGGAGCCCGCCAGGAAAGTACGGCTTTCGCCGAGAGCGATACGCCACGCGGAGTGCCTCCAGTCGCTATCCAAAATGCAGCAGCGCTTCGTCGTCCGGATCCTCGACGTACTAGAGGAGCACAACAAGAACAGCAGGAAGACCGGCAGCGCGCCGCAGGCGCGGAACTAAGCGAAGCTGATCTGACAGGGCTCCAGTTTGCGCAGTCGCGCCAGAAACGCCGAACACCCCGCCCGCACCCCGAGCAGAATCCCGCCGGAACCCCAGCCTCAACGCGAGAAAAAAATCGAATGTTTTGATTGGTCGGGGTGACAGGATTTGAACCTGCGACCTATACGTCCCGAACGTAGCGCTCTACCAGGCTGAGCTACACCCCGAAGAAGGACTGGATACTTGCTGATCTAGGGTCGGTCAGTGCGTGCGTTCGACCGAGAAATCAGCGAGTTCGCGCAAGGCTTGCTTGTACGCCGAGTCGGGCAATACGGCGATTGCTTCGATGGCGAGGGCGGCCTCCCGCCGCGCGAGCCGCGCAGTGTACGCAAGGCCCCCGGTAGATTCAATTGCGGCGGTGATCTCGGCGAGCCGATCGATATTGCCTTCCTCGATGCTCTGGCGGATCAAAACCCGTTGCGCCTCCGAGCCGGTGCGAAGCGCATATATAAGAGGAAGGGTGGGTTTGCCTTCGGCGAGGTCGTCGCCGAGGTTTTTGCCGAGCTCTTCGCTGTTTGACTGGTAATCCAGTACGTCGTCGACCAGCTGGAAGGCGGTGCCGAGGTGGCGGCCATAGGCGGCCATCGCGGCTTCAACCTGCGCAGAGGCGCCAGCCAAAATGGCGGCGACCTGCGCGCCGGCTTCGAACAGCTTGGCGGTTTTCCGGTAGATGACTTCGAAGTAGCGCTCTTCGGTGGTGTCCGGATCGTTGGCGTTCAGGAGCTGCAGCACCTCGCCCTCGGCGATCTTGTTAGTGGCGCCGGCCATCACATCCATGATCCGCATGCTTTCCAGGGACACCATCATCTCGAACGAACGCGAGTAAACGTAATCTCCCACCAGCACGCTGGCTTCGTTGCCCCACACTTCGTTGGCGGTGTCGCGGCCGCGGCGCAGTTTGGAGCCGTCGACCACGTCGTCGTGGAGCAGGGTGGCGGTGTGGATGAACTCGATGATGGCTGCGGCTTCGGGATGGCGTTCGCCGCGGTAACCGCAGGCGCGCGCGCAGACCACCACCAGCAACGGCCGGAGGCGTTTGCCGCCGCTACTCACGATGTATTCGGCGATCTGGTTGACCAGGACTACATCGCTGGCGAGGCGATGACGGATGACCGCATCGACCTGTCGCAGGTCGCTTTCGACCAGCGCTTTGACGGACTCGAAGCTCATGGATTCCAAAGAGAAAAAACCGAGCGCGAATGGTAGCCCATCAGGGCCGGCAGCTGTCGCATGTCACAGACTTAGTTGTCTTCGGGGCGGTCATGAACTCGCGAAACCAGTGAAATTGCCGCAGGCTGGGAGCGCGAAATGGGGTTGAAAACCGCGCTGAGGGCTCTAAAAGCCAGTTCGCGGCCGGTTTCGTCGCGGATTTTGGCCTGAATGAGCAACACGCCAGTTGCCAGTAACCCCTCCGCTCCGTACACTTCACGCCCTTTTCCGCCGGGCGCTCCCGGCCCCCGGAGTTCGCTAGGTCATGTACGCCGTCATTTCCACGGGTGGTAAGCAGTATCGCGTCAGCGAAGGCCAGGTTGTGCGCGTCGAGAAGCTGGAGGCCGAAGCCGGCGCCAGCGTCGAATTCGACAAAGTGCTGCTGGTTGGTGCGGGCGATCAGGTCAAGATCGGTACGCCGTTTCTGAGCGGCGGCAAGGTCAGCGCCACCGTGCAGAGTCACGGCAAGGGCGATAAGAAAGTCATCGTCAAGTTCCGTCGCCGCAAGCATTACCTGCGCCAGGGCACGCATCGCCAGACCTACACTGAAGTGAAGGTCACTGGCATCGTCGGCGGCTAATTCTTTTATTTTGATTTTGGAGAGCACACGCCATGGCACATAAAAAGGCAGGCGGCAGTACCAAGAACGGCCGCGATTCAGAGTCCAAACGACTCGGTATCAAGAAGTTCGGCGGTGAGCAGGTGCTCGCCGGCAATATCCTCGTTCGTCAGCGCGGCACCGTTTATCGGGCCGGCGACAATGTCGGCACCGGCACTGACTACACGCTGTTCGCCACTTCACCGGGGCGCGTGCAGTTCAAGAAGCGCGGCGTCGAGCAGAAGACTTTCGTGAGCGTCGTCGCCGAGTAATCGGCACGGTTCGCGCAGGATCGAAGGAGCCCCGGCCCGCGTGCCGGGGCTCTTTTTTTCTAAGGTCCGTGCCTCAACTTCAAAGTAGTAATCATGCGTTTCGTCGACGAAGCCACAATCAAGGTTCAAGCCGGCAACGGCGGACGAGGCGCGGTGAGCTTTCGTCGCGAGAAGTTCATTCCGTTCGGCGGTCCCGACGGCGGTGATGGCGGCATCGGCGCGGACATCTATCTCGTCGGCAAGGCAGGCATCAACACGCTGGCCGACTTCCGCTACAACAGAGCGTTCCGCGCGCAGCACGGGACGGCTGGCTCGGGCAACGACTGCACCGGTGCCAGCGGCACCGATCTAGTCGTCGAAGTCCCCATCGGCACCGTAGTCGTCGATGTGGACACCGAGGAGCAACTCGGCGACGTGACCGAGCCTGGGCAGCGCTTGCTGGTCGCCAAGGGCGGCAAGGGCGGCTGGGGCAATGCTCGCTTCAAGAGCAGCACCAATCGCACGCCGCGCAAGGCCATGCCGGGCCTGCCGGGTGAGAAGCGCGACCTTCGCCTCGAGCTGAAGGTGATGGCCGATATCGGCTTGCTCGGTCTCCCAAACGCGGGCAAATCGACACTGATTCGCGCGGTTTCGGCGGCAAAGCCGAAGGTTGCGGACTATCCGTTCACGACCTTGCACCCGAATCTCGGCGTAGTTCGCGTCGGCGTTCATCGCAGCTTCGTGATGGCGGACATTCCGGGCTTGATCGAAGGCGCGGCGGAAGGCGCTGGCCTCGGCATTCAGTTCTTGAAGCACCTTCAGCGCACGCGCGTGCTGCTGCATTTGGTCGACGTGTCGCCGCCCGATCCCGATGCCGATCCGGTGAAGGATGCGCGCGCAATCATCGCGGAATTGAAGAAGTGCAGCGCCGATCTCGGTACCAAAGAGCGCTGGCTGATCCTGAACACAGTCGACCTGTTGCCGCCCGATCAGGCTGACAAGGTCTGTAAAGACATCGTCCGCCGGTTGCGCTGGAAGGGTCCG
>NZ_JAEUPY010000880.1 GCF_016790065.1 Steroidobacter sp.
CGAGGCCGGGGCCGATGAGATGCAACACGTCAATTTCGTGTTCCTGAATTTCTTCTTCGACGAAGTGCAAGACACTCGCACGCCCGCCCGCTTCACCACCGTTGCCAAGCGCGCTTCCAAGCTCGATCTGAACTCCGAGGAAGTTCGTTCCTTCGTAAAGTTGATGAAGGACAAGCACACCGTGCTCGATCCAACGGTGACCATTTTCTATTCCATGTTTACCAACCAGCCCGGCACCATCGGGCCGGCGTACGCACCGATCGCGAACAGGTTGCCGCCGCAGATCCGGCGATCGTTGCTCACGGGTGGGTTGCCGATTCCGGCGGGTAGCGAGCAGCAGTATCGCGACTCGGCCGAGGCGATGTTGAAGATGATCAAGTTGTTGTACGACTCGGGCGTGCCGCTGGTGGCAGGCACCGACGATTTGCCGGGGTTCACCTTGCATCGGGAATTGGAAATATATGTGCAGGCCGGTATACCCGCGCCCGAGGTATTGCGTATCGCGACGTTGACTGCCGCGAAAGTGCTCAAGCGCGACGCGGACCTGGGCAGCATCGCGCCCGGGAAGTTGGCGGACATGATTCTGGTCGACGGCGATCCGGCACGGCGCATTAGTGACATCAGAAACACCGATTTAGTGGTCAAAGACGGCAAACTTTACGAGGTGCCGGCGTTATATGGCAGCATCGGCGTGCTGCCTCGCTGACGGGGCGGAACCGACCGCACCGTCAGTCCGTTTCTGTGACAACTCACATCGGGGCCCATTGGGCGGGAGTTCGTCATGTCGGTGTTCGGTAACAAGTCGATAGGAAACAATCTGGCAGTGTTAGCGACGGTGGGCTTGATGGCGCTGGGTGGCTGTGCCACCACCGGCGGCAACTTGACCAGTTCGGCGACGCGGTTGGAACGCAGCGCTGTGGCGCTACAAGAGGAAGCTCGCGACGATGGTGCACGCTCGGGATTCCGTAGCGATGCGCGAGAGTTGGCGGAAGAGGCGAGGGATTTCCGCCGGACGGTGGAAGATCGCCGCTCGGATGATGGTGATGTACGCGATGCGTTCAATGATGTTTCCAAGCGCTATCATGCGATGCGCGACGAGGTAGAACGTTCGCGCAGTCGGGAAGCTGAGGCGGAGTTTCGCCCAGTGACCGAGGCTTACTTGGATGTGGAACGAGAGATGCGGTCGCGAGATCGCCGGGATCGATATGCGAGTGACGAAAACTAATTATCTAGTCTTCTGCGTGGGCTTGATGGCGCTGGCGGCAGTGAATGTCGCCGGCGCCGATTCTATGCGCTGTGGCAAATGGGTGGTCAGCGAGGCCACGCCAGTGGATGAGCTGCTGACTAAGTGCGGTGAGCCGCGCAGCCGGGATGTCAGTAAAGACGATGTCTGGGCAACCAACGTCAATGGGATGAGAGTGAAGACCGGGGCGGTGACGACGACGGAGCGCTGGATCTTTCAGGCATCGTCCAGTGCGTTGCCCATGCAAGTGGTCATCGTCGATGGGAAGATCGTCAGCCTGACACGAGTCGACAAGTAGTTTGAATTCGAGTGCGGCCGGGCTGCGTTGCCCGGCCGCACGGAATTTGCGCCGGGTTACTCGCCCTTGCCAGCCCGCTTGTTACAGTTCTCGATGTCGCGCTTACTCATGGTGCGACCCCGGCTGGTGTAAGAGGACAGTTCGCCCAGGGCTTCGGCCACCTTGCGGCATTCCTTCATGTACGAGTCCAGGCTACCGCGGCGGTCGCCCTTGCCTTCGCACTGATCGCCTTCGCAACGCCACTTCACACCGCCGACTTCGGTTTCGCTCACCGTCGATACTGGAGTCACCAGCGTGGCCTGTGCGGCGTACGCCGGAGCGGCGGCCGATACCAGGTTGCTCATCGCCAGAGTACCGATTGCGATTGCACTCGCTATCGCCAACATACGCATCGTCGAATCTCCTTTGCTGCACAGGTCCGTTTGGAATGGGCGGCACTGTATGTAGCGCAGGCTGGAACGCCAATGCATTTTTCAGCACGAGTGAAGTGCCGCGGGCTCAGGAATGGAGTGCGCGTTTTGTGATGTGGGCGCGAGCGGGGAATGTTTGTTTGTTGTAGGAGACAGGCTGTTTTAAAGCCTTTTTGCTCGCGGCGCGTGCGTATGATGCATGGATTCTGTTTGTTTGTGAAGAATGATTAAAGAAAGATGAGACGTGTGATGGGGTGTTACATGGCTTGCGCAAGGGTTCTTTAGGAGAAGAGGCGTCGGTGGCTTGCGCTGTCCGGAGGGGGAGAGGTTCTCCGGGCACCGCGACGCACGCCGCGCCTACGCTGTCGCGTGGCGCGTTGCTGTACGTCCCTGTAGCTGCTGCTGG
>NZ_JAEUPY010000008.1 GCF_016790065.1 Steroidobacter sp.
CGTATCCAGCTCACCCATGATGAACAGCGTCGGTGCGCGCCACGTGTCAGTGTGAGAAGTCGATGACGACTGGAACGCCAGGTCTTCGATCTTGATTTGCTCGGACAGGCGAATGTACGGCGGCGGCTCGCTCGGCCAATCGGCCGTCTCGCCATCCTTTTTCATTTCCACGACCCAATCGGCGACGCCACTCATGTGCACGCCGGCTGCGTAATCGTTCGGCAACCGGCTCAGCGCCAGTCCAACGATGTGACCGCCATAAGAGTGACCGACGATACCGATGCGCTTCGAATCGACGTCCGGTCGCGACTTCAGATAGCGCGCCAACGCGGCGAGGTCTTTCACTTCGCTGCCGCCAGTAGCGCCGCGCTCTTTAGGCAGACGATAGTCCAGACCGAAGTTACTACCGCCGCGGTAATTGATCTCCAGGAAAATAAAGCCCTTGCTGGCCGCGTACTGACCCAGCGATGTGTACGGACCGTAACCTCCGCCTGGGAACACGCGACCGGTCGGCCCACCTTTGCTCGACACAATCACGGGATAGCCGCCTTTAGGCGCGGGGCCTCGCGGCACCATCATCAAGTGCTGAGACACGATGCCGTCGTCGGCCCGCACCGGCACCACTTCGACGTCCACGAAGTCATTCCAGATCTTTTCGTACTTGCGTGCTTCTTCAGCCCGCGGCGTCAGATTCACGACTCGCTTGCCGACTTGCACCACACGCCGATTCGGCATTCTGCCGTTAGTGTTCGCGATGTAGACCGCGGCACCGTCAGCGGTCAGATGCACGTTGCCATCCGTTCCCTGCCCTTGTGTGAGACGTTGCGGCTTGCCGCTGTTCAAGGACAACTGCCACGCGTGCAGACGCGCCACATCGCCGATGTTAGAGTTGTAGACAACGCTATCGCCGTTGGCACTCAACACCGGCGCGAACACTTCGCCTTCACCCGGCGTCAACAAGGTCGGCTTGCCGCCGGTGGCAGGTATGGAATACAGCTGCTGCCAACCGGTCTTTTCCCAAAGAAACAAAATGTTCTTGCCGGCCCACAGCGGCGCGCTCAGGTCCGGTGGCGGTAAGCTGCCAACGCCTTCATCGGCGCGCCACAAAGTGCGAACGTCGCCTGTGTTCGGGTCGGCAAGCTGCAAACTCCACGGCACAGCGGCGCCGGTCTCAGTAAACCGATACGCCATCGTGAAGTTAGCGGGAATGCGCGTGAACACCAGCTGCTTGCCATCCGGCGACCAGGTCGGCTTGCCGTCGTCGAAGATTCCCGGCGACAGGTAGCGATGTTTCAGCGTCTTTAAATCGACCACCGCGACATAGCGCTGACCGGCCTTGCGGAGACTGCTGAACGCAATCTGCGTGCTATCGGGCGAATACACGATGTCGCCCAAGCTGACCGCCGCGTAGTGCTCGGCGCTGTTCTCTAATAACGGCCGCTTCACCCAACCTTCGGCCTGCTGACGAAACTCCCACAGCATCTTGCCTTCGGTAAAGGCGAAGGCCCGACCATCGGGAGCAAACACGAAATCCCCGGGAACGTCGGCGCCGCTGACGATGCGTTTTGTTTCGCCCGTCGAGACATCGACTTGCCACAGCTGCCGCGTGTCCTGCCCAGCATGCGGCCCGAACCCGGGACTCTTACGTCCGCGACTGAAGAAAATCGAGCGACCATCCGGCGAGGCCACCGTGCCTTTGGCACCGGCGTTGTCCGAGGTCAGTTGTTTGGCTTTGAAGTCTGGCGGAAACGCGATGAACAGGTTGCCACCCTCGCTCCATGCGACGTACTTGCCGTGCCTCGTGGCAATCAGCGACCAATCCTCCCAGTAGCCCATCGAGTCGTGCGCCTCGATGGCCTGCGGCAAAGTGAACTTGTCGGGCGTCGACGCCCATGCCGCCAACGGCAGCAACCACAATGCGAATGACGAAACCCTGATCATCGATTGCCCTCGGCTGAATGTTGAGTCCGCTGCGTCGAACGCAGGTAGCGGTCTCGCAATTGGGTCTGACGCGATTCCATCGGCATGGCGCGTCCATCGATCCAGACCTGATCCGGCGCGCTGTGCAGATCGAGCGGATCCGCATTCCAAATCACTAGATCCGCCGACTTACCGACCGCGATGCTGCCGCGCTGGTCGTCGACTCCGAATATTTTTGCGGGGTTGATGGTGATGGCGGCCAGCGCAGCGTTCCACTCCAAGCCTTGCGCGACGGCGTTGCCGGCGCTCTGACGAAGTTTGCGTGCCTCGGTTTGCGGCTTCCCTACCATGAACGCGATGAGCACCCCGGCTTTCTGTAACAACACTGCGTTATCCAAACGGGGCTGCAGGCTGTCCGCACCGTCGGGCAGATTTTCCAATGGATCGAGCACGACCGGCACTCGCGCTGCCGCCAACTCGTCGGCAACCATCCAGGCTTCGGTGCCACTGACGATCACCAGCTTAAAACCTATCTGACGCGAGACTTCGATCAGTCGACTGATCTCAACAGCACGGTCGACGCGCACCACGACACGTCCGCCTTTCAGATAGCGAGCCAGAACTTTCTTGCCGTCGACGGATAACAACGAGTCGGGGCCTGGTGTGCCGGACGAACGCGCTTCTGCGAAGGCCTTCTGTAATGACATGAGCACCGCTGCGCGACTGCCGCCGAACTTGCTGGCCGACGCTGCACTCATCTCCAAAAACAACGTGGTGCTACTCGGCCAAACCGAACGCGTCGCACCGTCCAGTGTGACTGCCGCACCTTGCCCTGCCATGAAAGAGTCGGACGCTCCTGGCGCCAGCACGGTCCAGGTCACACCTTCGATGCGAGCTACCGGAATGTTGATGGAGCGCGGATTGAACGCGATGCTGGCATCGAACTCAGGATGCAAACGCACCCCTTGCGAGTTGTCGGCACGCAGACTGGAATCGTACTGCCCGAGTTCATCCACTCCCAAGCCACCGAGACTGCCAAAGATGCCGGGCGTCACCGGTCGGCCGTTGGCTTCGACGATCGGTATAGCGTTCGGAGCAGCCAGATCGGACCCAATGGCCGCGACCTTGCCATTGCGCACCAGCACGTCAGTCCGCGTTTTTGGCTGCGAATGTTCCAAGGTATGAACGGTCGCGCCGCGGATCAACACATCCTGCGCAGAAGCGCCGCTTGAGAGTGTCATGGCCACGAGGACGGCTGCAGACAATAGCGAAGCCTTCATAGCGAGCGCTCCTCGGTTGAAAAACCAAGCGAGAAGTCGGAGGCCGGCGTCGTGCGCCGCTGCGAGCGGTCGAACACTTCCGCACCGTCGATGAACACTCGCTCCGCCAAAGCGTATGCGCTGAACGGATTGCCGCTCCAAACCACCACATCGGCCATCTTGCCGCTTTCCAGCGAACCGGTGCGCGACTCGATGCCCAACGCTCGAGCGGAATTCAACGTGAGCCAGCGAATCGCGCGCTCCGGCGCGATCGGCCAACCGAGCCGGCCGCTACGAAACATTGCTTTAGCCGCCTCTTGATTCAGCCGCTGCACATCGTGGGGGGAATCCGAATGCACTATGGCGCAGCCTTCAGCCG
>NZ_JAEUPY010000022.1 GCF_016790065.1 Steroidobacter sp.
GTCCTGCGCGTCGCCGACACGGGCACGCAGCTTCGACGCGCCGAGATAATCATTCGCCGGCGCATCCAGATCGACTTTACCCGCCGCAACCAGCGTCATCAGACCGGTAGCAGTGATGGGTTTGCTGATGGAAGCTAGCGAGTACATCGTGTGCTCGGTTGCCGGCACCTGGCGCTCCAGGCTGGACCAACCAAAGCCCTCTTCCCAAATGATCTTGCCATTGCGCGCGACGGCCACGGACACCGAAGGGATCGATTCTTCTTTCAGCGTCTCGCGGATGTAACTGCGAATCGGCTCAAAGCGGTCAGCCGCCTGAGCGCCGAACGCGATACCCATCAGCAACAGTGACGCGGGCAGACTACGAAGCACTCTCACCATGCATCTCCAAGGAAAACGGCCCAAGGACCTACTCTTTGATTCTTTCGCTCTGCTGCAGCAGTACGTCGCGGTACTGCTCGGTTCCGGAAAGCAACGGCGTGTTGGTACTGCCCTTCAGGTATTTATCGAAGAACTCGAGCGAGAACCGATTGACGATATCGTGCGCGACACGCGGATGCATGGCACTCACGTCGGCAGATCTGAACAGCGTGCGATCGGAGAAGTGCTCATGATCTGCGCCAGCCAGCGTCACGTCGTACCAGGGTGCAGTCATCTTCGCGTAGAGCTGCCATGGCAAGGTCGCCGCGAACAAGCGCTTCTCACGCTCAGCGGCTGATTGCCGCAAACTTTCTTCGGCGGTGCCTTCGCCATGCATGATCATGACCGGCCTGTTCGTCCCGGTCTTCTGCACGTCGGTATAGAGCCAGCCATCGAGATTGATAGCGGCCTTCACGCGTTGCTCATCTCGACTTGCCTGGATCGATAGCGCGCCTCCCAACGACCATCCCAGCGATCCCACGCGTGTGAGATCGAGCCGGTCGTGAAAGCGATGCCCTGATGTCGAATTGAGGGTCTGCAAGCGATCGAGGACGAAGCTGATGTCCTTCACCAGCATCGGCATCTTCAGTCGCGCGTACAGCTCTACTTTGTGCTGAAGCTGTTCCGCCTGAGACTTGCCTGGCGTCTGCGTGGCTGCGGCATCCACATCGTCTTCATCCGGTCGATAGTTGTAGCCATCGGCGAAGCGCTCGATGCGTGTCCAACCCGTGTGGCCTATGGCCACTACCACGTAGCCGTGACTCGCCAAGTACTCTGTTTGAAACGTTGCGCTGAAAGGCGGATGACTGGCACCCGGGTTGTAGATCAGCACGGGGAAGGGTTTCGGGTGCTTTGCCGTCGGTGCGTTCAAGACCGAGTGGGTGCGGACCGCTGCAGCGGCATCCAGCCACTGTGCTTCTTCGTCATGTGGATAGAATTCTCTGTGCAGCGCATAGGGTGCGCGAGGCGGATCGCCCTTGAATTGAGCCGGGTACCAGATCTGCACCATCAAGTGACGCAGATCTGAGGGATCCGACGTCGTCGTCTCCTCTCTGTCGCGGTCGATCCATAGTTCCTCGAAGGTTCCTGTCTGGAACGGACCCCGCGGTTCGCCGGCAAATACGGCGACGGGGACTCGGTACTCGTCACTGGTTGCCGCAATCCCTGGCGAGACCAGGGCTACGACCATGCACAGAGCCAGCCATGGAGCTCGGTTAGTAGCGTCGATCATCGCACCTTACCCGAGCGCTTCGATCAACGGACCCAGCTGATCGCGATACTGCTCGGCACGACCGAGGGAAGAGGTGTAGATCGGCTGCCGTACTTGCCAGTTGCTGGGCGTCCGGATCGAACGTTTGCTGTCCAGAT
>NZ_JAEUPY010000074.1 GCF_016790065.1 Steroidobacter sp.
GACCACTTCGCCGCGCGGTGAGATGGCGTAAACGCGATCTTCGAACAGCTCGGAGCGCACCCGGTCCAGAAACTCGCCTTCGGTTTCCTCGCCGCGTTCGCTGGGCTCGAGTACCTGTCGCAGCCAGATGATTTTTTGATCGTAAGCCGCGTTGCTTCGCGCGCCTTCCTTGTAACGCCAGTGGGCAGCCACGCCGAGCTCGGCGTGAGAGTGCATTTCGCGCGTGCGGATCTGCACTTCCAACGGCAACTTGCCAGGCCCGATCACCGCGGTGTGTAGCGATCGGTACAGGTTGTCCTTGGGCGTGGCGATGTAATCGTCGAATTCGCCGGGAATGTACGGCCACATGCCATGCACGATGCCGAGAGCGGCATAGCAATCCGCGATGCTATCGACCAGCACTCGCACGGCGCGCACGTCGTAGAGCTGATCGAACTGCAACCCTTTACGCTGCATTTTTCGCCAGATGCTGTAGATGTGCTTGGGCCGGCCGGCAATCTCGGCGTTGTCGATGTTGACCTTGGCCAGCTCTTGCTTGAGCAGCTCGATCACCTCGCTGATGTAGCGCTCGCGATCGGTGCGTTTGGCCGCCAGCCAGCCAGCGATGCGTTTGTAGCTGTCCGGATCGAGATACCGAAAGCTCAGGTCTTCCAGTTCCCACTTCAGTTGCCACACGCCGAGGCGATTGGCGAGCGGCGCATAGACTTCGCGGGTTTCGTAGGCCAGGCGTTGCCGTTCGGCTTCCGGTGCGTCCTTGATATCGCGCAGCTGTTGGAGCTGCACGGCGAGCTTGACCAGCACCAAGCGCGGATCGGTGACGATGGCCAGCAACATCTTGCGCAGGCCTTCGGCCTGATTGCCGGACAGCGATGGCGTGGCGCGTCCGCCGCTGCTGGCTGCGGGGATGGTGATGTTCAGCGAGCCGACTCGCTGCAGCTCGCTGGCAATCCGAGTGGCAGCGGCGCTGACCGTGGCGGTGACCTGCTCGGGCGTGATGACATCGGCTTCGAGCAGCGGCAGGAGCAGGGCACCGCCGAGAATGTCGTCGTCATCGGTCAGGCTGACCAGAATGTCGCCGATGGCCTGTGCACGCGCCAATGCAGCCGGTGCCTGCGGGTTGCTGTCGCCAACGGCGGTCGCGAGTTTTGCCAACAGCTCGCGGGCCCGGCGGCGGGCGTTCGCGGTTTGCTCGGTGTCGGATGCGGCGTCGGCAACAGAAGGCATGGAAAGCGCAAGGATCGTGTCGGTTTGTAGCCGTTGCCGGTATCATACCGTTCGCAACCCACTCCGGCGGATGGAATCCTTGCGCAGAACCCGGCGCCCGAAAAGTCTGGCTGAACTCAATCTTGCCCGGCACGACGCGACCACGTCGCCGGCGGTGATGAGCTATCGGCAGCCGGTGGCGAGCGCGGCGGCACGGGTACGAATTCTGGGGCTGGATCCGGGCTCGTTATGCACCGGTTACGCTGTGATCGAAACCGGTCCGCGCGTCAGCTATGTGGTGAGTGGTTCGATTCGGGCGCGGGGCTCGCTCCCCGAACGGCTGCAGGAAATTTTTGCCGGCGTGGATAAGTTGGCCAACGAATACCAGCCCGACGAAGTGGCCATCGAACGCGTGTTCATGCACCGCAATGCCGACAGCGCCTTGAAACTGGGCCAGGCGCGAGGTGCGGCGCTGAGTGCGACTTTTGCCGTGCGCCCGCGTGTTTTTGAGTACGCGCCGCGTGAGGTCAAGCTTGCGGTGGTGGGCACCGGTGGTGCGCAAAAGGAACAAGTTCAGCTGATGGTGCGAAGTTTGTTGAATCTCAGCGGCCGCATGGGCGCCGACGCAGCCGATGCGCTGGCCATCGCGCTTTGCCACGCTTATTCCCGTTCGCTCAACGGCCAGCTGCGCGAACTCGCGGCGGGCTCGGCGCAATGATCGGTTTTTTGCGCGGTCGGCTGACCGCCAAACAACCTCCGCAGCTGGTGATCGACGTGGGCGGCGTCGGTTACGAGCTGGAAGCGCCCATGTCGACTTTCTACGGGCTGCCGGCGGCCGGCGCCGAAATCCATTTGTTCACCCATCTGGTGGTCCGCGAGGACGCACACATCCTGTTCGGCTTCGGCAGCGAGCGCGAGCGGCGTCTGTTCCGCGAGCTGCTGAAAGTTTCCAACGTGGGGCCGAAGCTGGCGCTGGCGCTGTTATCGGGCCTCACCGTCGATGCCTTCTTGATGTGCATCGAAGCCCAGGACATCGACACGCTGGTGCGCACGCCGGGCGTCGGCCGCAAGACTGCCGAGCGCCTGGTGGTGGAAATGCGCGACCGGGTGAAGGGATTTGGCGACACGGGCCTGGCGGTGTTGCCTGCGGGTGGAACCGGCGAGGCTAGTATCGGTCCACAAGCGGAGGCTTTCAGTGCGCTGGTGGCGCTGGGCTATAAACCGGCCGAAGTGACGCGCCTGCTGAAGGCGGTGGATGCGTCGGCACAGACCACTGAGGAAATCATTCGCGGTGCCTTGCAGGCCGCTGCGAGCCGATGAGTAACTCATGATCGAGCAGGACCGAATCGTCTCCGCCGGTACCCAAGGCGATGAAGCTGCTTTCGACCGCGCCGTGCGGCCGAAGAAGCTGGCCGACTACGTCGGTCAGACGGCGGTCAAAACGCAGATGGAAATATTCATCCAGGCGGCTCGCAACCGCAAGGAAGCGCTGGACCATGTGCTGATCTTCGGTCCGCCGGGGCTGGGCAAGACCACGCTCGCCAACATCGTCGCCAACGAATTGGGCGTGAATCTGCGGCAGACCTCGGGCCCGGTGATCGAGCGCGCCGGCGACCTGGCGGCGATCCTCACCAATCTGCAGGCCAACGACGTGTTGTTCGTCGACGAGATTCATCGCCTGAGTCCGGTGGTCGAGGAAATTCTGTATCCGGCCATGGAAGACTTTCAGCTGGACATCATGATCGGCGAAGGACCGGGCGCACGTTCCATCAAGCTGGATTTGCCGCCGTTTACGCTAATCGGTGCGACCACGCGGGCTGGCTTGCTGACTTCGCCGTTGCGAGACCGTTTCGGCATCGTGCAGCGTTTGGAGTTTTACGATCATGCCGAACTGACGCGCATCGTGACGCGTTCGGCCGGATTGTTGGGCGTGCCGACCGATCCCGCAGGCTCGGCTCGCATCGCGCAGCGCTCGCGGGGAACTCCCCGAATTGCCAATCGGTTGCTCCGGCGCGTGCGTGACTACGCCGAAGTGCGTGCCAGCGGTCGGATCACCGACGAGGTGGCGCAGGCGGCGCTGGATTTGCTCGATGTCGATCCGCTGGGCTTCGATCTGATGGACCGCAAGCTGTTACTGAGCATCATCGAAAAGTTCGACGGCGGGCCGGTGGGCGTGGAAAGCCTGGCGGCGGCGCTGGGCGAAGAACGCGGCACCATCGAGGACGTGATCGAGCCGTACCTGATCCAGCAAGGCTTCATCATGCGCACCGCGCGCGGCCGGGTCGCGACGCGCCAGGCGTATCAGCACTTCGGCCTGAAATTGCCGGAGCGGCCGGGTTCCGGCGAGTTGTTCGGGGACTGAGCGATGGCGTTTGCCTGGCCGGTGCGCATTTATTGGGAAGACACCGATGCCGGCGGCATCGTGTACTACGCCAATTATTTGAAGTTCATGGAGCGTGCACGCACCGAATGGTTGCGGGCCGCCGGCATTGAACAGCTGCCCTTGAAGGAGCAGCACGGGCTGATGTTCGTGGTGGTCGATGTCGCAGCCAGTTACCGGAAGCCGGCCCGCTACGGCGATGAGCTGCTGGTGACTTGCGAGATCGCCGATCGCACTCGCGCCAGTCTCACGTTTCAGCAACAGGTATTGCGCGGCGGCCTCGACGGCGAGCTGCTGGTCGAAGGCAAAGTTCGCGTCGCCTGTCTGGACGCGGTGAACTTGCGGCCGACGGCCATGCCCAAAGAATTAATTCGGGAGCGATGAATAATGATGTCTGAGAACTTGAATCCTCTGGAGCTGGTGCTCCACGCCAGCATCGTGGTGCAACTGGTCATGGCGATGCTGCTGCTGGCTTCGCTGGTGTCCTGGTCCATCATGCTGCGCAAACGCGCCGAGCTGAGTCGGGCGCGCGCCGATGCCGACCGCTTCGAGGAAGCGTTCTGGTCGGGCGGCGATCTCACCGCCATGTTTCGGTCCATCGATCAGAGTCGCCGTGTCACCAAAGGCATGGAGGCGATTTTCGAACAGGGCTTCCGTGAGTTCTCACGTTTGCGCCAGCAGGGTGGCATCGCATCGGCGCAGCTCATCGAAGGCGCACGTCGCGGCATGCGCGTCGCACTGCTGAAAGAAAGCGATCGGCTCGAGCTCGGCTTGTCCATGCTCGCCACCATCGGCTCGACCAGTCCGTATGTCGGTCTGTTCGGCACCGTGTGGGGCATCATGAATGCGTTCCACGGCCTGGGTAACGTGCAGCAGGCAACGCTCGCCATGGTCGCGCCCGGCATCACCGAAGCGTTGATCGCCACCGCCATGGGCTTGTTTGCAGCCAGTCCGGCGGTCGTCGCATACAACCGCTACGCCGATCAGGTCAGCCGCGTGGAAGTGCGTTACGACACTTTCGTCGAAGAGCTGTCCACCATCCTGCAGCGGCATGCCGCTTCGCCTCGTGACGCGCGCGGCCCCGGTGCCGAGGCCCACGGATGAGCCCGATGAACGCCCGCCGCGGCAAGAAGCTCGTGGCCGAAATCAACGTCGTGCCCTACATCGACGTGATGCTGGTGCTGTTGATCATTTTCATGATCACCGCGCCCATGCTGACCCAGGGCATCAAAGTGGATTTGCCCAAGGCCGGCGCCGAGCCGTTGCCCGAAGAAATGATGCGCCAACATCAGCCGCTGATCCTGAGCGTGGATGCTTCGGGCCAGTATTACTTGAACATCGGCTCCAACGAAGAATCCGCCATCACCGAAGATACGGTGATCGAGCGGGTGTCGGCAGTGCTGCAGCGAGAGCCGCAGACGCCGGTGTTGGTGAAGGCCGATACCAACGTGCCTTACGGCCGCGTGGTTACAGGCATGGTGTTGTTACAGGAAGCCGGTGCCGAGAAGGTCGGTTTCATCACCGATCCGGCTGAAGCGCGGGCCAAGAAGAAGCGCTGACTTCATGGTCGACTTTCTTAGACAACACTGGAAATACATCATCGGCGCGTTGCTGTTGCACGCGCTGTTTGCGGGCGTGTTCGGCTTGACCATGCTGAACATGCAGCGCAGTCCGCCGCCGGTGCAATTGGCGATTCAAGCGGTGATCGTCGACCCGTCGGCGCTCAATCAAAACAGCAAGCAACAACAGCAGCGTCGCGACCGTGAGCGGGCTGAACAGCAGCAGCGTGAGCAGCAGGCCCAACGCGAACGTGAGCAAGCGGCCGAGAAGCAGAAACGTGAGCAGGAGCAGGCAGCCGACCAGCAACGCCGCGAGCAGGAAGAAGTTACTCGCAAGCAAACGGAACAACGGGCCGAGCAGGAGCGTCAGGTCGAATTGAAACAACGCCAGGAGGCCGATCAGCGCCGCCAGGCGGAAGAGCGTCAATTGCGCGAGCGCCAGGAGGCGGACAAGAAGCGCGCTGCGGCCGACGCGGAAAAGAAACGTCAGGCCGAGGCTGAAGCCAAGCGTGTCGCCGATATCGAGCGCCGCCAGAAGGAAGAGGCCGAACGTCGCAAGGCCGCCGATGACAAACGTTTGCAGGAGGCGCGTGAATCGGAGCTGGCTCAGCAGTTGGCGGAAGAGGAGGCCGGCGCCGCTGCGCGCGGTTCACCGGAGGCCGCGCAGTATTACGCCATGATTCGACAGGCCGTTGAACGCCGGTGGAACCGTCCGCTGTCGGCCCGCCCTGACTTGCAATGCGAGGTTCAAGTGAGACAAACGCCCGCCGGAGTGGTGCTGTCCGCCAAGGTCGGCAGCTGCAATGGCGATGCTGCCGTCAAACAGTCGATCGAAACTGCAGTGTTCAGCGCTTCACCTTTGCCGTTACCGTCTAATCCGCGCCTGTTCGAACCGGCCATTACGTTTATATTCAAGCCCGGCGCGTAGGAGCCCTAACTGATGAAAAAAACTGTCGCTGTGTTTGCTTGCTGGGTGTTGTCGTGGTTCGCGGTCGCGGCCAACGCACAACTGGTCATCGAGATCACCAAGTCCGCCGAAAACGCGGTGCCCATCGCCATCGTGCCGTTCGGCTGGGAATCCAGCGGCGCGGCGCCGTTCGATGTCGCCGAAGTGGTGGCAGCGGATCTTCGCCGCAGCGGCCGCTTCGAGCCCATGGATCGCAAGACCATGATCGATCGCCCCAGCGCCGGCGACCAGATCCGGTTCCAGGACTGGCGTTATCTGAAGACCGACTTCATCACGGTCGGCAAGCTGATTCCCGAGGGCACCGGCTACGCCGCCCAGTTCGAGCTGTACAACGTGCTGACCGGGCAGCGTCTGGAAGGTCAGAAGCTGACCGCCCAAGCCAATTCGCTGCGCGCGCTGTCACATCGCATTTCGGACATCATTTTTGAGAAATTGACCGGCGTGCGGGGCGCGTTCTCGACTCGCGTCGCCTTCATCAACGTGGAAGGCACGCCGCCCAAGCAGCGTTACAAGCTGATCGTGGCCGATTACGACGGCGAGAATCAGCAGATCATCACCACTTCGGACGAGCCGTTGATGTCGCCGGCGTGGTCGCCGGATGCACAGAGCCTCGCGTACGTTTCGTTCGAGAGCAAAGCCTCTGCGATCTATGTGCAGACGTTGCGTACTGGCGAGCGTAAGCGTGTCTCGGCACGTGCTGGTATCAACGGCGCGCCGGCCTGGTCGCCCGATGGCAAGACGCTGGCGCTGACTCTGTCGCGCAAGGATGGCGACGTCGACGTCTACACGTTGAACCTCGCCAGCCAGGTGTTGACGCGCATGAGCTTCGATCCAGGCATCGACACCGAGCCGAGCTGGTCAGCGGACGGTAACAAGCTGTACTTCATGTCCGATCGCGCCGGCGGCCCGCAGATTTATCAGGTCGACGTCGCCAACCCGAGCCGTCCGACGCGCATCAGCTTCGAAGGCAATTACAACGCGCGGCCGCGTGTATCGCCGGATGGCAAGCAGCTGGCCGTGGTACACAACGATCGCGGCAACTATCGAATCGCGGTGATCGATCTGGCGTCGAAGGGCCTGCAGGTGCTGTCGCAGGGTCGTCAGGATGAGAGCCCGAGCTTCGCTCCCAACGGTGCGACGCTGATCTATGCGACTCAGGAACGCGGCCGCGGCGTGCTGGCCACAGTGTCGGTGGATGGTCGTACCGAGGAGCGGCTCAGCAACACTTCGGGCGAAGTGCGGGAGCCGGTCTGGGCACCATTTGCTCGTTGAAGCAGGAATTAGGGCATTTAGGCCGGAAAAAATTGCTCGGGACCCCGTGCCCAGGCTCAAGTTGTGGCAAAATCCGGCCCTGTTTTGGTCGGTGAACGGCGACAGCGGATTTTTCAGCGGGTTCGCTGGTCGTAACAACAACTGAATTTAGGAGATGTAGATGCGCGTATCGCAGTTGGTGCTGTTGGTGGCAAGTGGTTTGATGATGGCAGCTTGCGGCAATAAGCCGCTGCCTGAGACGTCCTCTGGCGCGGAGGCCGTCACTCCGACCACCAGCACCGAAGGCGCTAACAGCAGCGCTGTCAGCGGCAGCGCGCTGTCGGCCGATCAGCAGGCGTTGGAAGCGGCCAAGGCTTCCGGTGTGATCGTGTACTTCGATTACGACCGCGCCGAGATCAAGGCCGAGTTCGTGCCGGTGGTGGCGGCTCATGCCAAATATCTGAACGGCAATGCGCAGCGTAAGGTGCGTCTGGAAGGTCATTCCGACGAAACCGGTTCGCGCGAGTACAACATCGGTCTGGGCGAGCGTCGCGCACAAGCGGTGCGTCGCGCGCTGTTGCTCCAGGGCGTGACTGAAAATCAGATCACCACCGTGAGCTACGGCGAAGAGCGTCCGGCCGTGCAGGGCAGTGACGAGGCGGCCTACGCCAAGAATCGTCGCGTCGAACTGGTCTACGGTCGTTGATTGGAGCCGGTATGAGAGTGGTACCGAACATCGCTGCCGTCCGTGTCGGGTTGATCGCCGCCGCGTTGGCAGGGTTGTCGGGCTGCGCGACTACACCGCCGGAGGCCGATCCGGTGGTGCAGAAGCTGTCCGACCTCGACAGCCGCTTGTTGCGTTTGGAGCGCGTGCTCGCCAATCAGAGCTTGCTGGATCTGTCGCAACGGATCGAAGCGGCGCAGGCGGAAACGCGCTTGCTGCGGGGCCAGCTCGATGAGCTGCAACACCAGGCCACGCAGAGCCAGACCCAGCAGCGTGAGCTGTATGGCGATGTGGATCGTCGACTCTCGGCGCTCGAAGGCAATCCGGGTGCAGCGGCGGCCGCCGGCAATTCGCCGCCGTCCGGTCTGCCGATTCCTCAGGGCGATGACCGCGCCAACTATCAGGCCGCGTTCGATCTGCTCAAGGATGCGAAATATCCCGAAGCCATCAACGCGTTCAAGCAGTACCTCACCACGTTCCCGAACGGCCCGTTGGCAGACAACGCGCAGTACTGGCTGGGTGAGGCGCATTACGTGACCAAACAGTATCCGGACGCGCTGCGCGATTTCCGCACCGTGCTGGAGAAGTATCCGGACTCGCGCAAGATTCCGGATGCGTTGCTGAAGATTGGCTATTGCAATTACGAGCTGAAGAACTGGGGCGAAGCGCGCTCGGCGCTCAACCAGGTCGTGCAGCGTTTCGGCGATACCACCGCCGCCCGGCTCGCCAGCCAACGCTTGGCGAAACTGGCCAGCGAGGGCAGGTAACGGTCTGCTCGGTGACGCTCGCCATGGGCGTCACCTCTAGCCGTCGCTAAAGAGTGCAGCCGGTCGATTCGTAGTCTCATGAGCGTCGCTGACTCCACCACCGTCGATTCTCGCGCCGTCGAACCCGGCGTTGCGCGCGTCAAACTCACTGAAATCTTCCTGTCCATCCAGGGCGAAGCGGACAGCGTGGGCTGGCCGACGGTGTTCGTGCGTCTCACCGGTTGCCCGCTGCGTTGTCAGTACTGCGACACGGCCTATGCGTTCTACGGCGGCGAATGGTTTTCGCTGGAGCACGTTTTGGAGCGGGTCGCTTCGTTCGAGACGCGCCATGTTTGTGTGACTGGTGGCGAGCCGCTCGCGCAGAAGGGCTGTTTCCCGCTGCTACAACGACTGTGCGATGCCGGTTATCGTGTGTCGCTGGAAACCAGCGGCGCCATCGATGTGAGCAACGTCGACGCTCGCGTGGTGCGCGTCGTCGATGTGAAGACCCCGGACAGCGGCGAAGTCGCTCGCAACCGCTACGAGAATCTGGACCTGCTGCGGCCGGACGAGCAGGTGAAGTTCGTGCTGTGCAGTCGCGCCGACTTCGAGTGGGCCCGCGATTTCATTCGCGAGCGCCGCTTGTACGAGCGCTGCATGGTGTTGTTCAGCCCGACCTTCGGCCAGGTGGAACCCCGCGACCTGGCGCAGTGGGTGCTCGATGAACGGCTGCCGGTGCGGCTGCAGGTTCAGTTGCACAAGGTATTGTGGGGCGATACGCCCGGGAAATGATTCGCTCAATGGCTACGCGTCGTGCAGTGGTGTTGTTATCGGGTGGCTTGGATTCGGCCACTGTGCTCGCGATCGCTCGTGAGCAGGGCTATCAGTGCTACGCGCTGAGCGTGGATTATGGTCAGCGGCATCGCGCCGAGCTCGATGCAGCCGATCGCGTCGCTCGCTCTCTTGGCGCAGTTGAGCACCGCACGTTGCGCATCGATCTCGCCGGCATCGGTGGCTCGGCGCTGACGGACACCAGCATCGCCGTGCCGGAGTCGCCGCAAATGGGCATCCCGGTGACCTACGTGCCCGCTCGCAATACTGTGATGCTGTCTTTTGCCCTGGGCTGGGCCGAGGTCCTCGAAGCGTCGCGCATCTTCATCGGCGTGAATGCCGTCGATTACTCGGGCTATCCCGACTGCCGGCCCGCTTTCATCGCCGCCTTCGAGCGCGTCGCCAATCTGGCCACCAAGGCCGGCGTGGAGGGCACCGTGGCGTTCAAGATCGACACGCCGTTGATCGATTTGACCAAGGCTCAGATCATCCAGCGCGGCGTGGCGCTAAGTGTGGACTATTCCCTGACAGTGTCCTGCTACCAAGCCGATGCCGCCGGCCAGGCCTGCGGAAGCTGCGATTCCTGCCGCCTGCGCCGCGCCGGTTTCCTGTCGGCCGGCGTTCCCGACCCAACGAAGTATTTCCGATGAACTTCGATGACAGTTTAGGTATCATGCGCGCCCCGTCAGGCCCCCCAGCCTGACCGCTTCCCCTGTGGGTCGGTAGCTCAGTCGGTAGAGCACTGGACTTTTAATCCATTGGTCGTGGGTTCGAATCCCACCCGACCCACCATTTCAGCACTTCCCTGGGCGACCCGAGTTGCCCGCCGTTGATGCGCGAAACAACCATTGGCGAAGGTCGCCATTGAATATAATGGTGTGCGCAGTGACGCGTTTTGGGGGAAGGACGCCATGATGAATTTCTTGCCGCGATGGTCTGCCATCGCTTGCTTGTGTACTTTCATCGCGACGACGACTTCGGCCGAGGTCGTCTTTCTACAGAATAACGCCTGGGCTCTGGAAACTGCGGGTTCCGCACGGCTGTTCGTGCAACGAACCGGAAATTTGAGCGGCTCGTTGTCTGTGTCGTATACGACGACCGATCCCAACGGTGTCGCTGGCACTGCATTCAGCCCGGTGAGCGGTACTTTGAGTTGGGGTGCAAACCAAGGCGGTGTTCGCACCATCGCGATTCCGGTGATCGACAACGCGGCCGTGGGTGGTGTTTCGCTACCGTTCGGAGTGCAGTTGAGTTCGGCCACGTCGGGTGCGGTTGATGAGACTTCGCCGTCCTCTCGGGCACAGGTCACGGTCGTCAGTGAAGATCCGCCGTCCGACGGTTCTGTCTACTCTCTGCATTCCTTCAAACACAGCGCGTATTTGGTGACGGAAGGTGAGGCACAACCCACCCTCACTTATTTTCGCTATGGCGATCCCGTAGCAGCCATCAGTTGGCGGGCGGGAGATGGCTCGACCGCCACGCTCGGCGAAGATTATTTCGTCCAATCCAGTGCCATTGTTTTTCAGCAAGGTGCCATCGAATCCTTGCCGCTGTCCTTCACCATCAATGCCGACGCCACCGTTGAGCCGGTGGAAATTATCTATGTCGAGGTGCCGCGAGCGGGGCCGATGCCGTACACGTTCTCGGGCACGACTATCTTCATCGCCGATGGCGACCCGGCCGCTGCACAAGCCGCGATGGTTGGTTTCACCAGCCGTTCCGTTTCGGTCTCGGAAGGCGAGCCGAACGTGGCATTGCAAGTCGGCCGCACCGGCAATTTATCGGTGGGCTCCAGCGTCGACTACCACACGACCGCTGGCTCAGCCGACGCGAACGATTTCACCATCGAGAATGGCACGCTGAGCTGGGAGCCGCACGACGCCTCGTTGCGGACTATTTATATCTCACTCACTGCAGACGTCCGCGCCGAGTCCGATGAAACATTCTCTGTTTCTTTGGCAAATCCGTCCATGGGTACGGCGCTGGATATCGCCAGCATGACGGTCACGATCGCCGATAACGATGTTTCTAGCTCGGGTCCACCGCCTGCAGTTAGGGGTGGAGGCGGAGGTGGCGGGAGTGGGGGCTTGACCGAGCTACTGTTGCTAACGCTATTTGTGTCGCTTAGGCGCGCCAGCGGCGGGCGCAGCTCCTAAACCGTGACTGTTGCGGATCGGTTAGGGGGAACCACAGGTGGTCGCAGCGCGCGCACGCGTTGACACTCTCCGTGGACTAATCCCTTTGTCGAGGCCGATGGATGCGCGCGTTCGTTGCAGTTGTTGTTCCAATCCTGCTGGGCGCGGTAGCGAGCGGGGCGCTGGCGTCGCCGGTTTCGGTGGATGAGAAGGTGCGAAACACGCTGCAGCTCGATCAGGACTTGAAGCGCGGCAAACAACTGTACGGCACTTACTGCTCGGCCTGTCATGGAGTGCAAGCGCTCGGCAGTGCCAGCAAAGTGATTCCCTCATTGGCTGGACAGCGGCGCGCGTACCTGGTGAAGCAACTCGCGGACTTCAAAGAAAAGGAGCGCGAGAATCGCACGATGCATGTGGTGGTGTCGCAGCGGGAGCTGTCTGACGAGCAGGCATGGGCCGACCTGACGGGCTATTTGAATTCATTGCCACGCGCGAGCTTTCCACAGACCGGGGATGGTCGTGGCGTGGAACTCGGTGAAGCAATCTTCCAAGAGCAATGCGCGTCCTGTCATGAAGAGGATGGGCGCGGCGATGACGACGGGTTCATTCCTTCGTTGCGTGATCAGCATTACTCCTATCTGGTGCGACAGATGCGGAGTATCGCTTCGTGGCACCGACTGAACGTGGAAGCGGACCTGGTCAGGTATCTGGACAGCCTGGATACGGAAGAGGCGACCGCTGTCGCGGATTACATTTCCAGAATGCGCGGTGCGACCAAGAATCGGGACCACATGAATCCCGACGGCACGGTGAATAACTAAGAAGAACAACTTAAGAGTGGTCGAGGCAGCCGACGTTTCAACGCGGTCACATGCAGCAGGCCGCGCTACGGTTAACCAGACGTAATTGGAGTAACTCCTAGCGGGAGCGTAATCTTGCTCGGCTCGCGCCTGGCGGCGCGGCGTTTCGCAGCGCTAGAGGAGAAACACAATGTCATTACGAATTGGCGACAAGGCACCGGATTTCACGGCGCACACCACCAAGGGCGAACTCACGTTCCATCAGTGGCTGGGTGATGCTTGGGGCATCTTGTTTTCTCATCCCAAGGACTTCACGCCGGTGTGCACCACCGAGCTGGGTTATCTGGCCAAGCTGGAACCCGAGTTTGCCAAGCGTAATACCAAGATTCTGGGATTGTCGGTGGATCCGGTGACGGATCATGAGCGCTGGTTGAATGACATCAAGGATGTCGGCGGCGCGGCGGTGAACTATCCGTTGATCGGCGACCACGATCTGGCCGTCGCCAAGCTCTATGACATGCTGCCGGCGGATGCGGGCACCAGCTCGCAGGGGCGCACCGCGGCGACCAATCACACGGTACGAACGGTTTATATCGTCGGCCCGGACAAACTGATCAAAGCGCTGCTGGTGTATCCGATGAGCACCGGCCGTAACTTCGATGAAGTGTTGCGCTTGCTGGATTCGATTCAGCTCACCGCCCAGTACAAGGTGGCGACGCCGGTGAACTGGAAGCACGGCGAAGATGTGATCATCGTGCCGGCGGTGTCGGATGAGGAAGCCAGGCAGCGCTTCCCGGAAGGCTGGAAGACGGTGAAGCCGTATCTGCGCGTGGTGCCTCAGCCCAAGAAGAACTGAGCCAGCAACACCGACCCGACGTCGACGCTGAAGTTACGCGTCGACGTCTCGTTGGGTCAGAACCTTGGTGTAGTAGGGCAGCAGCTCGAGACGTTGTTTACGCGATTCGCGGACGCCCAACGCGTAGTAACCGACCTGGTGATAATAAGTAACGCGGGCGCGTACGTGCGCTTCCTTGCCTTTGTAGCCCAGCTCGCCGAACAGGCCTTCGATGAAGCCGATGCGCTGATCGTCGACGGCGTGAACCGCATCGAACACTTTGCTCGAAGTGCGCCCCCAGTCGCGGATGGCGCCGTCCCACTTCGGGTCGTATTCCTTCTCGTCCAGCCACAAGTCCACCAGCATCTGAAATTTCTGTGGCGCGGTCTTCTCCGGATCGGTGGCGATTCGTTCGAACGGCGCGGTGCTGGTTTGGACCCAGAAGTCGAGCAATGCGTCGAGCAGCTGTTCGCGGCTTTCGAAAAACCAATAGAAGCCGCCGCGAGTCACTTCCAGACGCTTGGCTAACTTATTGACCTCGACGCCGGCCGTGCCTTCCTCGATCAGAGCGCGGCGCGCGGCCTCCAACCAGGCGTCGCGTCCCAGCACCTGGCGGGGTTGCGGAGCCTGACGAGCGCGGCTGGCGGTCTTTGCGGGTTGGCGGGTGCGGGTGGCCATGGCCGCATTCTACACAATCCGTTTGCCATACACTTGTGTTTGGAGTAACAATAGCAGCATGCAGCGCTACTCACTCCTCAACCTGGTTCGGAATGCGGTTCGTGGCAATCGCGATTGGCAGCCCGCCTGGCGGGATGCCAAGCCCAAGCGCAGCTACGATGTGGTGGTGGTCGGTGGCGGCGGGCACGGTCTGGCGACTGCCTACTACCTCGCCAAGAATCACGGCGTCCGCAATGTCGCCGTGGTCGAGAAGGGTTGGCTTGGCGGCGGTAACTCCGGGCGTAACACGCAGGTGTGTCGCTCGAACTATTTCTATCCGGCCAGCGCGGCCTTTTACGATCAGTCTCTAAAGCTGTACGAAGGGCTGAGCCGCGAACTGAATTTCAACATCATGCTCAGTCAGCGCGGTCTGCTGTCGCTGGCGCATAGCGAACATGAGTTGGAGATCAATCGGCGCTGGGCCAACGCGACCCACATGAGCGGTGTGGATGCGGAGATTCTGACGCCGGCCGACATCAAGAAGCTGGCACCGCGCATCAATCTGGAATCGCGCTATCCCATTCTCGGCGGCTTCATGCAACGGCGAGGCGGCATTTCACGGCACGACGCAGTAATTTGGGGTTATGCGCGCGCGGCGAGTGCGCTCGGCGTCGACATCATTCAGAACTGCGAAGTCACCGGCTTCGACATGAGCGACAGCCGAGTCAAAGGCGTGCATACCAGTCAAGGATTCATTTCGGCGGACCGGGTAGTGATGTCAGTCGCCGGACATGCATCGGTGCTCGCACAGAAAGCCGGCTTCCATTTGCCCATCTCGACCATGGCACTGCAGGCGATGGTCACCGAGCCCATCAAGCCGGCGTTGGATGTGATCGTCATGTCCGCTGCCATTCACGCTTATGTGAGTCAAAGCGACCGCGGTGAAATCGTCATCGGCGGCGGTGCGGATCCGCTCAATTCCTATGCGCAACGGGGCGGCATGCCGGTGTTGCAAGCGACGATTGCAGCCGTGATCGAACTGTTCCCCAGTTTCAGTCGACTGCGATTGATGCGGCAATGGGCCGGCATGGTGGATGTCACTCCGGACACCACGCCCATCATGGGTCTCACGCCGGTCGAAGCGTTGTATATCAATTGCGGTTGGGGCACGGGCGGCTACAAGGCCATTCCCGGCGGCGGCTACACCATGGCCGACACCATTGTGAACAACCGTCCGCACGCATTGATCGATCGTTTTGGGCTCGACCGGTTTCAAAGCGGCGCGCTCATCGATGAAGGCGCCGCGGCCGGCGTGGCGCACTGATCGAAGGTTATCGGCATGCTACGAATCACTTGTCCCTACTGCGGTGTCCGAGATCAAGCCGAGTTCCGGTGCGGCGGACCATCGCATATTGCGCGCCCGTCGTTCGAGGTGAGCGATCGGGTCTGGACCGACTACTTGTTCAATCGTGACAATCCCAAAGGCATTCACTACGAGCGTTGGCTGCATGAATTTGGCTGTGGTCGCTGGTTCAACCTGGCTCGTGACACGGTGACGCACCAGGTGCATGCGGTCTATCGCATGGGTGAGAGCAAGCCGACGCTGGACGGGGGTGCATCATGAGCGCCGGTCCATTTCGGGTACCTGCCGAGCGCAGCCCAGGCACCTCGTTGAACCGCGAACAACGCGTTCGTTTCAGCTTCGACGGTGAATCGTACGAAGGTTTTCGTGGTGACAGTCTGGCATCCGCATTGCTTGCCAATGGCGTGCGCACGATATCGCGGAGCTTCAAGTTTCATCGGCCGCGTGGCGTGTATGCGAGCGGCATCGAAGAGCCCAATGCGTTCGTGCAAACGGGAACGGGTGCCACGAGCGTGCCATCCGAACGCGCGCCGCTGGTTGAGTTGAGCGAAGGTCTGCAAGCAGAGTCGTTGTCACGACGCGGGTTCGATCCTTGGCGAGTGCTCGATTTCACTGCGCGGCTGTGGGCTGCAGGCTTTTACAATCGCACTTTCATTTGGCCGAGCTGGCATAGCTACGAAGGCATCATTCGTCGCATGGCCGGGTTTGGTCAGGCCCCCGCTGGCAGCGACCCCGATCGTTACGAAGGTCGCAATCTGCATTGCGATGTGTTGGTGATTGGCGGTGGCGAAGCTGGCCTCGAAGCTGCCTACGAGGCTGCACGCGGTGGCGCGCGAGTGGTGTTGGTCGAGCAGGGTAGTGAACTCGGCGGACGCAGTTCGTGGAATGGCGCGGCCAAGCCAGGCCAATCGAGCAAGGAATGGGCGCAGCGTCTGGCGAACGTACAGATCCTGACTCGGACCACAGCAGTCGGATACTACGAACAAGATGTCGTCGCGCTCGTTGAGCGAGTGGCGGATGCTCAGAAGCGCCCGGGCGTGCCTCGTGAGCGGTATTGGATTGCACGTGCGAAGCGAGTGGTGATTGCGACCGGTGCCATCGAGCAGC
>NZ_JAEUPY010000100.1 GCF_016790065.1 Steroidobacter sp.
CCGGAGATGATGTCGGGACGACCGTCCCCATTGACATCGGCCACGTCGATGCGGCGACCGATGCCGGCGCTGCTGTCGATGAGTTGCGGCTGCCAGGTGACGCCTCCTGCGCTGCGCACCAGGCGAAACCAGTAGACCACCGCCGGATCCTGACTGCCGGGGTCACCATGCCGGCCGTGCGCCCAGAATGTCTTGCCGGTGACGATGTCCTGCAGGCCATCGCCATCCATGTCCGCCAGCGCCAGCGCGTGCAGCTGGGAGAAGTTCACACCCACGGCGCCGCCGGCACGCCCCCAGCCGGTGTCTGTCATGATGATGTGCTGCTTGAAGGTAATGCCCGACGCATCGCGGACCTGTTGATACCAGGCCAGCCCATAGCCGTGGGCATACAAGCTGGTGATCACATCGTTCAAGCCATCGCCATCGACGTCGTACACCAGCATCTGGGCCCCACCGCCTACGCTGGTCGCCCCGCCACCGGCGCTGAACGTGAACTCGTGCTTCGGCCACAGCGGCTGACCGGCCAGTGATTTCGGCTGCTGATACCAGCCGTTCTGCAAGACGATGTCCTGGCGACCATCGCCGTCGATGTCTCCCACGCCCAAGCCGTGGGAGAAGCGGTGCCAGTTTTCACCTTTGCTGACGGCCCGGAATTGCCATGGCTTGGTGGGGTTACGGGGGTCGTACTCGGCGTAGCCGACGTCGCCTTTATGGCTGCAGATGATCTCCGGGCGACCGTCGCCCGTGACGTCCGCCAAGGTGGGTGATTCGTTATCCACCCCATCCAGCACGGCATGCCGCGCCCAGGGGCCGGGGCGACCCTTCGGGTTGATATATATATGCGCGGGCGCGCCGGGCCGCCCGATGATCAGCACATCATTCCAGCCGTCGCCGGAGAAGTCATGGACGAAGGGCAGAAAGTTGTCCTCCGAATAGGCGCTCCCGCGGCCCAATGCGCCGGGGTATCCGGGATAAGTGATCGCATTACCGCTGCCGTCCACGGTGTCGAAGGTGGCCTGCGCGGGATAGAACTCGTGCCGCTGTTTGAACTGCGGGCCTTTCCACCAGTAGGGGCCGGAGATCACGTCCGGGATCCCGTCCTTGTCCAGGTCGCCGAAGGCGGCGCCTTCGCTCCAGTAGAACAGGTCGAGCTGCGATCTCTTGAAGCCGGACGGCGCAGAGTCTTCAGCCGCCATCACAGTCGCCGCAGCAGTGACCGCTAGGACCATCGGCAGGAGGAAAGGATGTCGAGAATTCATCTTCTGGCTACCTTGGGCGTTGAGTCGAGGAAACGCCGCACATGCGGCGACGGCGGCAACTGGTCGCGGAGAACACATCGTCGATGAGAAAGATCTGCGTCATGGCGGCGCCGTCAGAGCGCTTCGATCGTGACGTCCTTGACCTGCACGATCGTCTTGCCTCCGCCATGCACCTGAATGCCGATGCGGCCGGCCAGCGCGATGGAAGCATCGCGCTCGGTATAGTCGAGCGCGGGCACACCGTTGATCCAAGTCCGGATCCGCGGACCTTCGGCGCGGATCCGATACTCGTTCCAATCATTGCCGCGAACCGCCGCCGCGACCGCCTTCATGTCGGATGAGCGGGCAATAACGTCCTTGCGCCGTGACTCGTCATACAGCAAGCCCCACCATCCATCGCCCGCGTCCACCTGGTAGCCGATCATTTCCGGACCGCCCGGCAACCGCTGGCTGCGGATCTGGATGCCGCTGTTCACGAAGCCCTCGCCGCTCAACCTGATCTTGAGCCGGAGTTCGAAGTCGGCGAACGACCGTTGCGAGGCGAGAAATTCATTCTCCGGCAGCACCTCGGTGCGGGAGCCGCCGGTGATCGCACCGTCCTCCACCCACCACAACTTCTTGTCCCCCTCCCAACCGGCGAGAGTCTTGCCGTCGAACAGCGCAACGGTGTCTGCCTGCGTGATCGGTGCAACCATCGCGCACAATAAAGCTAACAACAAGGTCGGTTTCATTACCCCCTCCACGGAATATTCATAGCCTCGTTCATTTGCCGGACCGTAGGTACCTGAACAGGTCGCGCACCTCGCTGTCCGTCAGCGGCGTCAGCAGCCCTTCGGGCATCATCGATACATCCGATTGCACCAGCGAAGCGATCTCATCGCGCCCGACGCGCACAATCTCGCTTGGCGTGGTCACCACCACGACTTGCGGATCCTGCGTGTTGGCGAAACCGGCGAGCACGCGGCCATCGCGCAGCGTCACCGTGGCCATGCGATAGGTGTTCGGAATCTCCGAGTTCGGGTCGAGGATGTTGTGCAGCAGGTAGTCGACGTCGCGGCGGTTGGAGCCGGTGATATCTGGCCCGATCGAACCTCCCTCATCGAAGAGCTTGTGGCAGGCACCGCAAGTACGCATGAAGACTTCGCGACCCTGCTTTGCATCCGGCAAAGGCGCGGACGGGGCGAGAACGGATTTGTATCGCGCGGCAGCCGCAAGTTTCTCCGCGCTGCTGACGCGAGCAACACCCCATACCTGCGTCAGTTGCGCCGTCAACTCATCATCGCCGAGCGCGCGAATCTGGCTGGCGATGTCGGCTGGCAGATCACCAGCGGCTATCTTGCCGGCAGTCATCGCGGCCACGAGTGACTTGGCAAAAACGGCGCGCGACGCCAGCGTCGTCAGCGCTTCGCGTTTCTCCACAGCCGGCAACGAAGGATACAAAGCCAGCAGGCGATCCGGCGTCTGCGGATCATTGAATGATGCCGATGCGCGAATCGCATCTCGCCGCAACTCAGTCTCTTTCAGCAGCAGCGGCAGCAACGGCTGAAGTCGAGCATCGCGTACATTCAGCAGCGCCGTCAGCGCCGCGCGACGAGCCGCGATGTTTTCCTGGGTGTTCGCCACGA
>NZ_JAEUPY010000152.1 GCF_016790065.1 Steroidobacter sp.
ATTGCGCAACGCATCTTTACCCGCCGGGTATGTTGTTATCCACTGCAGTGTGAAGCCCGCCAAGCTGCCCAGGCAACGCTTTCCGCCTCGCCCAACTACTCGCTTCATCGAAATGTCCTTGGGGCACACGCTCTGCGAATACTCACAGGATGCTGCGTGGCGTGATGCAGCTTTTTGGCCACGCGCCCAAAGGGCCGGCGTCTGCTGAAGAACCCCCGGATCGCGATTCGTCAATCTCTTAGTCACGGCCGCCACGGCGGCGGGCTCAGCGTTCGCCCCTATGCCCCTTCCTGGTCAATGTACTCCTCCGATCGCGGCTTCGACGGTTCACGCTGCTTGTGTACTTACGAGCCACCTGAACGCGAATGAGTAAAACGCTAGCCGGCAATGCCATCCATCTCGAGCCAATTCGCCGGCGCCTCTCGACCAAAGAGACAATCCTTCAGGCCGTTCGGCTTCCGCTCGGCGGCTGCCAACGCTCTGTCAAGCTGACTCCGGTTCATCTGCACATGTAGCGCGCGAAGGCGATCCAGTTCCGAGACCACCACGGTGCCGGTCGCGCTGACTTTCATCCAAACATAAGCGCGCCGGTCCGCACACTTCAAGAAGACGTGCCAAGCGGCGAACGCCGCTCCCACGTCCGAGGCCTGCGTAAACTTGCCCCACCATAAGCGGGCCAGCGCGCGTCGATTCCGCCACTGGGTAGCACTGCTCACGAGCGCTTCGACCGACGTGGTCTTCGGTCCACTTGGCCAGTTGAGCGACTGAGCATCCGCAGCGGCGCTAAATCCCTCCAGCGTCAACGCACGTTTGTGTCGCCATAAGAATCGACTCGCCTGGTCTTCTTTGATGACCGATTGCAGCCACTCATTGCGACCATTGAATTGAGCTGCAATGACAAGGTCCAGGAGCGCTACATCGGTACTCGTTGAGGTAAACGAGATCAGAGACCGCCGCAGCTTTTCGATTTCAGGCGAATCTGGCGCCCGGAAGATCATATGGACGAACTCGGAGATGCCGGCGGCACCCTTCATTTTGGTTAGAACCGCGTTGGGCAAGGCGTCCCAGAGAATGGCACCGTGGGCAGGCGCAAGCTCAAGCAGAACCTCGCAAAGGGCCATATACAGCCCCTCGGCGGAACGCACTCGCCTAACGAAACTCTCCGTTCTCTCCTGCGCGCCTTCCAACAGCTTCTCCCATTCCAGGGGCGCACACCGATAAGCCTCACGGACCTCACTGACGTCGAAGGCGTGCAAATATAAGCTGTATCCACTCGCACGGATCTTTCGTAGAGCCGCAGTACCTGCCCTCGACACCTCCTCAAAGCGGCGATTGACATCCTCGATGCTTTCCGCCGATCTCTTGAAGAACGCTTCCGCGCTCTGATCTACCTTCTCCTTCTCCGCAAAGCCGATGTTGGCAAGCCCCCTCGTGGGACGATACATGGACCACTCACCAGGCAGCGCAGGGATATCCATGCCAGCGCCTAGAATCACGCGAACAAGGTGGGCCGATACGAACTCTAGTTCGGCGGGCTCGCCCCCTCGCACTACAGCGGCATGCAGCCAACGCCACGAGGCAATCAGCGCTTGTACTTCGTCGAGGCCAAAGGAGGTTGAGGCATGCGCGATTGCGTCGCTGCCATAGTGCGAAGCAAACGCCTCTGCGGCATCGGCTTTCCAATTCGTCGAGAGCAGGTGCTGCCCGCAAATGTCGGGCGCGCACAGCGAAAGCGCCATGAAGGCAATATCTTTCGTGTCGGCCTGTTCGCTGTCGAGGTTGTGCAGCAACGCCTGAGCGAGTTGGTCGGCGCCGCTGGGGCGCTGTGCGGCCATCACGCGCAGCACGATACCCTCCGCGGCGGAGGATCTTTGATGTCGCTCAAGGAAGCGTTCCAACTGCTCAGTACTCGCGGGCCGCAGGACGTCGAACAAGTCGAGCGTTCCTAAGTAGTCGCAAGCGTCGAGCATCCAGTCCAACTGCTGCTCGATCGGAAGGTGAAGCAGTTCTAGTTGCAGACACCACGTGTTCGTTACATCGTCGTGGCGCTCGAGACTGCTGGCGGTGCGCAGCTCAGCGATCAGCGGTGCATCCTCGGGCTGGACCAATAGCATCAGCTCCATCAACTGTAAGGCGGACCAATACTTGTGATCGCCGCGTCGGGCAGCGAGCGTCTTCAGCTGCCGACGCGAGGCTTCAACAAATTTCTCGGGCAAGTACCTCGCCGCCGCCGGCTGCATCTTTTCCCATCGATGATCTTCTGCCGTCTGATGCATCCCCTCGCGGACACCGTCGAACGTCTCCCCGTCCAGCATCGATTCAAGATGATCGAGCACTGCTGTCGGCAGTTGGACCGTCGGGTCCGCTAAAAAATTTGCCGCCTTTTCCAACCTCCTCCACACCGGCAGGTCTGCTGCCTCCAAGATCATCTCCAGGTGCCGCCGCTCCGGCGCGACCATCGAGTTTGCGGGATCCTTCTGGTAGTGCTCCTGATAGGTAGATCCCGCGCCGAAGGTTTCATTCACTGCCGACGCTCGCCGCTCCATCGCCTCATCGCCAGGCAGGCGCAAGAGCCACGCGGCAGCTCGATTGGCAAGGCGCGGATGCACGTGCGGCTCGGGTGCTCGTGCCAGCAGGTCCTCGGCAAGCCTGCTCAGAAATGGCAGGGTCGCTTGCTCATCGGCACTGCCCACCGAAGCAAGCCAGTGAAGCCCTGTGACCCCGTGATCCGAGCCCGTCACGTCGACCGCTGCCCGCACCGCGCAGGTTGAGAAGAGCGCGGGGAACTGTGTCAGGTCGTGCCCCTCCAACGTCCCCGCGATGGCTGCCGTCAGGTCGGCACGATCCTCATACGCAAGAGACAGCGACGTCCCCAGTACGATGACTGTTCTCGGATCGGCGGTCCCGATACGCTCCACGATTCGCTCGTGGTGCCGCTTGGCGTAGTGTGACTTGTCAGCGATATTCTCTGGACGCGGCACACACAACTGTCCGGCCCAATCGATGAGGCGTGCTTCAATCACCTTCCAATCGGCCGTGCGAGTCCGAGGCAAGCTGCGCAGCGACTGTATTGCGAGCTGGCGGGCCGCTCGCGCGGCCTGCGTCAAGGAGCGCTCGACGACGACCAGCATGGAGCGCGGAAACGCATCCCCGAAAATCTTTACGTCCTGTGGGAACGTGCGGCCATGGTTCTGAGCGTTCATCCAAGTGACGAGCAAACAATCGGCGTTCACTTCACCATCGCTGCTCAGGCCGGCCGACATCACAGATAGAGCGGCACGCAGCACCTCGGTCGTGTGATCAACCGCAGCCACGGGCTCGAGCCATTCCTCTAGCGCCGATTGGCGGCCGTCATCGTTCGCCTGATCCAGCACCTCAAGCAGCGCAAGCGCCAAGCCGAGGATCGCCACTTCCGGACGAAGCACGAACTGATGCGCGGCGCCGACCTGTTTCTTGTCACCCCAATGCCCATCTACTACGTCACTGAGCCGACGTTTCACATCCTCTGGCGTCAGCGTTGGGCTAGCCAATGTCAACGCCAGATCCTTCGCCGGTTCCGGCCAGGTCAATGCGCCGCGCCGTTTGATTTGTTCGCGATGATGTCGCGCGCGATCCGATAACCATTGCAGCCAAGCGTCGGGTGTGAACGCACTGCCGCCGCGCTGAGTGAGTACCTCGCGCCCGTATTCGAAGAGCAATCGATGGACAGAGGCGTCAGACTTTAATGCCGGGTTGTCTTTGAGCCTGTACACGATCGGAAACAATCGGGGCGTTCGCGCAAGCAGGCGTAGGGACTCGTGCAGCTTGTCCCTGCTCATCCCGTGTAAACGCAGGACTTCGTCAAACTCCGCGTCATCGTAGACGCCCACCTTGATCTGCCTCGGCGCAGGATCAAGCGAGCTCAACGCCGTCAGATCCTGTTCAAAGTAGCTCTGTCGGCTGGTCATGAGCACGCGCACCCGCTTCACAAGTTCCGCTGCCTGCAATGCGTGCGCAAAATTTCTCCAGTGAGTCTGTGGAGACTGATTCAGTCCGTCGACCCAGAGGAAAAACGTCGGCCCCTCGATGATGGGCCTCGCAAGCAACCGTGCCACTCGTGTCTGCCAGTAGCCCATGCTCAATGTCGATTTCGTGCTCTTCCTGAGCGACTCGGCCAGCAGGTGCTGAATGCCACCCACCGAGACATCATGGCCGCTTGCAAAGGTTCCGGCGGGCACCAGCAAGATGATGGGCAAGTGGTCGCAGCTCTGGCGCGTCCAGTCGAGGGCGGCCCATGTCTTTCCGACGCCTTCCAATCCGGTGACGATCGCCGGCGCATCGAGCTGAGCGGGATCGCTCCACCACCCCGTGAGCTCTCGTAGTGGCCCCATGCGAGCAATGAGCCCAACGCCCGGCTGGCCACCCGCGGCATCCTGCCCCATATAGGCCCAGCATTGCCCGCGACTCTCCCAGATTGACATCAAATGTCGGTGCGAGACCTCTCGCAGATGCTTGAAGCCGATATCCCATACCGCGAGATCCTTGCGGAGGTTGTCGACCGCCGCGCCCACGTGGGACGTGAGTGCACGGGCGGCCGTCGCCGCGGGGACCCCAAGGTGCTGTTCCACCACCTCAGGCCAGCTCGCGCACAAGGCAGCCAGCGCACACAGACCCGCGCCCCGTGCCGGCGGCGTCCAATCGATCACGATGACGGGAACGCCCTGCTTCTGACCCTGCCGGAGAGCCAGAGTACGCTCGTTGTACTTCACCACTTTCGTGGCCATCAGAATCCACGCTTCCAACAGCTCATCATCGTCGGCCGCCTCGGCGACCTCACCTGCGAGTCCCCGCGAGTTCAACGCGGTGGACTCTTGATACCGTTTGCACTCGATGCGAAGGCGTCGACCGCGCAATCCAGCCGTCCCCGCATCACCGCCGACTTGATATCCGCTCTTGGAGACCGTGATGGCCACATCGCCGAGCAGCCGGCTGATGAGATGCGCCGACAGTTGTTCAAAGACATGGCTGTCGTGCCGTTCGAGCTCATCCTTGAGTGAGGCGAGCTGCTGATCGAGCGCGTTGGGGGAAGCCTGCACAGAAGCCATCTCTTTTCCTGCGTTCTTGCTCTTTGGGAACCTGCAGTTTATCAGCCGCTGCGCCACCTAACACCGCGACGCGTCGCTCGTGCGGTGCCACATCCGCGACCGGCAGGACGATGGCGTCACGCGTTGACGCACCAATGGCTCCGTAGAACCTGTCGGGCACGGGAGATGGCAACTCGCTGCGTACACCGGGTCGAACCTGGAACCGACCGAGATCACTTACAGCCAATGCCCATTCGGAGGAAACGTGAGCATCAGAAAGTTCACAATCCGTCCGCAAATCTGCACAAGCGGGCAGACGCGTACATCCGCTGGGCTGGTCGCATTCGTAAAAGACGGATCGCTTGAAGTCAACCCCGGCGTGAAGTGGTGTTTCATCCCTACCGAGTCGCAAATCGACTTCCGCGAGAACCAGCTGTCCCTGACCATCGCAAATGACCAACTCACCGCGAGCGTGATTGAATATGAACCGCCGGAAGACACCGCCGTTCTAGTCGCAACGGCGGATATCCGACTCGAGATCAAGCTGCATCATCCCGGCATCGCTCCCCTGCTCCTTCCCCAGGATGCAAAGCTTCCCGACGAACCTGACGCACAGGACAAGGAATGCAGGCGCACCCCTCTATCGCAACAGAATCGCCGCTACCCTGAACGCGTACAGACTGCGTCTGAACGCCTTCGGCGTCAGACCCGCATTCTTACTATTTCCCATAAATCCCGCTCTATTAGACGGTCACGAGGGGCGTGTCAAAGAGGCTTCCGAGGACGGTGTGCCACGATCTTCGGTCGCGCGCTAGCTGCCATGCTCAGTGAGTCTTGACCGACAGTGCCCACCTGCCAGCGCAGGGGCGCTCCGCGGTGAGGGTTTGCTGAGCTCCGCAATTCAGCACCTATTGGGATGCCATCGTGAGTTGGCGACGTTGGTATCCACCTGCCATCCAGAGCGCACCCGCTGATTGAGTTGTAGCGATCAATGCCGCGGGTACGCACCCCGACTCGCACGCCGCATGACACGAACAGCACGCGTGCAAACCGTCTTGCGCGCACAGACGTGTTGCGCAAACAGCGCGTCAGGGAGCCGCACGACCCGGTGCAAAGCCGCCATCGATCGTTAACGGAAATTCCACCTGGTTCTTACGTCCGCTCCTGAAGCCAGATCGCCGACCTGGCGATGCCCATTTCAGAAACGGCTGGCTCGAGCCCAGGAGCAGACGTCTTCAATGAGGATCTTCATCATGACTGACATGATCGCGTGCGCGTGCTGTGGCGAACCCGCCCCAGTCAGCGTCCTCGAGCTGAGCTTTCGGTTGCCAGATGAGGTATTTCAGCTCTCCAAGGCTGAACGAGACGCACGGTGTCGATTGAGCTCGGAATATATTGTTCTCAATGACAACCGATTCTTCATCCGCGCTTTGATTCCGCTACCCGTCCATGGCCGAGTGGAGCCCTATCACATCGGTATTTGGGCGGAAGTTTCGGAAAAGAACTTCTTCCGCATCCTTGCACTCTCGTCAAAACCTGCACAGGCGTCAACACCGCCGATTCCGGCGAGATTGGCCAACCAAGTGCCCTTTCACGAAAGTAGCCTGGGTCTATCGCTGACCCTGCAATTAACGGGTCCGGACACGGTTCCCGAAGTCCAACTTCGGCCTTGCAAGCATACGTTGTATGCCGAGCAGTCCAACGGCATCGATGAAGCTCGCGTCTTGCAGTACGCTCAGCCCGTGCTACAGCATGCACATGCACAGCGCGACTTCACCGACACCCCAGCGAAACAGGAATAGCCGCATAGAACGGCTGATCCGATCGATCGTGAAGGCTCGCACTATCCCCATAGTGTGAGCCTTCCTCCGTCGCAATCGCTTCTGGTCACGGCCGCGAGTGAGAGCCGTTGCAGACGTTACTATCCCT
>NZ_JAEUPY010000153.1 GCF_016790065.1 Steroidobacter sp.
CTGCGGTGGCTGTCATGCGAGCACTGAAGCGAACGCTGGACCCGAATAACATTCTCAACCCGGGCAAGATTTTCGATTAGCCCGCCTGCGGGCGAGTCTTAACGCTCGCCACAAACCTGCAATCTGACCGCGACGATTCTGTAAAGCGCCGGGCGCATAGTCGCTCAACACAATGCGCCATTGCAGAGGAGTTGCCATGCGTTCGCAGTCCGTGTTGCTCGCAGCCGCGGTAGCGGCCACGTTTGCGGGAGTCGCGCAGTCGCACGACCAATCCCACTCTAACGAACAGGACTCTTACCAGGAGCGTGGCGAAGGCATCGCGGCTCGTAGTAAGGCGGCCGAACGCCTGACCTGGCGTGATTCCCGGTGGAAGCACGACCCGGTGGTGAAGATCAAACTGCTGGGCATCAATGATTTTCATGGTCAACTTTCACCACGCGCAGTCGGGACTCGCCCGGCAGGCGGCGCTGCGGTACTCGCGGCTTATCTGAAGACTGCCGGTGCAGCAGCGGAGGACGGAGCATTCATCGTGCACGCCGGCGATCACGTCGGCGCGTCGCCGCCGAACTCGGCGCTGTTACAAGATGAGCCGGCCATCGGCGTGCTGAATGAACTGGCCAATAAGCACTGTTTGCCAGCGCGCCTGTTCCGCAAGCTTCCCTACGACATCCAGGCTTACACGCAGCCGCGTTGTAACATCGTCGGCACCCTCGGCAATCACGAATTCGACGAAGGCATCGGCGAAGCACTGCGCCTGGTGTATGGCGGCAATCACGAAGATGGGCCGTTCATCGACAAGCGCTGGCAAGGCGCGCAGTTTCCATACATCGGCGCCAACGTGATCGATCAAACCACGGGTCGCTCGGTGCTGCCGCCACATACAGTGAAAATTGTGGACGGCGTGCGCATCGGCTTCATCGGCGCAGTGCTCAAGGAAACCCCCACCATCGTGACGCCCACGGGCGTAGCTGGCCTGCAGTTCATCGATGAGGCCAGCGCCATCAACGCCTCGGTGAAAGTGCTGAAGAGCCAAGGCGTAAAGACCATCATCGTGACCATCCATCAGGGCACAGGCCAGAGCAGTTACACCGGTCCGACCGATCCGGAAGTGCTGCCGCCGACCGGCCCCATTGCGGACATCGTCAAACGTTTGGATAGCGAAGTGGACGTGGTGGTCTCCGGCCACGCCCATGGCTTCACCAATGCGCTGGTGCCGAACCAGCAGGGCAAACAAATATTGGTGACCCAGGCGTTCTCGGCCAGCACGGCTTACGGCGACATCGACCTGTCGATCAGCCGCAAGAGTGCCGACGTGGTAGAAAAATCCGCCGCTATCGTGACGACCTGGGGCGACGAGGGTCCGGGCCTGGTGCCTGACGTGACCGTCGCCGAGTTGGTAGCGCAGGCGGATGAGCGCGTTGGCCCGCTGGTGAATCGCATCGTCGGTACCGTGACGACTGCGTTGACCCGAACCGAGAGCAGCGCCGGCGAATCGTCGCTCGGCAATTTGATCGCCGATGCGCAGCGTGTGACGACGAATGCCGATTTTGCATTCATGAATCCGGGTGGGATTCGGGCCGATCTCGCGGCCGGCGAAGTGAGCTGGGGTGAGTTGTTCACCATTCAGCCGTTCGGTAACGATCTGGTCTCGATGGATCTCAGCGGGGCGCAGATCAAGACGCTGTTGGAACAGCAGTGGCAGGGCCAGGCGTTCCCTCGCATCTTGAAGACCTCGGGGTTGACGTACACCTGGGACAATACGCGCCCTGTCGGCGATCGGGTGACGCAGATACTTGCAGCCGACAGCACACCGCTCGATCCGGCGGCGACCTACCGGGTGACGGTGAATAGTTTCATTGCGGCCGGCGGCGATAATTTCTTGGTGTTGCCGCAGGGGACGAATCGGGTGATCGGGCCGGTCGACCTGGGCGCGCTGGTCGACTATGTGGAGTCGTTGCCGCAGCCTTTCAGTGCGCAGGTGGAAGGGAGGATTCTGCGGCTGAATTGATTTCCTCTCGCCTGAACTCGCGCCGCGGTATCCTTGCCGGCAGTCGTCACACGAATGACTCACCTGTGTCACAACTGCCGTCGGAAATTACAGATGCTCGGCCCAAGCCGATGCCTGCCGTGCTCGCCGAGAGCCTGGGGGCGGATCGGGGCTTGATCTGTGGGTTCCGGTTGCGGCCGAACGCGGCGCCTCAGGAAATTCCGGCGGAAGAGGTGGCGCCGGCATTGTTACAAATTCGTGGCACGGCCGATGCCGTCATCTGGTTGCATTTCAATCTGAGCGATGCGCGCGCCCGGCGCTGGCTGCTCGAGGCAACGTTCCTGCCGGAAGCCCTGAGGGAACTGTGGCGGGATCATGACGGTAATCGGCGGGTGGAATTGGTCGATGACGGCCTGTTGCTGGTGGTCAACGATTTCTCTTATGACGATGCGTCCGACCCTTCCGAAGTCGCACCGCTGTGGTGCTTCGCCAGCCCGCATCTACTGATCACCGCGCGGCTGCATCCGCTCAAGAGTGCCGACGAGTTGCGTCAGCAGATGCGCTCGAATTTCTCGGCAACCTCAGGTATCGACCTGGCGACCCAGTTGCTGGACATTCGTACCAGCCGAGTCAAGCGGCTGGCCGACGAAATGACCGACCAGCTGGATGACATCGAAGACAAGATTCTGGCCGGCAACATCGAACAACAACGCGAGCTGTTGGGCCGAAACCGTCGTCTATGCGCCCGGCTGCGGCGGCAGTTTGCGCCGGAGCGGGCGGACTTGAATCGGTTCCTGCATCGGCCCACCGGCGAGCTGGAGCCGGCGGATCGCGAGGCGCTGCAGTCGTGCACTGACTCGTTGGCATTTGCGCTGGAAGAAATCTCCGAGCTGTACGAGCGCGCCAAGCTACTCCAAGAAGAGTTGGCGTCGCGGCTGGCCGAGAACACCGGCCGTAACTTATATGTCTTGTCCATCCTCACCGCGGTGCTGTTGCCGATGACCTTGGTCACCGGCATCTTCGGCATGAACGTCGGTGGCATGCCGGGCTTGCACGCCGGCCACGCGTTTTGGTGGGTGATGCTGCTGATCCTCGCCAGCGGCGCCGTCACGCTCGCCGCATTCTTCTGGCGCCGCCTGCTGTAACTCACTCTCGAATCGAGCCGCTAGCGACTACTGAAAACAGCCGAATAGGGCTGTGTTTTCGTGTCATACATTCGTGTGCACAGTCGATGTCCGCATTGTCACGGTGATGTCATCCGCGTCCAGTATCAAGGCGCGACTTCACCGCGAGGGTCATCGTGTCGCTGCGTTCCTCCATCGTTACACTTTTATATCTGTCGGCCATCGTCAGCCCTCGGCTGTTCGCTCAGCAGGTCGGCGTTGAAAGTTCACCCGAGAATTTACAAGACACCTTCAACATCAACGAATACCGGGTGCTCGGCAATACAGTCTTGCCAGCCACGGAGATCGAGACGGCGGTGTATCCGCATCTCGGCGACCGCAAGACCATTGGCGACGTCGAGGTGGTGCGCCAGCAGTTGGAG
>NZ_JAEUPY010000174.1 GCF_016790065.1 Steroidobacter sp.
TCCAGCAGCTGTTCCGGAATCGCCGCGCAGTTGATGGCGACGAACTTGCCATCGCGCCGGCCGCTCTGTTGGTGAATGGCGCGCGCAATCAGTTCTTTGCCCGTGCCGCTCTCGCCGAGGATCAGCACCGACACCGCAGCGGGCGCGACCTTCTCGATCATGCGACGGACTTTCAGCATGGAGTCGTCGGTGGCGATCATGCCTTCGAACGGCGCAGTGAACTGCGCTTCGTGCAGCTGACGGTTCTGTTCTTCGAGCGCGTGAATATGAAACGCACGGCTCACGATCAGACGCAGCACGTCGGTATCGACGGGCTTCTGATAAAAGTCATACGCGCCCAACGACACGGCGCGCACCGCGTTGTCGCGATCGTTATTGCCGGTTACGACGATGACCTTGGTGGACGGCGCCAGACTCAAGGTCTCGCGCAAGGTCTGCATGCCCTCGTTGACGCCTTCGGGATCGGGCGGCAGGCCGAGATCCTGCAATACCACCGGCGGTTCGAAACGACGCAGCTGGGCCAGTGCTTCGGCACGAGTGCCGGCAATCAGCACTTCGTGTTCGTCGAAACACCACTTGAGCTGCTTCTGCAGTCCCAGGTCGTCTTCGACGATCAGGAGTTTGGGCTTGTCTTCGCTCACGATCTTTTCAGCTCCTGTCTAAACGTCAACCGGCCACGGCATCGTCGGCCGGCGCGGGCGCATCCTGGCTCTGCGACAGCGGGAGGCTAACCGCAAACCGGGTGCCTTGTCCGGGACTGCTCTGCACTTCCACGTCCCCTCCCAGCAACCGGATGTATTCACGGACCTGGTAGGCCCCGATGCCCATCCCCTTGGCGCCTTTGGTGCTGTCGAAGGGACGGAACAGCCGGTTGCGGATGAAGTCCGCCTCCATGCCGGCGCCGGTATCTTCCACTATTAAACGGACCTCGCGGCCATTTTGTCCGAGGCTCACTGACACCGAACCGGTCTCGCTGGTGGCGTCCTGAGCATTACGAATGATGTGCTCGATGACCACCGACAAGCGCTGGGGATTGGCCAGGACCGTCAGCGGCGGACCGGACTGCAACTGCGGCTTGGGCGCGCGATAGCTGCAACGGGACACCGCCTGCTGCGCCAACTCGCGCAGGTCCACCGGCATCTGACGGTCGGCCGAAGTCGCGCCGCGCAGCTGCTCGATCAACTTGGTCATGCGTTCCGCCGCGTTGGCGATGGTGCCGATGGCGTCGTCGACGAACTCCGGCTTGTGCTTGTGGCGCGGCGCATTGGCGACGATCAGCTTGAGCTGCGCCACCGAGTTTTTCAGGTCGTGCATCATGAAGGCCGTCAGACGATTGTAGGCCTCGAACTGGCGGCTCTCGGCCAGGCGGCGATCGGCATCCTGTTGCGCGATATGAGTGGCCACGTGGCGGCCCAGGGTCTTGAGCAAATCTCGGTCTTCGTAGGTCAATTCGAACGGTGGCGGCGGATCGTACAACACCACGAAGCCGACCAGGCGATCCAGTTGCAACATGGGCGACACGATGCGCAGCTGCTGGTTGTCCAGCAACCATTGCGGGATGGCAATGTTGCCGTAGAAATCCGGCGTGCGGCGAAATTCGTCGGTGTCGATGATCCATTGTTTGCGCGCCAGGAATTGCGGCAAATCATCATCGGCCGACAGGCTCGCCGGCAGCCCCAACGAGTCGATGCTCATCGGCCAGGCGGCATACGGCAGGAACTTCTTGCCGGTCTCTTCGCGCAGGAACAGGAAGCCGCCGGGACTGGTGAAAATCTGTGCCATGGCGCGCACGGCCGTGCGCCCCACATCTTCTTCATCGGTCGAAGACAGCGTGCTGATGAAGCGCAGCCACTCGATGCGGTAGTCGTACTTGTTCTTGTAGAAGTGCTTGCTGATGAAGACGCGCGCATGCCGTCGCAACGGCGCCGAGGTGACCAGGCTCGCGAGCACGACGATGGCGCCGGCGAAGAACACGATCTGGCCGACGTTGCCCCAGGCCCCGCCGATCTCTCGCACATACAGTCCGCCGAGCGCCATCACCGTCAGATACGAGCCGATGACCAGCACCGTCGTCGTATAGAACACGATCTGACGCGAGACGAACACTTCGAGCGACCACTCGGGATTACGGCGCGCGGCAATCGCAATCAGCGGCATGGCGAACGCATTGAGAATGCCTCGCGAGGTCCAGGCATCGACCGAGACCGCTCGTAGCAGTTCGGTTTGCGAGTACAGGAACAGGTCATAGGCGAACAAGGTGCCGACGCCGATGATGAAGTACTTCAGCGAGACCCGCGCCACTTGCGACGAGTTGCGATAGATCTGCTCCAGCAGAATCAACGCGACCAACGACAGCGCTAGACCGGCGCGCGATAACAGCAGCGTCGGATTGATGACCGCGATGTCGAAGTGTTCGAGGATGGGCAGGACGACCGCCGCGGCCAGCAACAGCACACAGAGGCCGCGCGCCGCCATCGCCAGGGGTTTGGGCGCGGCGATACCGGCCACCGCCACCAAGGTGAGTAACCAAGCGCCGCCGCGAATCGCATCGGCGAGATAAATGACCAGCACGGGAACCTGGCCGGTGTAGCTCTGCAGGGCAAGAATCCCCGCCCAGGCGGCCGTGACAGCGCTCGCAACGATCAGATGTGCGCCTTGTTGCCGACCCCGCCAGGCGGTGATCAGCAACACAGTCAGCACCAGGAAGCTCAGCGCCGCGATGCCATAGCTGGCAATGCCGAACGCATTCATGCCGCCACTCTCAACGCGCGCCTTTTCTCCACACGATCACCTCTACCGTCTGAACCAGGATTGCCAGATAGAACAGCAGGCTGTGGTTCTTGACGTAGAACAGATCGTATTGCAGTTTTTCGATGGCGTCCTGCTCCGAGGAGCCGTAGGGATAACACAGCTGCGCCCATCCGGTGATGCCCGGCTTGATGGTATGACGCTCGCGATAATACGGGATGCGCTCCTCGAGTTGCCCGACGAACTCAGGCCGCTCGGGCCGCGGACCGACGAAGCTCATCTCGCCGCGAAGCACGTTCAAGATCTGCGGCAGCTCATCGATACGCGTCAGACGGGTGAACGCGCCGATGGGCGTGACGCGCGAGTCGTTCTTCTGCGCCCACTGCGCACCGTTCTTCTCTGCGTCTTCTCGCATGCTACGGAACTTCAGCAGCCGGAATGGGCGGCCGTACTGACCGACGCGCACTTGGCCGTAGAAGATCGAAGCCTTCGGGCCTTCCAGGATCTTGATGGCCAGCGCGGTCAACACCATGAGCGGCGCGGCCACCACCAGCAGGATCAGGCTCGCGACGATATCGAACGCCCGCTCCAACGTATCGTGGATGCGCCCTCGCCCGAAGCCTGCCGAGAAAATCATCCAGCTGGGATTCAACAAGTCGAGCCGCACCTTGCCGGTCTCGCGCTCCAGGAACGACACCAACTCCAGGATCTCGACGCCTTCCAGACGGCATTCGAGCAGCTGATCCATGGGAAAACGACGCCGACGATCGTCCATCGCGACCACGATCTCATCGACCCGATAGCGCTCGCACAGGCTCAGCAGGTCGACGGTGGTCGGCAGCTTCTCGTTCTCCGGAACCTCGGAGCTCTCGTCGCCCTCGGCCGCCACATAGCCCGTCACGACGAAGCCACGGCGGTCCGAACGGCGGCGCAGCCGCGCGATGCTCGCCGCTCGACGGCCCGAGCCGTAGACCAGCACGCGACGCTTGAACAAATCCTCGTCGACCAGCGTGTCGAACACGATGCGCGAAATCACCGAGCCGCTGAAGGCGATGACCAAGCTGATCAGCAGCGCGCCACGACCGATGTGCAGGTCGGGGAACAGATAGAACAGGATGGTGATGAGCATGGCGCCGGCCAGCACGCTGGCCGCCACTCGGGCAATCAGCCCGGCCAGGCGCGAGCGTTGCCGGGAGTTGTACAGGCCCATCGCGGCCAGGCTGATGAACAGCACGCCGGAGAACACCACTCCTCGCGGCAGCATCGGCCCCAGCATCTGCTCGGCCAACGGCTGCGAGTCGAAGCGCAGGATGGCCGCCGCGTACGGGGCAAAAAAGAAGATCACACCTTCGATGGCCGCTAGCAGGGCCAGGTGTAGATGCCAGTAATGTTGAAAGATTCGGATCGCCACGCGTTTGCTTCGTGCCTTTTCGCTGAAATCGGTTCCGTGTCGGCCGGCTATTGAGCGCGAGTTGCTCGTTGTGCACCAGCGGACGTAAGTCTAGTCATGTCACCCTCACAGCCGCGTGAAGGCAGTCACACGGACTACTGTCAAATCCTCGATCCCGTCCCAAGCCCGTCAAACGGACCGTCAAGCAGGCCGACATAGACCGGTCGGCGGCACCTACGGGCTGTAAGAGGACTCGTCAATTGACAATCATTCGCATTTGCTTTTAGCATGGGCCATCCGTCGCGACTCATGCAAGCGCCGCCCAGGATTCGAGAGCCGACCACCATGTACATCTGCGTGTGCCACGCCATCAGCGATCGCCAGATCCGAGAGGTCGTCGACCAAGGCGCCGGGTCATTGTGCGAAGTCCAGATGCGTCTGCCAGTCGCCAGCTGCTGTGGCCGCTGTGAGGATTCTGCGCGAGAAGTTATTGAGACTCATATCGAATCCGCAAATCGGCCGGTCGCCGCCTGAACCAAGTCGCGTATTCTCGCGGTAATTCTTAAATCCGTCTCCCCCATCGATTCGCTGCGCTATCGCGCAGTTGCCTCATTCCGCGCAGCTCCTCCAACATTCGCGGCTGTCTAGCCATTCACGCGTCTCGAGGAGCACCACATGCAGGGCCACGCAACGGTATTGCGTCATCTCAACGTCGTTTTGAAGAACGAGCTGACGGCCATCAACCAGTATTTTTTGCACGCTCGGATGTTCGAGCACTGGGGCCTGAAAAAACTCGGTGAGCGCACCTATCACGAGTCCATCGATGAGATGAAGCATGCCGACAAGCTGATCAAGCGCATCCTGTTCCTGGATGGTCTGCCGAACCTGCAGGATCTGGGCAAGCTGCTGATCGGCGAAGATGTCGAAGAAGCGCTGAGCTGCGATCTGAAGCTCGAGATGCAGGCGCATCCCGACCTGCGCGCCGCCATCGCCGATTGCGAAAAAGTCGCCGACTACGTGTCGCGCGAACTGTTCGAAGACATCCTGGAGTCCGAGGAAGAGCACATCGACTGGCTGGAAACGCAGCTCGATCTGATCAAGCGCGTCGGCATTCAGAACTACCAGCAGTCGCAGATGGAGCCAGGCGAGGAATGAGCCTAGGCTGAGGAAGGTTCAAGCAATCGGCCCCGGCGCCCAGCACATCCTGGGGCCGAGGCCGTCGCTGGATTCGATTAGCGCTGAGTCAATTAGCTGATGGTCTTGCTAGCCGTGTTGGACAGCTGGCTGGTGGTGCCGGCGCTGTTCACCGCCATCACCGCGAAGTACCACGTGCCGGAGCTCAAGTTCTCCACCACGTAACGATTGATCGACGGATTGTCCAGGGTCACCGTCTGATCGAGGCTGCCCGAGCTGCGGCCATACATCACCCGAAAGCCCGCCAGATTACCCAAGCTGCTGCCGTCGGAATTCGTGGTCGGCGCCGTCCATGACAGCGTCGCGCTGCCGCTCGCATTGGCCACTGCGCTGACCGTGATCGTGAAGGCAGCGAGCGTCGTGCTCGCCGTGCCATCGGACACCGTGATCCTGACATTGGCGTAAGCACCCACCTGCGACGCGGTCGGCGTGCCAGAGACGCGGCCAGTCGTGGTGCTGAACGTCGCCCAGCTAGGCAAGTTGGCGACACTGAAGGTGAGTTGATCGCCGTTGGCATCGCTGGCCGCGGGCTGGAAGCTGTAAGCCTGGCCAACCACCGCGGTCGAACCCGGGGTGCCGGTGATGGTGGGGGCGGCATTGGTGCCCGTGGTCGGGGAAGTCACATTCCCTGTGGAAGCACCGCCATCGCCTCCGCCGCCGCAACCGGTCAGCAATATCGAGGTCAGGATCCAGCACCCGGCAATAAGACCCGGAAAGTAAGTACGACGCATGATTCTCCACTGTGGCGCTCATTGCCCAGCTGGCGAGTTATTACTTCACCGAGCAATGGCAGCTGTAAGTCTTTGATATCTACATTGATATCTGGAGCTGAGTCTCGTCAGCCCAGGCTTCGAACCTGCGCCATGACGAGGGCACGCGTAGATACATACCAAGAGTTGTGCCAAGCGCTGGAACTGGCCCAGCAATCAGCACGTTAGGTGAGGTTGGCTGGAGCCGCGGCGGCCCCGGAGGGGGTTTGCTAG
>NZ_JAEUPY010000175.1 GCF_016790065.1 Steroidobacter sp.
GAGCTGCTGATACGAGACGGACGGATCGCTGCCGTTGGCAGTCGCGTCGACGTGCCTGCGGATGCCGAGCGCATCGACGTGTCCGGCAAGCGGATCTATCCCGGCATGATTTCCGCCAACAGCATTCTCGGCCTGCCGACCGCAGGGATGTTCGAAGCGAATCAGCCGCCCAACTCGCATTTCTTTCAGGAGCTGGGCTGGAACAACGCCAACCTGCGCCCGGATGTGGCGGTCGATCCGGATGGCCTCGCTTGGCCGGTGGCGCGCGCCAATGGCGTGCTGACGGCGCTGATCGTGCCAGGCGTCGGCCCGGAAGGCATCATTGCCGGCCGCTCGATGCTGATGAAACCGGATGGCTGGACCGCGCAACAAATGACGGTCGCCGGCCCGATCGCGCTGCATGTCTATTGGCCTGATACATCGGAGAAACGGACGCAGCTCGATCAGGCGCTGCGAGAGGCGCGAACCTATCTCTCCGCCAAGCTCGCTGGCCATGTCGAAGTGCCGGACCTGCGCTCCGAGGCAATGCTGCCGATCCTCGATCGCCGCATGCCGGTGTTCATCCACGCCGACCGGATCGCTCACATCCGCGCCGCGCTCGAGTTCGCTCGACAAGAAAGGCTGCGAATGGTTTTGGTAACGCAGATGAGCGGCAGCAGTGATGCCTGGCGCGTGGCGTCGACGCTGAAGGAACAAACCATTCCCGTCATCCTCGGCACTGCGCACACCCAGCCGACGTACAACTCGGATGATTACGACAGCGCGTTCACCATCGCCGGCAAGTTGGCCGCCGCCGGCGTGCAACTGGCGATTGCGAATAGAAACTCGCCTTACACGCTGCAAGGTGGCGTGACTGCCGAACGCAACTTGCCTTACCAAGCGGCAACCTTCGCCGCGTATGGGCTGGGTGCAGAAGGCGCATTGCGAGCCATCACGCTGACGCCCGCTGAGATCCTCGGCGTTGCCGATCACTTGGGTTCGCTCGACGCCGGCAAGGCGGCGACGCTGTTCATCGCCAGCGGCGACGTTCTCGATATTCGCAGCGCCGTCGAGCGCGCCTGGATCGATGGCCGCGAGGTCAACCTTGCCGCCAACCATCACACGCGGCTGTACGAGCGCTACCGCAAGAAATACCAAGGCCTGCCGAAAGAATGACGAGTAACAGCCCGCGAGCAAGATTGCGATGGACCGCTGCGCTGATCGCCGCGATGTTGATCGTCGCAACACCTGTGTCGGCGCGCGTGCTGTCGATGGACGACTTCGGTCGCGAGCAGACAATCTGGAGCGCACCGGAAATTTCTCCCGATGGTGCCTGGCTCGCGTATGTCATCAGTGCCGTCGACGCCAAGACCGACCGTTCCGTCAGCCGATTGTGGATGATGAGTTGGGATGGTCAGCAGAGCGTGCCGCTGACGCATGGACAATTCTCGGTGAGCGCCGTGCGCTGGAGCCCGGACGGACGACTGCTGACGTTCCTGTCGACGCGTTACGACAGCGATGCTGTTGCTCAGGTGTGGGCTTTGGATCGTCGCGGTGGCGAGGCTTATCCACTGACCGATGTGGCGGAAGGCGTCGGCGGCTACGAATGGTCGCCGGATTCGAAACGACTGGTGCTGGTGACTCGCAAGGCGACGCCGCCGCGTCCGAGCACTGCCATCGTCATCGAGCGCTACCAGTTCCAGAGCGACGGCGATCGCTATCGAGATGTGAATCTGGCGCCAGCGCGACTGCAGCTCTACGACCTCGCGACCAAGACTGCGGCAGCGTTGACCGACAGCAGTGAATTCGAAGAAGCGTCACCATCGTGGTCGCCGGATGGTACGCA
>NZ_JAEUPY010000199.1 GCF_016790065.1 Steroidobacter sp.
ATCTGGGATGGCGACCCGCTGGAACTTTCATCGGCACCTATCATGGTGATGGTCCGCGGCAAGGTCATCTCGCTTAATAATCGCCAGAAGCAGTTAGCAAAGAGATATCACCCACAGCATGCAATCCGCTGCCGCCCGCCCATCGCCAGCGGGCAAGCGAAACGGCTGGGCGATGTTTTGTCGGCGTTCGTAGCGCTGCAATGCCCTATCCGCGGTTGCACGACGGCACTCTATACAGCCAACCAGTCAGCACTGTGCGACGCTAGCGCGGCGGCTTCGCACAAGCTTGGCCCACGACTCCGAGCGAAGCGCCGCGTCTCGGGACATCGGCGAGCACCTGATGGAGGGTCTCGAGCACGATGTCGGGTCGATCGACCTGCAGCATGTGGCCTGCACCTTTCGCCACGATCCAACGACCATTGCTCGCAAGCGCCAGTTGACGGTGCCCCTCTACCCAGCCTTCGCGTTCGGCTTTCGACCCGTCGGGCCAGACTATATCGGCCGTCAGTACGCTTACCGGTACATTGCAGACCACGGGATAGCGTCGCATGGTTTCGTGCGTCGCTACGAATGCCCGTGCGTGGCGCAGCGAAGCGCGCTCTGTCGGGCTAGCGTCCAGTCTCTCCTTGGCCTTGATGCTCTTCACGACCATTGCCGCGGCATCGACGGCATCTATGCTCTGCACCGTATCCGCATCGACATAGACGAGGCCACGCACATCGCCGGGATAGAGATTCGAGTACAACTGGATCAGGTAGCCGCCATAGCTGTGGCCAACCAGCACTAGCCACTGGTCGCGGCCGAGCGCATAAAGACCGGCGTGCAGGCGGCTGACCTCGTCGTGGATGTCGTAGGGGGTGGTGAGCGGCTCGCTGGAACCGAACCCGGCGCGGTCGTAGCTGATGACCGTCGCGCCCGTCGTGGCTAGGATGCGCGGTGCAAGTTCGTTCCAGCGCTCGTGACCCTCGCCCGAGCCCGCCTCCATCAAAACGGTCCGCGCATCGCCGGGATAGACACGGAAATGCATCAGCGTGCCGCGCACATTCACCATTTCGTCGCGGTACGCCGGTGCGGAACTTGCCGTAGCTACGGCGAACAGCAGCGATGCGCATGCGCAGAGCCAGGTAATAATTCGATTTGCAGTTTTGTGCATGGGAACTCTGTGCGTGGCTACTCACGGCGCTGCAGGCGCCGTGATTCGTGATTAATGCATTCCGGACGCGCGCCGCGAGCAGCGCGCGTCATGTGAGATGTATTTTCGTTACTACTTGGCAGCGCAGATTCGCGGCAACGATTCGATCACAGCCCAGGTCTTCTTGAAGCCCTCGACCGCAGCTTGATCGAAAGTTTCGCCGGCCACCCGAGCGTAGACCCCGAGGACCAAACTGCCATCCTGGTTGTAAAACGAAATAGCCTGAGTGCGCTCGCCAGCCTTTGGCCCGGGAAGATCCGTCGCAAACACAGCCTTCAAGTATTGGCCGTTGATATGCGCGTGCACGCCCTTGCTATCGTCAGCATACATATCAAGCCAGCCCTCCCCGGTGTCCGGCTTCGCCATCGGCACCAGACTCGGAAACGAATACGCGTGCTTACCGCCTGAAGTGAGCACGAGCTTGATAGAAGTGTTCGCGCCCCATTCATCGATCGACTTCCAAACTGTCTGCGCAACTTGCGCGGAGCCTGCCGTGCCAATGGATTGAGTCGCGGGCAACGCGCTCGCGATTACGGTCTCCGCGACGTTGAAGTGCCGACTCGCGACCGGCAACGGCCTCCCCGGTTTCTGGTTTTCGTAGAAATCTCTAACCATCGGCGCATGGGTCGCGCTGGCACACGGCACCGCTGTGCTGGCTGGCTTGTTCTGAGCCGCTGCCATCATGGGTACACTCAGCATTGCAATCATAAGCATCGAATGTTTCATACTATCCTCCGTAAGCGCATGTCGAAGTCGATCTTTGACATGCTTGATGTTGATGTCCGGTTAAAGGTGTGCCGATGTCCGTACGAAATTTTCTCGAAGTCTTACTCGGCGGCTGCTTGGTCGCCGTCAGTGCCGCACAGGCGGAGACGTCGGTGGGCTGGCCGTTGCATGGCAACGACGCGAATGAAAGCCGTCACTCGACGCTCTCCGCGATCGACGGGCGTAACGTGCACCAACTCGGTCTCGCCTGGGCATTCGAAGATTTCATCGTGCGCGGCCGCACTCATCGCGGTATGCAAG
>NZ_JAEUPY010000204.1 GCF_016790065.1 Steroidobacter sp.
GCATGGCGACCCGGCGACGTATGCAGGCGTGCGCCAGCTCGGCGATTACTTCGATCGGCGTGAGCTCGAGCAGAAAGCGGCGTTCGGCGAAGTCTCATGGGAGTTCATCCCGCGCTGGACACTCACCGGCGGTGCTCGCGCCTACGACTACGAGCGTACCGGTCGGGTGGACACGACTGCCAGCGTCTTCTTCGGCCCCACCGCTCGTACCACCATCATCGATGCAGATGCGTCGGGCAGTACGTTTCGCGGCAACCTGAGCTTCAAGCCCAACGATCAGGCCACGCTTTACGCAGGTTGGTCGCAAGGATTCCGGCTCGGTAGCCCGCAACCCGGCTTGCCGTCGACGTGCGATCTGAACAACGACGGTGTGCTCGACGGCAGCGGCATCTCGCTCGCGAGCACCAGGAGCACTCAGTCCGATGAGGTCGACAACTACGAGCTGGGAGCGAAGTTCTCGTTGCTCGACGGTCGATTGAGCCTCGCGGCGGATGTGTACCGCATGGACTGGACCGGAGTGCCCATTCGCGTGAACGTCGGAGTGTGCGGCAGCTACACGGCGAATGCTGGCGCCGCGCGCTCGCAGGGCGTCGAGCTGCAGGCCAACTTTCAGGTCACGCCGTCTTTGCGCATCGATCTTGGCGGCTCGCGCATCAATGCCGAGCTGACCAAGGACGCGCCCGGTCTGTTCGTGCCGGCCTTCGACGGCGACCGGCTGCCTGGATCGCCGGAGCTGAATGCCAATCTCTCCGTCCAGTACGAGTTCAACGTCTTCGAGCACGCCGCGTTCGTCCGGCTCGATTCGATCTACGTCGGCGATTTCTACGGAGACCTGCAGGAGTCAGCCAACAACCAAGCGGGTGACTATCTCAAGGCCGACGCCACCGCGCGTCTGGCGATCGAGAAGTTCACGATCGACGTGTTCGTGCGCAACTTGACGAATCAGGACGACTATACGTTTCGACATCTCGGTCTGCCGAATCACGGATATCGGCTGCGTCCTCGCACCGTAGGCGTACAGCTCAGCTACGAATTCTGACCGCCATGGATGGCGGGAATGCTGGCAATGCAGGAGCAATTTGTCAGCGGACCGCCATGGATGGCGGGAATGCTGGCAATGCAGGAGCAATTGTCAGCGGACCGCCGTGAGTCCAGAGGACGAACAAAATGGAATTCGAGATGAGCGATGACATCCGCGAGCGTTATCGCCGGGCGGTGTCGCTGACAGCTCCGAAGCTCTCGGCGACGACGCCTGGCTTGGCGGTCGAAGGCTATTGGATCGGCGAGCGGCATTACTACTTCGTGGCGGATCGCTTCGTGCCCGCGCTGGGTCGACTCGTCGGCGAGCCCGCCATCGCGGATTGCGTGACTCACGAGGTGAGTCCGGTCCTCGCGCTCGAGAATCTCGCAACGTTGTTGTCGGAGTCTGTCGGCAGGGTGGTCGATCTCGCGGCGCTGGCCGATGCGGAGTTCGCTCTGCCGCGCGCAGGAATCCTCGCGATCACTCTCGCTGGGCAGGAGCACATCGTCGATGTGTCGAGCCGGCGTGTCATCGAGTGGAGGTCGGCATTGGCGATGCCGGCTCTGTATTCGCCGGACGGCCGTTACGCGTGTTTCGTGAAAGGTCATGATCTGTGGCTGCACGAGCGGGATAAAAACGAGCAGCGACCACTGACGTGCGATGGAGCACCGCACTTCTCGTACGGCCGTCAGCCCGACATCTGCCTGGGTGCGGTGACTTACGCCAAACGACCGAGCCCTGTTGCGCTATGGTCGCCGGACTCCGAATGGTTGCTCACCCATCGCATCGATGAACGCGCGGTTCCGGAAATCGCGCTGGTCGAGAATGCTCCTCCGGGTGGCGGCCGTCCCGTCCTGCATCGTTACAAATACTGTGCGCCAGGCGACCCGCTGCCCATCGCCACTGTCGTTGCGATACACATCCAGACCGGCCGCGTCGTCTCGTTCGACGATTTCCCGGTGCAGCTCGTGGTGGCGGGCTCGCCATTCACGGGTCGCATGGTTTGGTTCGGTGCGCACGGTAAGGCGTTCGCGCTGCGTATGGATCGTCACTTCAAACGAGCCGAGCTGATCGAGTTCGATCTCTCCGCTGGCAGCGGGCGCATCGTCATGTGCGAGACCACCGATACCGGCTATCTGGAACTGCATCACCTGCTGGGTGTGACCCCTAATGTTCGCACGCTGAACAGCGGTGAGATTGTTTGGTTCTCCGAGCGCGATGGCCGCGCTCATCTCTATCTCCATGACGGTGCCACTGGCCGGCAGATGAATCGCATCACGAGTGGTGAGTGGCTCGTGCGTGACGTCGTTCACGTGGATGAGGCGAAGCGCACGATCATCTTTACGGCGTGCGGGGTGGATCCACGCGTTGATCCAGTGCTTCGATCGCTCTGCCGGGTGAATCTCGATGGCAGCGGATTCGAGGTGCTGCTCGCGCACGGCGGCGATATCGCCATGCCGAGAACGGAACCTGCCGGACTCGAGCAGAGTCGCGCATTCTGTCCGCCCTACGCGCAGCCCGGTGCATCGCCCGATGGACGTTTCGGCGTCGTGCGGCTCACGCATGTCGAACGTGGCAACGTGACTCGAATCGTCGATCTGCAGTCAGGTCGAAGTTTCGATATCGCCAACGCCTATCCAGGTCGTGATGAAGTGCTCGTCCGATCCTTCACAGCACTCGCCGCCGACGGCACCACCCGGCTGCACGGCACGATGTTCCTGCCGTCGGATTTCGATGAGAACGGGAAATATCCGCTGGTCGACTACATTTATCCGGGGCCGCAGACCAACGTCCATCCGCAGTCGTTCCATTCGATCGGTGCCGCGCACGCGACGGTCCTGGCCGAGCTGGGAATGGTCAGCTTCATGCTGGACACGCGCGGCATGCCATTTCGCACCAAGGCCATACGTCAGGCCGGCTACGGCGATCTCGCGCTGGCTTCTATCGAGGACCATGTCGCTGTCGTTCGGCAGTTGTGCGAGCGACATGAGTTCCTCGATCGGACGCGCGTCGCGATCTACGGGCAATCGGGCGGCGGGTACGCAGCGGCTCGTGCGCTGTTCGAGCATGGCGATGTGTTTACCGTCGGTGTATCGGTCTGCGGCAATCATGACTCCAGCTGCTACTCGGCGGCGTGGGCTGACAAGTATCGCGGCCCCGACAATCTCGATGCTTTTGCTGGCCAAGCCAGCGCGGCCTCCGCTCACAAGCTCGAAGGCAAGCTGTTGCTGATTTCCGGCGACATGGACGAGAACGTGCACGTGAGTCAGACGCTGACGGTGGTGGACGCACTGGTCAACGCGAATCGCGATTTCGAGCTGCTGATCGTGCCGAACGAAGGTCACCTGCTGTTGATGAGGAATGGTTATGTGCAGCGGCGGATCTGGGACTTTCTGGTGCGCAACCTGTTGGGCGCGACGCCGCCGGCGGGCTTCGCCATCGAATACCAGCCGCACGAGCTGCTGCGCATGAATAAAGCCTGGATCTGGGAATGGCGCTCGTGACGGCGGCTTGGCCGCCGCACATGTACCGGAGATACATGCTCGGCGTGTTGATGCTCATCCTGGCATTCAGCTATGTGGACCGGCTGGCGCTCGGCCTGGTTCTGCAGGACATCAAGGTGGCTCTGGATCTGAGCGATGCGCAGCTGGGCTTGCTCAGCGGCATTGCCTTTGCCTTGTTCTATTCGGCGGTGGGCATTCCGCTGGCTCGCTGGGCCGATCGCGGCGATCGCGTGTTGATCATCTCTGCGTGTGCCGCACTGTGGAGCGTGGCTGTGATCGTCTGCGGCTTCGCCGCCAGCTTCCTGCAGCTCATGCTGATTCGTGTCGCCGTGGCGGTGGGCGAAGCCGGCTGCATTCCACCCGCCCATTCGCTGATCGCCGATGAATTCAGCCGCCGGGAGCGGCCGCGGGCCTTGGCGATCTACTGTCTCGGTGGTCCGCTGAGCTTCATCATCGGCTACTTCATCGCCGGCTGGCTCAACGAGCTCTATGGTTGGCGTGTCACATTCATAGCGCTGGGCATGGTCGGGTTGATATTGCCGGTCGTGGCATGGCTCACATTGCACGAGCCGCGCCGGGCATCGAGACATCTAAATGACACGAGCATGCAATCTGGCACCGATGCGTCGGCGCAGCTTGCGTTCGGCGAGCTGAGTGTTCTGTTGTGGAGGAACCTGACGTTCCGCCACTTGCTGTTCTGCTTTTCGGTGATGCAGTTCTTCAGCTACGGCGTGGGACAATGGACTCCCGCATTTTTCATCCGCAGCCACGGACTGCAGACCGGGGAGCTCGGCAGCTGGTTCGCGCTGATATTCGGAGGAGGTGGCCTGATTGGCACCTATCTGGGCGGCGCGCTCGCGTCACGTGGTGCCGCGACCAACGAGCGCGTGCAGCTCGGGGCTATGGCCATCGTACTGTCGAGCTTCGGAATAATTTCGGCGGCCACCTATCTCGCGCCGAATCTTTACGTCGCATTCACCTTGATGGCGCTCGCGGCAGTCGCTGGCGCGGCAATCAACGGTCCGTTGTTTGCCACGATTCAGACGGTGGTGCCGTCGCGGATACGTGCCGTATCGGTCGCGATCATTTATCTGTTTGCCAACCTGATCGGCATGGGCCTGGGCCCATTTGCCGCCGGCGCACTGAGCGATGCGCTGCGGCCGCATTTCGCGGAAGAGTCGCTGCGCTACGCATTGCTCGCACTGTGTCCGGGCTATTGCTGGGCGGCGTGGCATCTGTGGCAGGCAGGGAAGACGGTCGCTTGCGATCTTGCCGCCACGCGCGCTGAAGAGAGCGAGCAACTCGCCGTATGACTGATGCAACGAGCGCGAATGCGCGCATGTGCTGGGGGCAGAGAATTCCTTTGCGCGATGGAGTGCATCTCAACGCCATCCTGTATCTACCAAAAGAGCAGCCGACGCCCGCGCCGGCCATAGTCACACTCAC
>NZ_JAEUPY010000208.1 GCF_016790065.1 Steroidobacter sp.
CATTTGACGTCGCTCGGACTGGGGATCGAAGTAGTTCTCCTCCCAGCGCAATCCAGTTGCCATGCACAGCAGGTCGCGAATCGAAACGCCGTCATATCCGGTATCGATCAGCTGCGGCAGATAGTGCGTCAGTTGCTGGTCGACGCTCTTGATGTAGCCGTCACGGATCGCCGCGCCGACCAGCGTCGTCGCCACCGATTTCGCGATTGAATTCGAGATCCACGGCGTCGCCGCGGTGTTGCCGAACTCGTGATGCTCACAGATCACCTTGCCGCGCTTGATGACCATGAGCCCAGCAACCCGGTTGCGCGCCACATAGTCGACTAGATCGTACGGCCCGCCAGTAGAACGAATCTCGATGTCAGACAGTTGTTCAGCGGCCCGCGGCAACGGCAGCACCGAGCTGCCGCGCCGAACCGTGCGCAGCGCGAACTTCCAGTCCTGATTGCGAAATAGCCGCAGCTGCTGGTCCGGCAGTACTTTGCCGGCGAACGCTCTTTGCGTGAGCTGATCATCCGTCACACCTGCACGCGTTGGCTGCTGCATGCCCGCTTCCCCTGACTATCTGTGAAGACAACTACTGCGGCTTGTACGTCAACACCGCGAAGCTGTTTGGATGATATGTGCGCGTCGACACACCACTCGCATCCGGCTTGCCGGTCGTATAGTCCGCCGCCACTACGAAGAGCCGGCCGCTGCGCTCATCGATGTGCATCATGCGCGCCCCTACTCGCGTCGATACGGTGCCCAGCAACTCATAAGCATCGGGACCGCTCTGTTGAATCACGAACAATGAGCTGTCCGTACCATGCGCCGTGACGATGCGATGGCGTTGTTCGTCGATCACCAGTGCGTCCATGCCCTTGCCAATCGGAATCTTGGCCACGGTGCGCCCGGTGCTCGCATCCAGGGCGAAGAACAACGGCTGCTCGCCGGAGCATGCCGCGAGGATCCGGTTGGTCGCCGCCTGGTAGCGAACTTTGGCGACGTTGCACTCGACCGGCCAGCGCGCCTGCTCAGCCAGAGTCTTGGAATCCAGTTTCAGGATCAAGTTGTCTCGGCGCGCCGGCGCAAACAGATGACCCTTGCCGTCCACGGCCGGATCGTCCATTTTCTTGAACGGGAACGTGGTCTTCTTGATCAGCTTGCCGGTCGCCGCATCCAGCGTGAACCAGGTCGACTCACTCGGCCGGCCGCCGACGATGGCATGGATCTGCTTGGTCACCGGGTCGTGCACGGCGCTGTTCAAGCCACCATCGCTCGCCAAGCTCAGCCGCTCGATGAGCTGCAACGTCTTCAAGTTGAAACTGAGCAGCGAACCATCGGTCATCGCGACATAGCCGCGATTGTACTCAGGCAACAGCAGCGGGCCGTTTGCGCCCGCCGAGTTTTCCACCGTCGCGACTGTCTTGCTCCTGTCGACATCGAACACAGTCAAGCCATCCGACGCACGCGCCATGAACAGTCGACTGCCGCCCGGCTCCATCTTGATATAGTCCCAACCGGTATCGGTGCTCGATAGCAGCGTCGAATTCTCCAGCGCATACAGCAGCTCTCCCGCCGCGGCATGAGCGCTGCTCAAGACGGACGATGCAGCAAAGGCGGCAAGCGCCAGGGATCGATATCTCATCGTAGCAATCCTCATCGTAACTTGGGACCAACGGCGTCCGTGAAAATGCTCAGGACAACCCAAACAAGGCGGCAGTCTGGTCGAGGCTGCGCTTGGCCTTCTCGACCATCTCATCGATTTCGCTGCGAGTTATCACCAGTGGCGGACACAGCACCATGGTCTGACGGCCGGTCGGCCTCATGATGAGATTGTTCTGGAGCGCGAAGTCGCGACAACGCGGCGCCGCTTCCTCTTCCTGCGCGAAGATCGTTCGGCTGTCCCGATCCTTCACTAGTTGCAACGCCGCCAACAGTCCTGCGCCGCGCAACTCACCCACGATGGGATGCGCATCGGCCAGCTGCTGCAAACAAGCTCGGAAGTACGGACCGACATCCTCACGCACGCGCTCGACCAAACCCTCCTTCTTCATCAATGCGATGTTCGCGAGCGACACTGCGCACGCGGCAGGATGACCGGAATACGTGTAGCCATGGTGGATCTGACCTCCGTTGTGAATGACGTCATAGATGCGTTCATGGATGGCGGCCGCGGCAATGGGCAGGTAGCCCGACGACAGACCCTTCGCCATCGGCATGAAGTCTGGCTGGATGCCGTACGTCTGCGAGCCAAACCAGCTGCCGGTGCGGCCGAAGCCGCAGATCACCTCATCGGCGATCAGCAGCACCTGGTATTTGCGACAAATACGCTGAATCTCTGGCCAGTAAGTGGATGGCGGATCGAAACCGCCACCGGCGCCCTGCACCGGCTCTCCAATGAACGCCGCGACGTTGTCCGCACCAAGTTCGAGGATCTTGTTCTCCAGTTCGCGCGCCGCTTTGACGCCGTACTCCTCTCGCGACAGGTCCCCGCCCATCGTGTACCAATGCGGATGCGGGATATGAACGAAGTCCGGCAACACCTGCCGATCCAGCGCGTGCATCGCCGGCATACCGCCAAGGCTCGACGCCGCAAGCGTGCTGCCGTGATAACCGTACGTGCGGCCAATGAAGATACGCCGCGTGGGCTTGCCCTGCAGCGCCCAGTAATGCCTCGCGAGGCGGATGATGGTGTCATTCGCTTCCGACCCCGAGTTGGCGAAAAAGAAATGTTTCAACCCCGCAGGCGTCAGATCGGCGAGCGTCCTCGCGAGCTCGATCTGGGTCGGCGTGGAGGACTGAAAGAAGCTGTTGTAGTACGGCAGTGTTTCGAGCTGGCGCGTAGCTGCGTCGATGAGCTCGCGCCGCCCATAGCCCACAGCGACGCACCACAGGCCCGCCATCCCATCGAGGATCTTATTGCCATCCGTGTCCCAGACATAAACGCCATCAGCCCGTTCGATCACTCGCGTGCCGCGCGCTGCAAGCGCTTTCGGATCGGTGAAGGGATGCAGGTGATG
>NZ_JAEUPY010000250.1 GCF_016790065.1 Steroidobacter sp.
CGGACAGCGCCTAGATGTTCGATGAACTTGCCCGGAGCCGGAGTGGGGTCATCGGCATGCGTCGGTGACCGTGGCGCCGGGCGGGCGGTTGCGAGATCAAGTGCTGGGTCTGTCGCTAAACACTTCGGCTTGGTTGGGCTCGGTGGTCTTCGGTGCGGTCTGATCTTCCTTCACATTCCGATACCGGATCACGCCGAACACCATCTCTTCCCACGTCTGCTCGCCCCACGTCACCTCTCGATTCGGGTCGGGGTTGGCTTTGTTTTGCACCGAGTTATCGAACACCTGCGTGTACACTATGCGGGTGCCAGCGGGCACGTTCAGAGGCTTGGACAAATCGTAAGTCGACTGCCAATTGAAGTCATACACAGGAATATTGAGCAGCATCTCTTCCCGACCATCCGGGTAGTGCGCGACAAAGCTCGAGGATTTGCCTCGGAAGTGCGCGTGCGGATGTAGGCTGAAAATCACCGCGTCTTGATCGAACTTGCGTTCGGCCTTTTCCACGTGAACTTTGGTGTTCGCCGGAATTTTCAGTCGCGGGTTGATGAAGATCATGCTGCGGAAGTTGTACTTCGGTGGGTCTTTCATGAAGTACAAGCCCATGCGCGTCACGTCGGTGAGCGCTTGGCCGTTCGGGGTGTAGTGCACTTGGAAGTGCAGTTTGGTTTTGGCGGGCAGCAGGATGCCGTTGTCCTTGGGCACCTGCAGAGGTTCGGCGCCGGGGACGTAGTTGTTCAGGCTGATGTTGCCGCGGGTCTCGCCGCCGGCGGAGGCGATGATGTGATGAAGGACGGCGCGCTGGCCGGGAAGGAAGTCGACGGCGCGTACCCACACAGCGTGATCGAGTGGATTCTCGATCTTGATGTTTTGGTAAGGAATGGTGCCGGTTGCCGGCGTGGTGAACGGCGGCAGTTCGACCACCAAATCAGGCTGGCCGAGGGCCCACTGCGGCCAATCTTTCCTTTGTGACAACAACGGGTCGGCGCCGGCGCCGCGAGGTGAGCCGGCTTCGATCCAGTGAACCAAGGTCTTGGCTTGCGCAGCGCTCAGCCCGCGGTCGTTGTGGAACACGCCGTAGTGTGGATCGGCATGCCAAGGTGGCATGCGTTGAGTGCGAACGACTTCGCGAATCATCGGGGAGAAGCCGCGGATCATGTCGTAGCTGCTCATTTGCCAGGGACCGATGCCGCCTTGGCGATGGCAGACCACGCACTTGTCGATTAATAGCGGCGCGACTTCCTTCTCATAGGAGATCTTTGCGTGAGCATTGCGCTTGTCACGTTCGGGCATTTTGATTTCGCAACCGGTGGCAGCCGTCGCAGCGGGTGCGGGCTTGCCGGCGATCACTGCGTCGAGTGCGCCGCTGATGCCGCTGGCGTTGCCGCGATAGGCGATCTTCCAGCCTTTGGTATTTAGAACCAGCACTTCGCCGTTGCGAGTGAGATTCAGCGACTCGCCGACCAGTTGTGCCGTGTCGAGCAGGATGGGCAGCTTGATATCGGCTTGAGTGGCTTCTTTGCCGACGCTGCCCAGCGAATCGTTCAGATTGGAATTGATGGCCAGAAAGGTCACGCCCTGCTTTTCATACTGGCTTTGCAGAGCCTGCACCGTGCCGGCCGCTTGGCGCGAGGTATCGCAGCCGTTGCCTTGTGCCAGCAGCACCACGGCCTTCATGTCGGATAGATAATAAAGTTCGTGAGAAACGCCGAGATGATCCGTCAGGCGAAAATTGTCCGCGACATCGGCGGCGGCCAGGGCCTGCGAGCCCAGCAGCAGCGACGCCAGCGCGATCCCGGCACGATGAAGGTTACGCATGTGACATCCGTTTAACAGGTGGGCCGACAAGGTGAATGGGGGCAAGTAAGTTTGCGGGGCGGCGTGCGTGCTGTCCACGCGTCGGCGGGCTCAAAAGCGCTGGCTGAACCGAATCTTGATAAATCTTGTCTGGGGCCTGAGACGGCGTCGCGTTGACGACTGGCTACAATTTGGCTTCGCTGCGGTCCACGTCACAGATTTGGCGAGGTGGAGATGAATAAGGGACTATCGATCGGCGTTGCCGTTTCTTTGTCGGTGCTAACCATGATGGCGTGCTCGGCGAATGCCGCAGCTCGATATAAACCGCCGCGGCTAGCGGATGGCACGCCCGATCTGCAAGGCGTGTGGACCAATGCGACGGCGACACCTATGGAGCGCGCAACTGAGCTAGGGACGCGCCGTGCATTCACCGATGCAGAGGCTGAGGCAATTGGCAACGCAGCTGTTGCCGCGGTCGAAGCGGACGCGAAGCCCAGCGATCCCAATAAAAACATCGAAGCTGCCAGCGCGCTGCCGCCAGTGGGTAATTACAACTTGTTCTGGACCGATCGCGGCATGAGCGTGGCTCGGATCGGCGGCGAGTATCGAACGTCGATGATTCTAGAGCCCAGCAACGGTCGCGTGCCGCCGCTGACGGAGGCAGCGTTGAAACGGATCGCTGCGACTCGTATCGGTCGCTCCAGCGACGGGCCTGAAGGACGCGCGCTCGGCGAGCGATGTTTGTTGTCGTTCGGTTATGCGTCGGGGCCGCCGATGCTGCCGGTGATGTACAACAGCTATTACCAGATCGTGCAGTCGCCGGGTTATGTGCTGATCCTGGTCGAGATGGTGCACGACGCCCGAATCATTCGGCTCGATGACCGGCATTTGCCGGACTCGATGCGTAAATGGATGGGCGATTCGGTGGGCCGTTGGGAAGGCGATACGTTGGTGGTCGAGACGCGCAATTTCCGGGCCGAACAGAATTTCCGTGGCTCGTCGGAGCAAGCGGTGGTCACGGAAAGATTCACTCGCGTGGCCGACGATCAGATCGTGTATCGCTTCACCATCGACGATCCCGGTACCTTCACGGAAAAGATCGTCGGCGAGCTACCGTTCGTGCCGGCTGCGGCCAACATCTACGAGTACGCTTGTCATGAAGGCAATTATGCGCTGCCGGGCATCCTGTCTGGTGCGCGTGAAGAAGAGAAGGCGGCGGCGAAGTGAATGAGGGTCTCTTCCCTTGCGGGAAGAGACCCTGAACAAGCATCAGGCCCTGGCCAGCGCGCTCTGCGACCGCGCGTACACGAAGTACACGATCACGCCGATCGTGTTCCAGACCACGAACGTTACCTTCGTGATGTGCGGCAAGCTCCAGAACAAATAGGCACAGCCGAGGATCGCGCCGGCCGCAACGAGCGTCGCCGCTGGCGTGCGGAACGGGCGTGGCGCGTTGGGTGCCTGCTTTCTCAACACCAGCATACAAACAGCGACCGCGATGAACGCTACCAGCGTGCCGGCGTTGGCGACTTCGGCGATTCGTTGCAGCGGCAAGAAGCCGGCGATGATGGCGACGATAACGCCGGTGATGATGGTCATCAGTGCGGGCGTGCCGGACTTCTCGCTGACTGCGCTCAGTCGTTGCGGCAACAGACCATCGCGGGCCATCACGAAGAAGATGCGCGACTGGCCATACATGAACGCCATGATGACTGTGGGCAACGCGAGAATGGCAGCCCAGGCGATTACTTGAGCAGCGACTGGATGATTCAAATTGCGTAACACCATCGCGAGCGGCTCGGAGCTGGCGGCCAGCGCTTCGGTGCGCGTGCTGCCGATGGCGGCAGCGGCGACGACCATGTAGATGATGGTGCAGGCGATCATGGAACCGACGATACCGATCTTTAGATCGCGTCCTGGATTCTTGGCTTCTTCGGCCGCGGTGGACACCGCATCGAAACCGTAGAACGCAAAGAAGATCAGCGCGGCCGCACCCATCATGCCGTAGTTGGCATCGCCGATGGGATTGGCGCCATAGCCGTGCGGAGCGAACGGTTCGAAGTTGTTCGTATCGAACGCCGGGATCGCCAAGGCGATGAACGTGGCGAGTGCCACCAACTTCACGGCCACCAGCACCATGTTCACCGTCGCGCTTTCGCGAGAGCCGAGTGCCAGCAAGCCAGCGACCGCCAGCGCAATCACGATGGCGGGCAGATTGATGATGCCGCCCGCGGCTGGGCCGGCGAGCAAGGCTTCGGGAATGCCCAATCCAGAGGAGCGGATCACGCCGCCGGCATAACCTGACCAGCCCACGGCCACCACGCTGCACACGACGGTGTATTCGAGAATCAACGTCCAGCCCACCAACCACGCCGGAAACTCGCCGAGCGCGACATAGCTGTAGGTATAGGCGCTGCCAGCCATGGGCATCATGGTCGACATCTCGGTGTAGGCGAGGGCGGCGCAAGCACAGACCAAGCCGGCCACCATGAACGACAGGATGACAGCCGGCCCGGCCAGGCCGGCACCGACGCCGATCAACGTGTAGATGCCGGTGCCGACGATGCCGCCGATGCCGAGGCTGATCAGATGGGGCCAGCTCAGTGTGGGGCGCAAGGCGCTATGCGATTGTCGAGCGCTGACAGATTCCAGGCTCTTGCGGCGATTCCAGAAGGACATACGGCTCCCCATCGTTAGGTGCCGGTATTGTAAAGGCACAGGCCGCTCAGCGCTCAGGTGGGCGGCTGATATGATTCCGGCAATGGCCACCGAACAGATGTTTCCCAATCCTTTGCTGGTGATGGCACTGCCGCTGGAAAGCCAGGGCGTGTTCGAGCGCGCCGGCATTCCTGTGTTGTATACGGGCGTTGGCAAGGTGAACGCGGCGTATGCGCTCACCAAGCGGCTTGGCGAATACCGTAGCGCCGGCATTGCCATGCCCCGGGTCATCAACTTCGGCACGGCCGGTAGCCGGCGTCATGTCACTGGCACGGTGCTGGAGTGTCATGCCTTCGTGCAGCGGGACATGGATGTGACCGGGCTGGGCGTGCCGCTGGGTGTTACGCCCTTCGAAGAAATTCCGGCGCGAATCGAGTTCCCAACGAGTTTCGATGGTCTGCCCAACGGCGTATGCGGTAGCGGCGATTCGTTCGTGATGACGGAGGCCGCATTGGAATGCGACGTGGTGGACATGGAAGGGTACGCGCTCGCCAAGGTGTGCTGGCTGGAAGGCGTGGAGTTCTCGGCAGTGAAGTATGTGACCGACGGCGCCGATCATGCCGCCGGCCAGGACTGGCACAGCAATCTGAAACTGGCTGCGGATCGGTTTCTAGGGTTGTATCGGCTTGAACGCCAGTAACACATTGCCGGGCATCTGCCCGAACAAGCCATAGCCCGAACTCACCAGCAGCAAGCCGTTGGTCGCGACGATGGTGGCGTTGTCGATGGAGCCACCGTTGGCACTCACGCCGTTGAATGTATCGAACGCGCGTGCGGTGTCGAACTTGAACAGTAACTCGCCGGTCTTCGCATCGAAGGCATGCAAGAAGCCATCGAGGCTGCCGCTGACGACTGCGCCATCGATGACAGTAGGCGCACCGGAGAAGCCGATGTTGGTGGCGCAGGCTTTTACTAGTTCAGCTCGCTTGCCACTGCAGTCCGGTGCGGTGACGTAACTCCATTCGACTGCGCCCGTATCGACGCGCACCGCGTGCAAGCCAGGTTTCTGTGAGCCGACGGCGGCCTCGGCGGAGGCATACGGTCGATTGATCGGTGCGAACACGCGAGTGCCGTCGTATGCGATGCCCCAGTGAATTCCTCCGAGCGGCGAGCCTTCGCCGAAGTCCTGACGCCACACCAATTTACCGTCGCGATCCGGATCGAGCGCCCACACCGTGCCGGACTTTTGTCCTGCGAGTAATACATCCGAGCCGTCGGTTCGTTGCGCGATGATGACGGAAGCGCCGAAGTCGACGTCGCGATGAACCGAGTTCCTGGGGCAATTCAAACCACTGCGATTACGTGCGCAACCGGTGAGAAAGATATCGTTCTCGGTCGCTTGGAAGCGCCAGCGAATGCGACCGTCCTGCAAATCGATGGCGAGAATGGCGTCGGTAGTAGGTGCGGCCGGTTCAGAAGTTGCTTCGCCGGTGCCGACATACAGCACGCCGCGCTTGGCATCGATGGCGGGCGAGCTCCAGATCGGCGCGCCCGACGGGCCGTAAATCATTTTGCCGTCGCCGCGGTCGCGCACGGGCTTGGCTTCTTCCATGGTGTGCGCGGTCCAGATTTTTTTGCCGGTCGTTGCATCCAGCGCAGTGACCGCGCCGTGCGTTCGGCAGCATTCGTGATCGTCGTTGCCGCCGAGTGAAATCTCATATTGAGAGATGGGCACGTAAACGCGCTCGCCGTGAATCGCTGGCGTACCGGTGGTCAACGACAAGGGATACAAACCCACCGCTTGAATCCACAACAATCGTCCGGTGCTCGCATCCAGCATGTGCACCTTGGACGCGACGTCGCTGAACACCAGTACTTTGCGACCGTTCGGCAATTGGCCGAAGGCAGCGCCGGTGCGCAACGGTGTTGCGTGCGAGTAAACCCATTGCACGCACGGTTGTGCCGAGATGTCGATGGCGAGCACGCGCTGCGCATCGGCCACTGGCAGGAACAGCGTCGAGCCGACGATGGCCGGTTGCGAGCGCATCGACGTCGCCTTCGGAATGCCCATCGCCCACGCCAATTTTAGATTGCGCATGTCGGCGGTGCGCAGGCCGGCTTGTGCCGCGCTGAGCTGCCGATGATTCTTGGGATCGAAACCGAAGCCCGCGACGGTGGCCGATACATCAAGCTTCACTGTGCGACGCTCGGGGGCGCACATCGCTTTCGGCAACCAATCATCTGACGTGGCTTCGCGCCCGACCAGATAATCGATCACCGCCGCCTTCTGAGTGTCGTTCAGGCTGGCCGCCTGGAGTTTCATTTTGCCTTCATTCAAGGCGTACAGAAGGGTTTGGTAACGCATGGCCTTGAGTGTGTCCAAGGCCGGCGCGCGCGTGGTTTCCGGGTGGGCGTGGCAGAGCGCGCAACTACTTTCGTAAACAGCTTGGCCGGGATGGGGCGTTGCCGCCGGCGCCGAGCTGGTGAGCATCAGCAGTCCCAGTAACGCGGCGGTGGCCGTGCGAAAAGCGTCCGTGGCAAGCGTCATGTTGATCCCTCCTTGGCCCGCTATTAGAGTCAGGACGGGTCGTCGTCGCCACCTAAGATTTGTGGGCGGCATACCTCCTGCATGTGGATCCGGCGCGTGGCGAGGGAGGAACCCATAATGACCAGCAGACTAGTCGCTGCTTTCTCAGTATTGCTGTGCTGGCTGTCGGCCGCGACGGCCGCGGAGCGCTCGGCGGATATTTCGCTGATTCCCTGGCCTGCCAGCGTCGAGCCGGACGGGGGCTCGTTCACCCTCGAGCCGGAAACTCAACTGATCTATGAAGGCGATGCCCGAGTGCGCGCGGTGGCGCACTACTTTGGGGAGTTGATGGAGCGCACGCGAGGTTTGCGCCCCGTGATCGTTCAAGGATCGGCACAGCAGGCGCCCAAGCGTTCTGTTGTGTTCGCATTGGGTGGCAGCGGCGGGCCCGAGGCTTATCGTCTCGAAGTCTCGTCGAAGCTGGTGCAGGTCACGGCACCGGACGCTCGTGGCTTGTTCAACGGCGCGGTAACTCTCTGGCAACTGGCGAGCCTGCAGTCGACCACTGTGCCGGAAGTGCGCATTCCGGGCGTTCGTATCAGCGATGAGCCTCGCATGCGTTGGCGCGGTCTGTTACTCGATTCTTCCAGCCAGCATCAGTCGGTGGCGTTCATCAAGCGTTACATCGATAGCATGGCGCTTCACAAGCTGAACGTGCTGCATTGGCATTTGGCCGACGACCAGGCGTGGCGCTTACAGATTCCGAAATATCCGAAGTTGACCGGTGGGCTCAGTTCCTATTCTGCCGACGATGTGCGCGAAATCGTTCAGCATGCGGCCATTCGTAATGTGACGGTGGTGCCGGGCCTCGAAATGCCGGGCCACGCGACTGCGGCTGTCACGGCTTATCCGTCGTTGCGTGCGGCCGATGCACCGGTGAGCGGCACCAACTTGTACAACATCGAAGAAGAAACGTTCGCGTTTTTCGACGCCGTGATCGCGCAGGTCGCGGCGTTGTTCCCGGGTGAGTACATTCACGTCGGTGCCGGTGACGTCTCTAAGGATCAATGGAAACAGTCGACCAGCGTGCAAGCTCGCATGCGTGAGTTGGGCATCGTCAACGAAGCCCGATTACAGCGCTATTTTTTCGAACGCATCAGCGCACTGACTCAGAAGCACAAACGGCGCATCGTCGGTTGGGACAGCATCTTCGGCGGCGGCGTACCGAACGATTCGATCATCATGACGGCACGCGGCTTGGATGGCGCGCTGGGCGCGGTGGCATCCGGGTACGAGGTCATCGTTTCTTCCGGCAGCCTGCTCAGCTTCAATCGTGCGCAGAGCGCGGCCATGAACGAGCGCGTCAAAGCGGGCGAGGTTCTCAGCTTGGGTGACGTGTATCGCTTCGATCCCGCGCCGGCCGCGTTGTCGGCGCAAGATCGTGCCCGGTTGATCGGCGTGCAAGGCAATGTTTGGACCAGCACTGACGGTAACGAAGAAGACGTCGAGTCCATGACGTTCCCGCGCGCAGCGGCGCTGGCGGAAATCGGTTGGGCACAGTCATCACAATTGCGCTGGCCCGATTTTCAATCGCGCATGGTGGCGATGCTGGGGCGTTACTCGCGCATGGGGGTTCGATATAGCGACGCGGCGTTTCGGGCGATGGCCTTCAAACGCGGCCAGAGCGGCGATCGGATTTCCATCGAGCTGGCCAAACAGATGCCGCTCGGTGAGATCCGTTACACGGTCAATGGGACCGAGCCGACGGCCAAATCGCCGGTGTACACGGACGTGTTCGAAGTGCCGCGTACCACAGTGATCAGAGCCGCCGTGTTTTACAACGGCGAGCCGTTGTCCCGCACCACCGCTATCGACGTGAGTTCCGACATAGCCGGTGGTGCGCTGTAAGCTCGAACGACGCCGTTACGCGGTGTCGTCCGATGTTTCTGCCTGCGCCACCGACACAGAAGTCGGCGCCGCTATGTCGGTGTTGTACATCACGCGATACAACTTCCAGCCATGGCCGCGATTGCGCCACACGTGCATGTACTTGCCTTCCTCGATGTCCGAGCCTCGCCGTACGTCGCGGACCCGATAGTGGCCCTGCTCGATGGCGATGTCGTTGCGGATCAAGGTCATGTCAGCTTCGGTGTTGAACGACACCACCGGCGTCATCTGATCTTTCAGAAACGTGGCGATGTTGTCGCGGCCGGAAATCAGCTGACCGCGCTCCGGCAGGATCTGGGCATCGTCATCGAACAACGCCACCGTGGCGTCCAGATCGTCGGCATTGAAGGCTTGTTCGAACGCTTGCACCACCGACTTGGGTAAGGCTTCGCTGCTGCTGCAGCCGCCTAGCATAAGGATTGGCGTAACGCTCAACACAGCGCCGAGCGCCAGCACGCTTCCTGAATAACGAGTCACACTGTTCATGGTCATTCCCCTTGACGCAGCCTCGCGGATCTCACGAGTGCGTCGTTGCCACCCGCGAACAAAAGAATATTCCTGCCGAGCGCGATGCGTCACCACGGTTATCCGAGAGCCTGACGGTCACACGCTTGCAAGATTCGTTTGCGTGTAGGGATGAGAGCGCTTTCAGGTTATTCTGTGCGCACAGGTTGCTGCGAGCGTCGTGGCATGGATGGCTCGTTTCGATGCCCTAGGGCGCTCAGGCTGGCAGGAGGATGAGCATGTCTTTGTATGGGCTGCTGGTTTTTTGTGCTGTCTATGTGCTGGCGGTGGCCTCGCCGGGGCCGGGTGTGGCGGCCATCATCGCCAGATCGCTGGCGAATGGCACTCGAGGCGCGCCGGCGTTCATCGCCGGTTTTCTGGTGGGCGATCTCATTTGGTTTGCATTCGCGGCCACCGGGCTCGCGGCCTTGGCGCAGAGTGCGCAGGCCGTCTTTGTGGTGGTGAAGTACGCCGGCGCAGCTTACCTGCTGTATCTGGCCTACAAGTTGTGGACCGCACCGGCCGCACCAGCCACCGAGGGGCCCGATCTAGACGGTCAGGGTCAGAAACCTCTGCAGCTGTTCCTCGGTAGCCTGGCGCTGACTTTGGCGAATCCCAAGACCATGGTGTTTTTCCTCGCGCTGCTGCCGACAGTGGTGCCGCTCGAGAAGCTCACCTTGCTCGGCTTCGTGGAGATGGTGGTGGCCATCGCCATTCTTTTGCCGCTGACGCTGGGCGGTTACGTCCTGCTCGCGGCTCGCGCCCGTCGTGTGTTCAAGAGCGCGACGGCGGTACGCAGGATCAATCGGGGCACGGGCGCCGCGATGGCCTGCGCAGCCGTCGCTGTAGCTACGCGCTAAAAACTGTAACTCACCCTGCCATACACGAATCGGCCGGAGCGGCCGAACGGCGAGTAGTTGGAGAACGATTGCGTGCCGGTGAGATTGTTCGCCGGCGGCAGCGGATCCGGATACTCGTCGGTGACATTGTCAGCGCCGATCGCGAGCTTGATGTGATCCGCGATTGCCACGCGCGCTTCGATGTCGACCAGAGTGCTCGGCGACAAGGTGAAATCCAGCGCCGGATTCGGATCGGGCGACAACACTTCTCCATAACGAGTCGCTCGCATCGTTGCGCCCCAACTGCCCAGCGTCCAATTGATGGCGGCCGCGTACTTGTCCTTCGGCGTGCCTTCCTCGTAGCTCAGCACATTGAACCGATTGAACAAGATGGGCGGCGTCGGTAGCGCCGACAGTTGCGGTGTGGTCGGGACCTTGGTGACGTCGGTGGAGTTGAAGTTGGCCGTGACTGTGAAATCGAAACGCCCCGCCGCGACGGTGGTAAGCGGATAACTCAGCACGATATCCACGCCTTCGGTTTCGGTATCGACGCCGTTGATGAAAAAGCGGCCGCCACCGATGCCGACAAAGCCGAGGCCGGTGAGATAGTTCACCACGTCGGTGGAGGTGAGATTTTCCGACAGCACGATCCGATCGTCGATGTCGATACGATAGGCATCGATGGTCAACGTCAAATCGCCGATGCGCGCGACTGCGCCCAGCGAGTAGTTCAACGATTCCTCGGCATCGAGCGGTTTCGCGCCGAGCGCGATGGCAGCTGGATTGTTCACTGGGAACGTGGCGATATCGAACGGGATGCCGCCGATGAAGTTGGTGGACGTGGTTGAGAAGTATTGTTGTTGTAACGACGGAGCTTTGAAGCCGTTCTGCACCGAGGCTCGGAGCGCGAACTGAGGAATGAAGTCGTAACGTAGTGACAGCTTGCCGGCCAGATTCTCACCGAAGTCCGAATAACTCTCGCCACGCATCGCCACCGAGGCCAGGAATTTTTCGGTGACGTTGGCTTCGAGATCGATGTACGCGCCGACCGCGGTTCTATCTTCATCGACTTCGTTCTCGGGTCGGAAGCCAGGAAACACTTGTGCGCCCGACTGGGTAGGGTCGCCGTTCGGCAAGCGCACGCCACCGTTGCGATAGGAGTCCGGCTCGCCCGCATGAATGCTGAACGTTTCGCGGCGAGCTTCCACGCCGATGGCGATGTTGAGCGGCGAGGCCAGGCCGATGTCGACGGTACGCACGCCTGAAATATTCAGGGTCAGTTGGTCGTAATCGAAACCGCCCGAGTCGAACGAGGTTTTGCTGGCCACGCCCAATGAACGGTTCAATGAGTTTTGCACGCGGTAGTCCATCTCGTTGCGGCCGTAGCTCAGCGATGAGTCCATGTTCCATTCGCCGAGACGCCAGCTGACGCCGCCGGCCGCCGAGAGGTCGACGACGTCCGGGGCGATCTGCGGCAGAAAACCGTCGGGATAGATTTGGAGGGTGTTACGCACGTCGCTGGCGATTCGATAGAAGCCGGCCGACAACGCGTCACGATCCTGCCAACTTGCCCAGCCGTATACGGTCGCGCCGCTTTCGACTTCATATTCGGCGTTGACGAACACTGTTTTCTGTTGCAGCTCGGGCTCGCCGTACCAGGAGTTGTAACG
>NZ_JAEUPY010000300.1 GCF_016790065.1 Steroidobacter sp.
ATCTGGCGATGCATATCAAGCGTCATCCGGATCTGAGCGGCACAGGACTGGTCATGCTCACCTCGGCCAGTCAGCGTTCGGCCGCAGATGCATGCATCACTGCTGGTTGCGCGGCGCTGTTGATGAAGCCTGTAGTGCGGCCGGCGCAACTGTTGGAAGCGCTCCGCTCCGCCTGGCAAGGCGGTCGGTCGGCGCAATCCGATGGCGCTGCGCCCGATAACGATTGCACGGCCAAGCTACCGATGCTTCCAGCGCCGAGCGGTGAACTTGGCACAGTGCGTGTGCTGGTGGCGGAAGATAACGCCGTGAATCGGCTACTGGTCAAACGCATGTTCGAGAAGCTTGGCTGTCGCATCGATCTCGCCGGCAACGGTCGCGAGGCGGTCGACATGGCGAGCCGCCTCCGCTACGACATCATCTTCATGGATTGTTTCATGCCGGAGCTGGACGGCTACGGCGCTTCGCGAGCGTTACGCCAGTTGGAACAAGGCGAGCGGCGCGTGCCCATCATCGCGCTCACTGCCAATGCCATGGCGGACGATCGAGCCAAGTGTATTGCCGCCGGCATGGACGACTATTTGAGCAAGCCCGTCGGCTTGGAAGATATTCGCAAGACCTTGCAGCGTTGGGTCTACGACCTGCGCACCCCACGGCCAAGCGGCCACTCCTCGGCGGCTTAATCCTTCTCCACCGCCTGGTGCACGAACCGCAGCTTCTCGATGGCTGGAGCTGACAGGACGAACGGATACGCATCCTGCTGGCCCAGACTGCGGTTCAAGTTGTTCAGCACGTAAGTCACCGCGAACCATGTGTCCATGACTTCCTGGAAATCGCGACGGCGCATCAGCTTCGGGTCCGGGTCGAGCAACGGCTCGTTGGGATGCCGAGGCTGCAACGTCAGACCGCACGCCACCGCCGTCTCGGTCACGTCGATCATGTGCAGGTAGTGCGCCCAACTCTCCGCCCAATCCTCCCAAGGATGACTGCTGGCATAAGCGCTGATGAACTGTGACTGCCAGTCGGCCGGCGCGCCCTGCTCATAATGCCGCTGCAATGCTGCCGAATAGTCCTGCTGCTCGTCGCCGAACAGCGCCCGAAAGCCCGCCAGCTGCTCCGTATTCGCCACCAGTCGGTCCCAGTAGTAGTGGCCGCTCTCGTGCCGGAAATGACCCAGAAGAGTGCGATAGGCCTCTTGCAGGTTGGCTCGCCGTTGCTCGCGAACCGCGTCGTCGGCTTCGGCGATGTTGATGGTGATCAGCCCGTTGGCGTGCCCGGTCAACACCGGCCGCTCCGGGCCCTCGGCCAGAAACTGGAACGCCAGCCCGTGCTCGGCGTCGGCTTGCTTGCTGAGCAGCGGCAGGCGCAGCTGCTGCAGGGTGTAGACCAGCCGGCGCTTGGCGGTTTCCAGACGGAACCAGGCCTGCCGATGGCCCTCCTCGGCCAACTCCGGCGTCAATTGAGTCAGCCGGCACGACAAACAGGCCTCGTGATCGTCCCCGGAGGGAACTGCCCAGTTACATATGTTGTTGTGCTGGTAGTTTACGCACAGGCAGTAATACGCCTGCGTGTCACCGGTTCGATAGACCCAGGTGTCGCTCTGCTGCTCGAGGGCGCCCATGACTCGACGATCGGGCAGGAACGCCAGCGTGTGGCCGCAGTGGACGCAGCTGACGCTTTCGAAAAAAACCAATTGCTGGCAATGATTGCAGTGAAAGCTTTTCATCTCGCGCTCATAACGGACCGTGCCGCTAAAGGTTGCATGGCCCGACTGACGAAGGAAACCAATGTCCGCTGAGTCGCTGCCTGCCGCCGCTGCCAACTTCAACAACGGCAGCGAACTGGGCCGCCTGGTCAGTCGCTTCGACTGGTCGCAGACGCCGCTGGGGCCGCTCGAGCATTGGCCGCAGAGCCTGCGCACCGCCGTCAACCTGGTGCTCGACTCGCGTCATCCCATGTGGATGAGCTGGGGACCGGTCGCCACCTTCCTGTACAACGACGCCTATCTGCCCGTGCTCGGGACCGCCAAGCATCCTTGGGCGCTGGGCCGGCCGGCCGAGCAGGTCTGGGCCGAGATCTGGGACGTGTGCGGACCGCTGGCGGATAAGGTGTTCCGGCACGGCGAGGCCACCTTCGTCGACGACGTGCAGCTGTTCATGAGCCGCGGCGACTTCATCGAAGAAACCTACTACTCGTTTTCGTACAGCCCGATTCGCGACGAGACCGGCCAGGTCGCCGGCCTGTTTTGCCCCAGCGCCGAGACCACGCCCAAGGTGCTGAACGCTCGCCGGCTGCGCACGCTCTCGCAGTTGGCGGCCAAAGCACTCGTCGAGCGCACCGTGGACTCCGCCTGCGCGTCGGCGATCGACACGCTCTCCAAGAATCCCGATGACGTGCCATTCGCGCTGTTCTATGTGATCGACCCAGCACACCGACGCGCCGTGCTCAATCGCGTCACTGGCTTGGCTCACAGCTGCGACGACCTCGCGCCAGCGACGATCGATCTCGATGGTAGTCCTGCCCGCGAGTCATGGCCGCTACGTGAGGTCGTGGACACGGCCCAGCCTCGTGTGGTCACACTGACGCCGAATGCATCGCTGCCGCTAGGACCAGCGGCCCGCCCCATTGCTGAAGCCGTGCTGGTGCCGGTGATGTCCGGCGTCCAGGAGCAACCCATTGCGGTATTGATCAGCGGCGTCAACCCGACTCGCCGGCTGGATGAGGAATACCGCGCGTTCTTCAATCTTCTCGCCAGCCAGGTGGCCACGGCCATTCAGAATGCTCGCGCGGTCGAAGAGGAACGCGAGCGCTCGCAACGGCTGGCCGAGCTGGATCGTGCCAAGACCACGTTCTTCTCCAACGTCAGTCACGAGTTCCGCACGCCGTTGACGTTGATGATGGGGCCGCTGGAGGACGCGCTTGCGGATCCGGATGCGCCGCTACCGACCGCTCAGCTGGAACGTTTGCAGACTGCGCATCGCAATTCCTTACGCCTGCTGCGCCTCGTGAATACGCTGCTGGACTTCTCACGCATCGAAGCCGGCCGAACCCAGGCGAAATTTCAACCCACCGATCTCACCAAACTCACCGAGGAGCTGGCGTCGACATTTCGTTCCGCGTTGGCACGTGCCTCGCTCGAGTTCACGGTGGACTGCGCTGTTCTGCCCGAGCCAGTGTTCGTGGATCGGGAGATGTGGGAAAAGATCGTGCTGAATCTGCTGTCGAACGCATTCAAGTTCACGTTCGAAGGCGGTGTCGAAGTGCGCTTACGCGCTACGGCGCAAGGCGCTGAGCTGACGGTGAAAGACACGGGCGTCGGCGTTCCCACCGAAGAGCTGCCCAAACTGTTCGAGCGCTTTCATCGCATCGAAGGCCAAAAGAGCCGCACGCATGAAGGCAGCGGTATCGGGTTGGCATTGATCCTCGAGCTGGTTCGTTTACATCACGGCAAGATCGTCGCAGACAGCCAGATCAACGCGGGTACCACTTTCATTGTGACCTTCCCTTTCGGCACCGCTCATTTGCCGGCCGATCAGATTCTCGATGTCTACGCCGACGACAAAAGAAGTGACGGCATCCGCTCTCGCGTATTCGCGCAAGAGGCATTGACCTGGCTGTCGAACGATAGCGTGGCGGTGCCTGACCATCACGACGACACGACGGCCGGCGACGATCTGGTTCAAGTGCATGGCTCGCGCGTGCTGCTAGCGGACGACAACGCCGACATGCGTCAGTACGTCGCGCGACTGCTGAGCAAACATTTACAAGTCGATGCGGTCGGCGACGGCGTGGCCGCGCTGGAATCGATTCGCGCCCAGCGACCCGAGCTGGTGTTGACCGACGTGATGATGCCGCTCCTCGACGGCTTCGGTTTGCTCAAAGAGATTCGTCAGGACCCGGCACTTCGCGACTTGCCCGTCATCATGCTGTCAGCCCGAGCCGGTGAGGAAGCCCGCATCGAAGGTCTCGACGCGGGCGCTGACGACTATCTGATCAAACCGTTCTCAGCCCGCGAGCTGACGGCGCGTGTGAATGCGAACCTCAAACTCGCTCGGGTACGTCGCGAAGCCGAAGAGGCTTTGTTGAATCTCAACGCCACACTCAAGCAACGCGTCGCTGAGGAAATCCAGGCTCGTAGCGGCGCCGAAGAGGCGCTGCGCCAAGCACAAAAGATGGAAGCGCTAGGCCAGCTCACCGGCGGTATCGCGCACGACTTCAACAACATGTTGAACGTAGTGATCGGCAACCTGGACATGTTGCAAAGACGGATGGCACGCGGCGACACCAACGTGCAGCGGTTCGCGTCGTTCGCACTCGATGGTGCGCTTCGAGCGGCACAGCTCACCGAGCGTCTACTCGCCTTCGCGCGACAGCAACCGCTGCGTCCCGAGCCGGTCAATCCGAACAAGTTGGTTGCAGGCATGTCCGATCTATTGCACCGGACGTTGGGCGAGACCATTCGAATCGAGACGGTGCTCGCGGCTGGCCTGTGGCGCATTCACACCGACAGCAATCAACTCGAAAGCGCGATTCTGAATCTCGCCGTCAATGCACGTGATGCCATGCCCGAGGGCGGCAAGCTCACCATCGAAACCGCCAACTCGCATCTCGACGACATCTACGCCGCCTCACATGCCGGCGTGCCGCATGGTCAGTATGTGATGGTGGCAGTGACCGACACTGGTTCGGGCATGGCGCCGCACGTGGTGCAAAAAGCGTTCGACCCGTTCTTCACCACCAAGTCGGTGGGCAAAGGGACGGGACTGGGCTTGAGTCAGGTGCATGGCTTCGTGCATCAGTCCGGCGGCCACGTGAAGATCTACAGCGAAGTCGGTCACGGCAGCACGGTGAAGATCTACTTGCCGCGCTTCTACGGAACCACGGAAGAAGTTGAGCAAAGCGCTCGCGCCGTGCCTGCGCCTTTAGATGTCGGTGCCGGCGTGACCATCTTGGTGGTCGAAGATGAAGAGAGCGTTCGCCACGTGAGCGTCGAGGCGTTACATGAACTCGGCTATCGCGTGCTCGAAGCGAACGGTGCAGCCTTGGCTCTGAAGCTACTGGACGCGCATCCCGAGATTCAGATCATGTTCACCGACGTGGTGATGCCGGAAGTGAACGGCCGCATGTTGGCTGACGAAGCGCGTCGGCGGCGGCCGGATTTGAAAGTCCTGTTCACCACCGGCTATACGCGCAACGCCATCGTGCACAACGGGGTGCTCGACCCCGGCGTGCACATGATCGGCAAGCCGTTCAGTCTGGAACAGTTGGCTCGGAAACTGACCGAGCTCAAAGACGCTTGATGTCGACCGGCGCTTCCACCAGCGGGCCCGGGGAAGTCACGGTGCCGAGATACACGATCCCGACGATG
>NZ_JAEUPY010000617.1 GCF_016790065.1 Steroidobacter sp.
CGGCGCCGCGCGCGCCCGAAGTTGTTAACGCCGCCGCTATCAATGTGCAGCCGATTCGCCCAGCCTGAACCCTCGCGAGCGCCATCGCACGGACACAGCCGCCAAATAACGTCGCGAGCACTACCAGTCCTCCCGAACGGCGCGCACAACTTCGCCGCCCATTGCTTGGCGGCCGCTGATGACAGCGATCAGTGCCGCTGCGGCAATCAGCGCGACGCTCAGGCCCGTCAACAATCCGACCGGCGCGCGCAAATCCATACTCCAATGGAACGACTGCCGATTCACCACGTAGATCAAAATCAAACTAATGGCCGCGCCAGCGAGCAACCCGACGATCACACCGAGCGCCCCAAGCACCGACCCTTCAATCGCCAACATCGTCGCAACTTGCTTGCGCGTAAAGCCGAGATGGCGAAGCGCGCCGAATTCGCTGCGGCGAGCCAGCACCTGCGCGCTGATGCCGGCGGCGATGCCGAACAACCCGATGGTCACCGCCACCAACTCCAACAAATAGGTAATGGCGAATGTCCGGTCGAAAGCAGCGAGCGACAACTGACGAATCTCTCCAGGCGTACGCAAATCATGCTCTGTCCCAGGCGGCATCGCATCGCGAACAGCGCTCCCCACCTTGGCAACATCCGCCGAACCATCCAGCCAGAACCACACCGAATTGACCGCTCGATCCCCCGTCAAAGCAACGTAGTCGTTGCGATCCATGACGACCGCGCCGTTCTGATGCTCATAGTCTCGCCACACCCCTCGCACTGAGCCAACAACTGGTTTCCCGGAAAGCTCAAACTCAAGTGCATCGCCCGGCGCAAGACCAAACAAATCCGCCGCCGCTTCATTGATCCACAACGGCAACGCGCCCACCGGCACCGGGCCAGTGGCCGAACTCATCATCCACAGCACCTCATCGGGACGATCCCGATTCAGCGTGCGCGCAACCAACGTCGCCGCCGGACGATCCGCTGATAGTTGAACGCGAGTGAAGCGGCTGTACTCCACGCGATTGACACCGGGCAGCCGCGCCATCGACTGAGCCAACGACTCTTCCAGATACGACGACTGGCCCACATAACCGACGCGCACATACAAATCCGCCGGCAACACCTTCTGGGTCCATTGATCGAGCGAGTCGCGAAACGACGTGACCATGATGGCCATCGACGCCATCAAGCTGAAACTCACGATGATGGCAGACACACTCAGCGTCGCGTAACGCGCCGTGCCGGCGATCTGGGCAACCGCGATCTCATAAGGCAGAGCTCGGAAGCGCGGCGCATGACTCAAGACGAACCGAACCACCGATGGCATAGCCACCACGCAGGCGATGAGTAACAACGCAATGGCAACGAAGCCGGGCAATGGCAAGCCATCGATGGACGGCAAGAACACGCAGGTCCCCGCCAAGGCCGCCAACGTAAACACCGTCCAACCATGCGAACGAATCTCACCGCTGGTGACATCGCCGACCTTCAGCGCACTCGCCGTTGGAACGCGAGCCGCATCGAGCGCCGGCCGCAACGCGCCGGCCATCGCCACACCGATGCCAAGCAACGAAAACACCGCGATCTCGGCAATGTGAACATTCAAGCCAGGAGCGAACCCACGAAAATAACCAGCGCCGAGGTCCGCGCCCAACGCAGTCAATCCGATCCGCGCAATCGTCAGGCCGAGTACGATTCCAATCGCCGCGCCAAGCACACCGACGATGACGCTGCCAGAAAGCATCAGCAGAAGTTGCTCAGTACGCGTGACTCCAATGGCATGCATGACCGCGAACTCGCGCCGACGTCGCAGCGCCGCCAGCGACTGAGTCGAATAAACAAAGAACCCGCCAGTGAACAAGGCCACCAAAGCCAACGCCGTAAGATTGGATCGATAGGCGCGTGACAGGCGCAAAGCATCGTCAGTCGCTTCACCCGGCGTCGTGACCTTCACGCCCGGCGGCAGAATCTGTGCTAGCGCCGCTTTGACCTGCTCAGGGCTGGAGCCTGTCAGCAAGCGCAAGTTGAGCCGCGACAACTTACCGAGCCGGCCGAACAACCACTGCGCCGTCGCGATGTCGACCACACCTGCGAAGTCCTGCAAAGCCGCCGGCGGCAACACACCGGTGACGCGCAACTTCTCTCGCTGCACGCCGACCTGAAACTCGATGAAGTCACCACGATCCAGCTGCAACTCACGCGCGGCGCTAGCGCTCAACAAGATGGAGCGATTGTCGAACTCATTCGACTCTTCGTCATCGCCGGAGCGAGAGTCACCGCCGACCACCGCCTGAGCAAACGCGGGTTGCAACAGTCGCGAGCGAAAGCCATCGAGCCCCATCAAGGTCAATGCGCCGCGACGGCCGATCAGCTTGGCTTCGACCTCGACGACCGGACTTGCCACCGACACACCGGGAACACGAGCGATCTGCGGATATAAGTTTTCGTCGAAGCCCTCGCTGCCGCCTTCGACAGCGAGATCGGCCAAGCCGTACAGGCTGCGCGCCGCCAACGAAATCTCATCGGCGGCCGAGCGATTGATGAGATAGATCGCCAGCCCGAGCGCCACGCCCAATGCGATGGCGAGCACTGCGAGTAAAGTGCGTCCGGGTGAGCGCCGCATCGGTCCGGAGATCGCGGCCTCGATGAGCAGCGATGAAATCACGATGCGCGCAGGACGCGCGGCGCCAGTCCTTGTCGAGTCAGTTGCAGAACGCGATCGGTCGTCGCAGCGGCAAGCTCAGAATGAGTCACCAATATGCCGGCCGCGTTATCGCGCTTGAGTTGTGCCGCGAGCAGTTCGAGCACCTCAGCGGCGGACTCCGCATCGAGATTGCCGGTAGGCTCGTCGGCCAACACCAGCGCCGGCCGATGCGCCAACGCGCGAGCAACGGCAACTCGCTGCATCTCACCGCCCGAGAGTTGCGAAGGCGCGGCATTGGCTCGATCCGACATACCGACGGCCTCGAGCAATTCACGCACTCGATCCGCAGCCTCGCGTCCTTGCTGACCGTTGAGCGCCAAAGGCAGGGCGACGTTGCGCTCGACACTCAAGTGCGGCAACAAATGAAAAGCTTGGAATACGAAGCCCATGCGTGCGCGGCGCAAAAGCGTGCGGGCATCGTCATCGAAAGCGCCGATGTCACGACCGTCGAGCGTGATGCGGCCGGTGTCGGGCGTGTCCAGCCCGGCGATCAAATTGAGTAGCGTGGATTTGCCGGTGCCCGACTCGCCCATCACGGCGACATACTCGCCGGCGGCGAGCTGCAACGAAACGCCACCGAGCACCTGTCGCGGTGGCGATCCGCCGAAAGATTTACTGATGTTCTCGACCTGGAGCATCGCGGGCGCAGCTCACCTCGCGATCAGAACCCGACGATCACACCGAGCCCGGCCTGGTACTGCAGGAACGTGTCGGACTTGGCGCGAATGCCGCAAGTACCGGCGCCGTTATCGGACACGCAGAACAAGTTGCCGTCGGTATCGAGCAACGAGACGAAAGCGCGCGCATCGAAACGCACACCGATGTGGTCGGTGATGGGCACCTTCACGCCAGCGCCCACCGAGAAGGCGAGCTTGGTTTCAGTGTCCAGCCCCGACTGATCCGGGCTGAAACGTGCGGCACCCACAGTGATGCCGAAGTACGGAATGAAGCGTTCGGATTCCATACCGCTGACCGTGCCGCCGATCTGCAAATACTCCACGTCCAGATCCATGGGTACCGTGCCGTCCACCTGCGTGCCCTGCTTCACGTACAGGAACTCGTAGTGTCGCCATTGATCCACAGCGGCGTTGACGATCAGGCCGAAGCTGTTGTCCTCGTCCAAATCCCGATCGGTGTTGGTGCTGGGATCTTCAAACTCGCCACCGGCCATGTAGCCGTAGAACGGCGTCAGCTCCCATTTCCAATAGTCGTCCGAGGGCTGCTGCGCAGCTGCCGTCCCGGCCATGGCCAGCAATGCCAGGCCGACGAAAATCTGTCGTGGAAAGAACCACTTACCAATGTGCCAATGCATAGCCTAAAGACTCCTTGAGATCCGGCGGGCGCGCCGAGAACCGGCTGGCGTCGCGCCGGCTAAGTTAACATGCCGCCGGTGTATTGCCTGAACGTCGCCTTCACACCACGCTATTCGCAGCCGCGCCGGAATCGGTCGCGCCTCACGTCCTCGACGCAGCCGTCATGAAGTGGTCTGGTTTTCTGGTTGCGGCGGTCTTCGCGGCGCTCACCTTCGGCCTGTGGGCCTATGTGAACCAGCCCAACGCCGAACCGCCCTGGCCGGAACGAGTACAAGGCATGGCCTTTTCGCCATTCCAGGCCGGCCAGGATCCGGTGGTCCGAGTCCTGCCCAGCGAACCGCAGATCGACAGCGACCTGCAATTATTGGCCGGCAAAGTTACCGCAGTTCGTAGCTACTCCACGTTGAACAGCCTGGGTCGCATTCCCGAGCTCGCGGCCCGTCACGACATCAAAGTGTCGCTGGGCGCGTGGCTGGATCGGCGACTCGCCACCAATGAGCTGGAAGTCGCGGCGGCCATCGAACTCGCCAACAAACACGCCAACGTGATTCGTCTGGTCATCGGCAACGAGGCCGTGCTGCGCGGCGACCTCACCGTCGCGCAGCTGGCCGAACAGTTGGATCGGGTACGCGACGCTGTGACGCAGCCGGTGAGCACCGCCGAA
>NZ_JAEUPY010000321.1 GCF_016790065.1 Steroidobacter sp.
GGGGAGGGATGTTCTCCCGGCAATTGGATCCGACATGGATGTCGGTCCCATAGCGCTACATGGATGTACAAGCGCAGCGACACGCGTCTGCGTGGAGCGGCGGGTGCAGCGGTGCCGGGAGGACATCCCTCCCCCCAGGCGCTGCCAGCCACCGACGCCTCCTACCTCCGAAACCTTGGCGACAGCCAACGCTGCAGGCAAACTCCAAACCCAGCAACGCCGAAGGCAAAGGAAAAAAGCATGTCAAAAAAAATGGCATCAGCCGCAATAGCTTTGATTGCTTTGCTGACAATGACGCCGGTAGTCGCGGCGACGACTAAGCACACGGTGATTTTGGGTGGGAACAAAGCCGGTATACAAACCGCCACCACCACCGCCGACGGCACGAGAGAAGTCACATTCGAATTCAACGACCGTGGCCGCGGTCCGAAGCTCACGACGAGAATAAGGCTCAACCAAGAGGGCCTGCCCACTTCCGTCCAAACCACTGGCAACGATTATCTGAAAGTCGCAGTGAAAGAAACTTTCACACTGGACCAAGTCACCGCCCGTTGGCAAAACGACGCAGAGAAAGGCGAGAGAAAGCTCACAGCCCCGGCGTTCTATCTCAGTCTGCAAAGCGTGCCAGAGGAAACCGCCATCCTCGCCAACGCGCTGTTGAAAGCGAAAGATCAAAAGCTAACCCTGCTCCCCGAAGGTCAAGCCGCCCTAAGAAAAAGCGACTCGACCACAGTAGAGTCGCCAACCGGCTCACCGAGAAAAGTCACCAGCTACGAAATCAGCGGCCTTGGCTTCTCTCCGGAAGTGGTCTGGCTCAACGAAGACGGCAGTTTCTTCGCCGCCGTCAGCAGCTGGTCGGCTTTCATCCTGGAAGGCTGGGAGGCCACCGCCCCCAAGCTGCTGGAAATCCAGAACGCCCGCGTCAACGCTCGCATGTTGGAGAACGCGAAGGCACTGACTCGCCAGCCCAAAGGCGGCGCGCTGGCCATCGTCAACGCCAACCTCTTCGACTCGCAAACGGGCAAATCCACGCCGGGCTCGACCGTGCTGGTCGAAGGTAATCGCATCAAAGCGGTCGGCGCCGACGGCAAAGTCACTATCCCCGCCAACATCGAACGCATCGACGCTCGCGGGCGCGCATTGCTGCCTGGCCTGGCGGACATGCACGTTCACCTGGGCGAAGACGAAGGCGTGCAGCACCTAGCTGCTGGCGTCACAACCGTGCGAGATCTCGCCAGTGACACCGACAATCTACTCGGGCTGAAGAAACGTATCGAAGCCGGCCAAGAAATCGGGCCGCGGATTTTCATGCATGGAATCATCGACGGCCCTGGCCCGTTCGCGGGTCCCACGCCAGTGCTGGTCGACACTGAAGCCAAGGCACGCGACGCCGTCGATAACTACGCCAAGCTTGGTTATCAGGGCATCAAGGTGTACAGCTCCGTCAAACCCGAGCTGGTGCCGGCGATCATCCAGCGCGCACATGAGAAAGGCCTGCGGGTCAGTGGCCACGTGCCGGCGTTCATGACGGCGCGGCAGTTCA
>NZ_JAEUPY010000444.1 GCF_016790065.1 Steroidobacter sp.
TTCGTCAGTACCCCGGCTATGTGTTGCTGATGTTCAACTCGGGCACTCGGATCATTCATTTGGATGGCAAGCCACACCTGCCCGAGAACGTGAAATTGTGGAACGCCGATTCGCGCGGCCGCTGGGAAGGCAATACGTTGGTGGTGGACGTCGCCAACAACAATGCCAAGGCTCGGCTGGCTCGCACCGGCGAGTTCTTCAGCGAGAACGTGCACATCGAAGAGCGTTACATCTTCAACCAGGAAGGCACCCGTTATAACTACGTTGCCAAGGTGACGGACCCCACCGTGTACACGCGCCCTTGGACGGTCACGATTCCGGCGCGTCGCTTCACGCTCGAGGACGAGCCGGATGGTTGGCACTACGAGGTCGCCCTGGCCAATCAGCCGGCCGGCAAGCCGCCGCTGATCGAGCGCTACGAGCGCATCTGCGTCGAGAACAACGGCCCGTTCGGTAACGTCGCCATTCTGAGCGCCAAATAATAGTAGTTAGCAGCCATGTCTACTTTGTACGCATTAGCAGAACAGATCGAAGCCTCGGCCATCGGCGTCGCCATTGCCGAGTCACGCTATGCCTATCCCGTCATCGAAGGCATTCATCTGATCGGCTTGTCGGTGTCGGTGGGGTTGATCTTTCTCACCGACCTGCGGCTGATGAATCTATTCCTGAAGCGCGTGCCGGTGATCGACGTGCTGCGACACTTGCGGCCGTACGTGATGGGCGGCTTCGTCGCCGTGTTCATCTCCGGCGGTCTGCTGTTCTGGTCGGCGGCGGCACGCATGCTGGATAGCCCGGCGTTCGTCGCCAAAATGATCTTCATGCTGTTCGCGTGCTTGAACGCGTTGTACTTCGAACTCGTGATCGCGCAACGCGCCCCGGTGCTGGAGAGTCACAAGATTCTGCCGTCCAGTGTGCGCTACGCCGGGCTGGCCTCGTTCGGGCTGTGGACGGTGGTGGTGGTGTGCGGCCGTTTGATTCCGTATCTGCCGAGCTGGGGCTGAGCGCCGGATAAAAAACTGGATTACAGACAATGACGACTTTCGAATTCCTCTCTTGGTTACAGGACACGCCGGTGGCGCATGCCATCAGCAAGACCGATCATCTGGTCGGTGCCGGCCTGCAAATCATTCATGTGATGGGGCTGGTGGCGCTGCTGGCGTCGCTGGTGCTGATCAGCCTGCATGTGGTCGGGCTGGCCTTCAAGAATCAGCCCATCACCGATATCGCCAAGGAAGCCACCAAGCTGGTGTGGCTGGGTCTCGCGCTCACCGCGTTGAGCGGCACGCTCATGTTCATCGCTACGCCCAAGCTGTATTTCTACAATCCGGCGTTTCGTTTGAAGATGATTCTGTTCTTGGTCGCGGTGATCGTGCAGCTGGCGTTGTTCCGCAAGACCGCGTCACAGGATGTCCCGAGCCCATCGTTCGCACGCGCTTCGGTGGCGATCTCGCTCACTGCGTGGTTCAGTGTGGCGATGGCGGGGCGAATGATCGGGTTTATTTGAAGCCCGGTTCGTATCAAAGCACCGGCAGCTCGAAGTAGAACGTCGAGCCCACGCCCAGCTCAGTGTCGAATGCCAGCACGCCACCGTGGTGCTCGACGATGGCGCGGCTGATGCTCAAGCCGAGGCCTGAGCCGCCCTTGGGATTGGTCGCGGTCCAGTTGGCTTGGGCAAACTTCTCGAAGATGTGCGGCCGGAACTGTTCCGGCACGCCCTCGCCATGATCGGTCACGCTGACTCGCAAGCGATCGTCGCTGCGAGTCACGGCGATCTCGACCTTGCCGCCGGTCGGCGAATATTTCACCGCGTTGGAGATCAAGTTGGCCAACACTTGCATCAAGCGATCGGCATCGGCGTGCAAGAAGGCTCGCGGTAGCTCGGTGCGTACCGCGATCTGTACTTGATACTGATCGCCGTACGGCTTCAATTCGCTGGCCGCTTGCGCCACCAGCTGATTCAAATCGACATCGGTGCGGCGATAGGCAAAGGCGCCCGACTCGAGCTTTTCGATGTCCAGAATGTCGTTCACCAGACGATGCAGCCGATCGGCGTTGCGGTCGGCGAGCGCAGTCAGTGCATGCGCCTTCGGTGGCAGTTCACCGGCAGCGCCGGCCGCAAGAATGCCAAGCGCGCCACGTAGTGCCGTGACAGGCGTGCGCAACTCATGGCTCACCATGGTCAGGAACTCCGCCTTGGCGCGCTCCAGGGTCTTGCGTTCGTTGATGTCCTGAATCTGCGCGACGAAGTACAACGGCCGTGAGCCATCCCACACTATGGAAACGTTCAACTGTGCCCAAACGGTGTGGCCCGCTTTATGGAAATATCTCTTTTCCATTTGGTAGGTCGGGATTTTTCGGGCCAGCACCTGATGCATCTGTTGCACGTCGCTTTCCAGATCGTCCGGATGGGTGATGGCTTGGAAGGTGGTGCGGGTGAGTTCTTCGGCCGAGTAGCCCAGCATCTCACACAGCGGCCGATTCACTCGCAGCCACTCGCCGGTGGGTGAAACCAATGCCATGCCGATGGGTGCGTTCTCGTAGGCTTCACGAAACAACGATTCGCTGCGCGATAGAGCTTGCATGGCGCCACGCAACGCCGCCGACGTCCGGCGTTCTTCCAGCAGCGCCATGACCTGGCGTGCCAATGCTTGCAATGCTTCTTTCTGTTCGGGTTCCAGATGACGCGGCTGACGATCGATCACGCACAGCGTGCCCAATGCATGACCATCGGCGGAGACCAGCGGGGCGCCCGCATAGAAACGCACGTGCGGATCGCCGGTCACCAACGGATTGGCGGCGAAGCGCCCATCCTTGCGAGCGTCGTCGACAGTGAGCACTTCATCCGGTTGCACGATGGCGTGCGCGCAGAACGCCAGTTCACGCGGCGTCTCGCTACCATCCAAACCGACCTTGGATTTGAACCATTGCCGATGCTCGTCGACCAGCGAGATCACCGCCATGGGCGTGTGGCAGATGCGCGAGGCGAGCAGGGTGATGTCGTCGTAGCGCAGTTCCTCGGCGCTATCCAGGATCTCATAGGACTGCAAAGCCAACAGCCGCGACGTCTCGTTGACCGGTATGGGCACCGGAGGCAACGCCGCGGGCTCCCGCTCATCGGCGGCGGCCAGGGGCGTATCGAGGCCGGACGAGGAGGGGATTTGAGTCGACATGCTTGGCTTTTCGGCACGGGAGCGGTGGGCCATAAGCGCCGCACCGGGCGCGTATTGCTGAACTGAGAGGCTGGTCACCTCAAGTGAGGGGTTGCCGAGATGCCTTTGCGTAAGGCGCCTGAGGCCTCTCCTGAACGACCCTAAGCCCAGGCTCACGCGACCGGCTATATTGAGTCCCTCAATGACTCGGTGCGAGGTCTCAGGTGCTGTACGGAGCCATCGAAGGCGGCGGAACCAAGTTTGTTTGTTCGCTGGGCCACTCAGCTCACCAAGTGTTGGCCAGCACGGTGCTGCCGACCACGAGTGCCACGGCCACGCTAGCGGCGTGTGTAGAGTTTTTCGCGCAGGCCGAGCAACAGTTCGGCCGGATCGACGCGTTCGGCTTTGGCTGCTTCGGACCGATTGATCTGCGCTCGCAGTTGCCTGGCTTTGGCCAGATGTTGGCCACGCCGAAACCGGGCTGGTCGCGCGTAGATTTGCTGTCGCCGTTGCGTAGTCGTTTCGCTGTGCCAATTGCACTCGATACGGATGTAGGCGCGGCCTCGCTAGCGGAATGGCACTTGGGTGCTGGCCGTGGGCTCGGATCGCTTGCCTATGTCACTGTGGGCACAGGCATCGGTGGCGGTGTCGCGCCTGCCGATCCGACGACACGCCGTCTGATGCATGCAGAAATGGGGCACATCATTGTCCGCCGCGACGCTCGCGACGAAGGCTTTGCCGGCGTGTGTCCTTTTCACGGTGATTGTCTGGAGGGCTTGGCGAGCGGGCCGGCCATTCAAGCGCGTTGGCACTGTCCGCTCGAAGCGTTGCCGGCCGATCACGAAGCGTGGTCCATCGTCGGCGGTTATCTGGGTCAGTTGGCCGCCGCCATCGCGCTGATGATTTCAGTGGAGCGAGTGCTGTTCGGTGGCGGAGTGATGGCCAACGGCCGGCTGCTGCCTCACATCCGTGCAGCGGCAGCTGATTCTCTCAAAGGTTATCTGGAGCCGTTGAGTCACCCAGGAGCGCTCGACGACTACATTCGCGCACCGGAGCTCGGGACAGGTGCCGGCATTGCCGGTGCATTCTTACTCGCCGAGCAAGCCCTGCACGGTTGAGTCATTCCTCAGCTGTCGGCGGCACGTCGAACTGATAGGTGGTCCGCTGCGCTGAGGGCCGTTCAGCGAATGCCTGAGTGAAGCTGAGCAATGCTGAGTACGGTTCGACCGGCACGGTCTTGCGGAACTGCAAATGATCGACCAGGCAAAACAACGAAGCCTCGAACAGGCTGAGCTGCCGGTCCGCCGGCAAAGCACCAAGTGCGAGCGATAAGTTGGTATCCAGCCAGTGCAAGGCACCGACGAATCCGGTGCGAGCTTTTTCGAAATACAAATTATCGGCAGGCAACTGCGCCACCACTGTGCCGAACACGAGCTGCACCTGGGCGGCCATGCAGTACCAAACCAACTCCTGAGCATTACGAGAGACATTGCTCTTGAGCTGCTCTGGCCACACCAGCCTGGGCGAACTCGGTGCACGTTCGGCCAGCGCACGACAAATATTCTCCGCCCCGAAGATCACGCCGTCATCACACCGCAGTATCGGCAGCTTCAACGCCGGGTTGTCGGCGTAGATCGCCGGATCACGCAGCGTCATGTCGTAGATAGCTGCGATCTCATGAGCGACGCCGAGCTCCTCGGCGAACACGCGAGTGAGCCGAGTGAAATGCGAGCTGCGTCGTCCGACGATTTGCAACCGTGTCATGTGCGTTCCGTGATCGAGGTCATGCCGAAAAGTAACGCCGAGCCTGCCGTGCGAGAAGAATCAATTGGCAATGTTGAACGGCAGCACAGTCTGAGCTTGGCTCAGGGTGATGTCTTATAGGCCCCTAAGTGCCAGACCCGAAGGACATTCAGGGATTGTCCGCGCTTTATCCGACGCTACTTGTGGCCGATACGTAGCGAGTGAGCCGAAGGATTAAGTGATGGACCCGAATCAGGATCAAGCGACAGCAAACGGTGCATTGCGCGTACATGGAGAGATGACCATCTATCGCGCCAGCGAAGTGGCTCAAACCCTATTCGCTGCGATTCGTACCCACGCCGGTGACGTGAGTCTGGACCTGTCGGACGTGACAGAGTTCGATACCGCCGGTTTACAGATCGTGTTGTTGGCGCGGCGGATGGCGCAGAGCGATGGCCGCCGCCTCGAACTGGTGCAGCCGAGCGAATGCGTCGCCGAAGTGCTCAAGCTTTGTAATGTCGACGTGAGCGGTGGCTCGCAGCAGGTAGCGTCATGAACGTCGATTCAGCGCTGCCTACCTTCATCGCGGAAAGCCGCGAACTACTCCGTGAGATGGAAGCTGCTTTGCTCGAGTGCGAGCAGGGCGTAGCTGGCTCGGAAGCAGTGAACGCGATCTTCCGCGCAGCTCATACCATCAAGGGCTCTTCCGGCCTGTTCGGTCTCGACGGCATCGTCGCCTTCACGCACGTGGTGGAAAGCGTGTTGGATCGCGTGCGTGCCAACACTCTGCAAATGGACAAAGAGCTCGCGGCTGTCCTACTCGAATGCCGCGATCATATGGAGCACCTGGTCGACGCCGTCGCCGAGAGCAAACTCGACGATCTGCAGTTGGCCGGCAAAGGCGAAGGCCTGCTACACAAATTGAATGCACGCACTGGCGGCTCAGGCACTGCGCATGAGACCAAGCCCTCTGCTGCGACTCAGGCCACCCCGAGCGTGGCGGGCGAGCGTTGGCAAGTCTCGGTGAAGTTCCATACCGAAGTCCTGCGCAATGGCATGGACCCGCTGTCGTTCATTCGTTACCTCAGCACGCTCGGCGAGATCGTGTCGCTGCAATTGCAGACCGAGCGCTTGCCGACGCCCGAAGACTTCGATGCTGAAGCTTGCTATCTCGGTTTCGAGATCGAGCTGGCCAGCACCGAAACTCAACAACGCATCGAAGGTGCTTTCGAATTCGTGCGCGACGATTGCACGTTGCTGGTGCAGCCGAAAGTTCCAGCAGCCACCGCCGTCGTCGAGCAGCGCGCGACCGCCGAGGCGTCCGCGAAGCCCGGCAAGGACATCAAGGCCAGCGACAACCGCTCGCTGCGTGTGGACGGCGACAAGCTCGACGCCCTCATCGACTTGATCGGCGAGCTGGTCACTGCAGGCGCCGCGACGACCATCACAGCGCGCAAAGCGGGCCTGTCCGAATTGAATGAATCGACGCTGCGCCTGGCGCGGCTGGTCGAAGAAGTGCGCGATCAAGCCTTGAAGCTGCGCATGGTGCAGATCGGCCCGACGTTCTCACGCTTCCAGCGCATCGTGCGCGATGTGGCGAAAGAAATCGGCAAGGAAATCCGGCTGGAAATCGGCGGCGCCGAGACCGAGCTGGACAAGACCTTGATCGAGAGCATCACCGATCCGTTGACGCACCTGGTGCGCAACGCCATCGACCACGGCATCGAGACCGCAGAGGTGCGTCGTAGCCGCGGTAAGAACGCTGAGGGCGTGGTGCGTTTGGACGCTTATCACGACTCCGGTTCAGTGGTCATCGAAGTGGTCGACGACGGTGGCGGCTTGAAGCGCGAACGTATCGTCGCCAAGGCCATCGAGCGTGGCTTGATCGCCGACGGTAACGGCTTGAGCGACAGCGAAGCCTTCGGTTTGATTTTCGAGCCGGGCTTTTCCACGGCTGAACAAGTCACCAATCTGTCCGGCCGCGGCGTTGGCATGGACGTGGTCAAACGTAACGTCAACGCCCTGCGGGGCACGGTCGAGTTGGACAGCAAGGAAGGCGAGGGCACCACGGTGCGCATCCGCCTGCCGCTGACGCTGGCCATCATCGACGGCTTCCTGGTCGGCGTCGGCGGTTCGTCGTTCGTGATTCCGCTGGAGCTGGTCGAGGAATGTGTCGAGCTCGGCGATGAGCATCGCTCGGCCGACGGCGATCAACGCTACATCAATCTGCGTGGCACGGTGCTGCCGTTCATCCGGCTACGCGAAATGTTCTCGATTCGGTCGGCTGCCTCGCGTCGCGAGAGCATCGTGGTGATTCGTTGCGCCGGCAAGCGCTTCGGCATCGTGGTGGATGAATTGCTGGGCGAGTTGCAAACGGTGATCAAGCCCTTGTCGCGGTTGTTCAGCCGCATCCGGGGCATCGGCGGTTCGACCATTCTGGGCACCGGCCAGTTGGCACTGATTCTGGACGTGCCCAGCCTGCTCGAGCTGTGTTTGAACACGCGGCAAGTAACTCAGAACGTCCAGCGCCGGGCGCTCACGGAATAGCGTTTTTTTGGAGGCCTAATGTTTGGTAATTTGAAAATAGGAGTGCGGCTCGCGCTGAGCTTCGGACTCATCATGGTGCTGCTCGGTGCGGTGACTTACATCGGCATCGACGGCTTCAAGCTGATGAAAGCCAGCACCGACGACATCGTCGAGAACCGCGTGCCCAAAATGGAAATGGCGCTGGAGCTGCAGCGTAATGCCGAGACCCTCGGCCTGATCGCTCGCGACCAGCTGATGGCGACCGATGCCAAGGCGCTCGACAAGGCCATTCAGCAGATGCACGGCGTGCGTGACCGTAACGCGCAGATCATCGAGGTGCTGACCAAGACTGTGCAGTCCGAGCGTGGCAAGGAAAAGCTTGCCGCTGTGGTCAAGGCGCGCGAGGACTACCGGAAGGATCAGGACAGGATGGTCGAGTTGCTGACCACCGGTAAGAAGGACGACGCCCTGCAATGGCTCCGTACCGAGCAGCGCGAGTCCCGCGAAGCGATGGCCGCTGCGACCGATGCCTATTTCGATCATGAAAAGGCCACGGTGGTGGAATCCGGCGAGCGCGCCGAAGCTACTTATCTCGAAGCCAGCAAGATGATGATGAGCGGTGCCGGCATTGCCGCCATCCTGGCGCTCATCGCTGGCGTGTGGGTCACGCTGTCCATCACTCGTCCCATCAGCCTGGCGGCTGCCGTCGCCAACCGCATGGCTGAAGGCGACCTGACTGCGCGTGTGGTCGCCGATTCGAAGGACGAAGCCGGCATGTTGTTGGCCGCCATCGGCACCATGACCGAGCGCTTGTCGCAGGTGGTCAGTGAAGTGCGCTCATCGGCGGACACGCTGAGCAGCGCGTCTGAGGAAATGTCGGCGACCGCGCAGTCGCTGTCGCAGGCGTCCACCGAACAAGCCTCGAGCGTCGAGGAAACATCGGCGTCGGTGGAGCAGATGACTGCGTCCATCGGCCAGAACACCGACAACTCCAAGGTCACCGACCAGATGGCGAGCAAGGCTGCCACCGAAGCCGCCGAGGGCGGTCAGGCTGTGCGCCAGACGGTCGAGGCGATGAAACAGATCGCGCAAAAGATTTCCATCATCGACGACATCGCTTACCAGACCAATCTGCTGGCGCTGAACGCGGCCATCGAAGCGGCTCGTGCCGGCGAACATGGCAAGGGCTTCGCGGTGGTGGCTGCTGAAGTGCGCAAGCTCGCCGAACGTTCGCAAGTGGCCGCACAGGAAATCGGCGAAGTCGCCGGTTCCTCGGTGGAGCTGGCGGAACGCGCCGGCAAGTTGCTGGACGAAATGGTGCCGGCGATTCGCAAGACTTCCGAGCTGGTGCAGGAAATCACCGCCGCCAGCCAGGAACAGTCCTCAGGCGTGGGGCAGATCAACACCGCGATGACGCAGCTGTCGCAATTGACGCAGCAGAATGCTTCGTCCAGCGAAGAGCTGGCCGCGACCGCCGAAGAGATGAGCAGCCAGGCGCAGCAACTGCAGGCCGCGATTGCGTTCTTCAAGGTCGAAGGCTCAGGCGTCAGCCGCAGCGCGCCGCCGAAACAGAAGGCGCGGAGCAACCGCATGCCTTCCAGCTGGGCCAGCAAGCCGCAGCCGGTGGAGATGCCGGTTGCCGCCATGGTGCCGGCGGTCGCCCACGCTTATGGCAACGGCAAAGCCAACGGTAACGGACACGATCACAGCGTGCCGCTCGAACAGTTCGTGCGCTTCTAGGAGCCGACTATGACTAATAAACTTACCGCCAAGGTCGAGACCGAGACCGAGCGCCGCCACGATCAGAACCAATATCTGACCTTCGTGCTGGGCCGGGAAACCTTCGCCTTGGGCATTCTGTCCATCAAGGAAATCCTGGAGTACTCGGCACCCACCGAGATCCCGATGATGCCGGCGTTCATTCGCGGCGTCGTCAACCTGCGCGGCGCTGCCGTGCCGGTCGTGGACTTGTGTGCGCGCTTCGGCCGCCCGAGCGCGGCTGTCACCAAAAAGACTTGTGTGGTGATCGTCGAGACGCGGGTCGGCGATGAAAGCCACGTCATCGGCGTAGTGGTCGATGCGGTCAACGAGGTGCTCGAGATCCCCGATACCGACATCGAACCGGCGCCCAGCTTCGGCGCTTCGATCCGAGCCGACTTCATCCAGGGCATGGGCAAGGTGCGCGGCAAGTTCGTGATCATCCTCGATGGCAGCCGCGTGCTGTGTGTCGAAGAAATGGAAACGCTGACGCAAGCGGCGGTCGAAGGCGACGCCGTGTTGACGGCCGCGTAACGCCGCACAGCAGCCACCATGGAAAGAGTCGTCAAATTGTTTTCGCGCGCCGCTGCCACGCCGCCTCCGGCGAAGCAGGAAGCCAATGCCGCCGACGGCATTTGTATCCAGGCGCTGCCGATCTGGACCAAACAGGTCGAAACCGCGCGCGTGCAGACTGAAGAAGCCATCGTCGCGCTGAGCGGCCGGTTCGCCGGCATCGTCGGCCGGCTCGACCTGGCGCTGGACGCTTCACGTCACAACGCTGGCGGCGCCGATCTTGCGCAGGCCTTGGACGAAGGCAAGCGGGAGCTGGCGCAGGTGATGAGTGCGTTGAACGAAGTACATCGTAGCCGCACCACCATGGCCGAACAGATCCGCTCGCTGACCGTTCATAGCAGCGAGTTGGCCAAGATGGCCAGCGAAGTCGAACAGATCGCGTTCCAGACCAACATGCTCGCGTTGAACGCCGCCATCGAAGCGGCGCATGCCGGTGAAGCCGGTCGCGGCTTCGCAGTGGTGGCGCATGAGGTGCGCAATCTGGCTAACGCTTCGCGAGAGACCGGTAAGGGCATCACACAGAAGATTTCTTTGGTGAATGAGTCACTGTCGCAAATCATCGAGACCAATGAAACCGTCTCGGCACGCGAGGGCGTAGCACTGCATGACTCGGGCAATCGTATCCAAGGTGTACTCGGTCGCTTCGGCGACATGAGCGCCGGCTTGGCACAGTCCACAGAAGATCTACGTCGCGAGAGCAGCGCTATCAAGAACGAGATCGAAGAGTCGATGGTACAGCTACAGTTTCAAGATCGCGTCGGCCAGATCATGGCGCAAGTGGTCGGCAGCATGCGCGATCTGGACGAGCGGGCCAACGCCGTCGCCAGCGGCACGCAAGCGAGCATCGATGTGGAAGGTTACATGGCGCAGATGGTCAGTTCTTACACAACTGACGAGCAGCGTCGCAATCATCAGGCGAGCGGCTCCAGTAACGAGGTAGGCGCAGCGCCGGTCACGCTCAAGGTGCAGGGCGGACAGGACATTGAATTCTTTTGAACGGAGTTGAGATATGGCCAAGCGAATCCTGATTGTCGATGACTCCGCATCGGTGCGGCAGGTCTCCAACATGGCGCTGACCCGCGCCGGCTACGAAGTCATCGAGGCGAGCGACGGCCAGGACGCGCTCACCAAGCTGGCCGGCAAGATCAATCTGATCATCAGCGACGTGAACATGCCCCGGATGGACGGCATCTCGTTCCTGAAAGCCGTCAAGGCGCACCCCAACTACAAGTTCACGCCGGTGATCATGCTGACCACCGAAGCCGGCGAGGACAAGAAAAACGAAGGCCGCGCCGCCGGCGCCAAGGCCTGGATCGTGAAACCTTTCCAGCCCCAGACCATGCTGGATGCCGTCGCCAAGCTGTGCTTGGCCTGACGCGTCGATAACAACGGAGATCAGACGATGCTCGAGAATTTACGGATCGGCCCGCGCTTGATTGCGGCGTTCATGGTGTTGGTGGCGATCAGTGTCGTCATCGGTGCCGTCGGCCTGTGGGGCTCCAACAAGATCGACCAGAAAGCGGTCGACATGTACAACCACGAATTGATGGGCCTGTCGCACATCAAGGAAGCCAACATCAAATTGATCGCCATCGGCCGTGCGCGCTCCAACTATCTGTTGGCCACCAGCGAAGCCGAACGTGAAAAGCATTTGCAGTCCATCAAGAACAACTCCGCCGCCGCGCTCGAGTCGGTGACGCTGGCGCAGCCGCTGTTCTTCTCGGATCGCGCCAAGGCCATCTTCGCCGACCTGCAGAAGACCTGGACGCAGTACGACGCGGAAATGCAGCGTACGCTGGCCATGGCCGCCAAGCAGCCGCTGCAGACGCGCAGCGAAGAGCTGGTGCGTTCACTCGAAGCGGTGCGCCAGCATGCCGATTCGATCGACAACATGATGACCGAGCTCACCGATCAGAAAGAAACGCGCGCTCAGGAAGCACTCGCCGAAACGTCGGCCGTGTATCACGGCAGCCGTAACTGGATCATCGCGACGCTGGTGGCTGGTGTGCTCATCGGCATCGCGTTGGCACTGATCATCAGCCGCGGCGTGACGCGTCCGCTGGGTGTCGCCGTGCAGGCTGCCAATCGTCTGTCGAAGGGCGACTTCTCGGTGGCCATCGAATCCAACGCCAAGGACGAAGTGGGCGACATGCTCCGCGCCATGCGCGACATGGTGTCCGCCGCCGGCGGCAGCATCGACGACGTGACGCGAGTCATGCGTGCGATCTCCGAAGGCGATCTGACCAAGACCATCGACAAGCAGTACGAAGGCGTGTTCAACGAGATGAAGGAATACGCCAACAGCACCGTGCTGAAGCTGTCCATGATCATCGGCGAAATCAACACCGCCACCGACGCGATGTCGAGCGCCTCTCAGCAGGTCAGCACCACCGCCCAGGCGTTGTCGCAAGCGGCCAGCGAGCAGGCCGCCGGCGTCGAAGAAACCAGCGCGTCCATCGAAGAGATGACGGCGTCGATTTCTCAGAACACCGAGAACGCCAAGGTCACCGACGGCATGGCCCGTAAGTCGGCTGGTGAAGCCGCTGAAGGTGGCGAGGCTGTGAAGGCCACCGTCACCGCGATGAAACAGATCGCGCAGAAGATTTCCATCATCGACGACATCGCTTATCAGACCAACCTGCTGGCCTTGAACGCGGCCATCGAAGCTGCGCGTGCCGGCGAACATGGCAAGGGCTTCGCGGTGGTCGCTGCTGAAGTTCGCAAGCTCGCCGAGCGTAGCCAGATCGCTGCTCAGGAAATCGGCACAGTTGCGATCAACAGCGTCGAGCTGGCGGAACGCGCCGGCAAGCTGCTGGATGAAATCGTGCCGAGCATCACCAAGACCTCGGACCTGGTGCAGGAAATCTCGGCCGCCTCGCAGGAGCAGGCGTCGGGCGTCAATCAGATCAACTCGGCTGTCACTCAGCTGAGCCAGACCACGCAACAGAACGCTTCGTCTTCCGAAGAGCTGGCTGCGACCGCCGAAGAAATGAGCAGTCAGGCCGAACAGCTGCTGCAGACCGTCGCGTTCTTCAAGGTGCAGGGTGGCGGTTCCGCCGTTGCCAAGCCGCGAGCCAAGACTGCGGTCGACAAACCGTCGATCAAGAAAGTGGCGACGGCCACCGTTGGCAACCTGGCGCTGGCACCGAGCGATCCTGATCTCGGCAGCTTCGCCAAGTTCTAAGCTCACGCTGACACTCGAGCAGTCATGACGATCAGTATCACGGACAAGGAATTCGCGCTGTTCCAGCGCTTCATCTACGACTCGGCCGGCATCACGCTGTCCACGTCGAAGAAAGCGCTGGTCACCAGCCGCCTGTCGAAACGCCTCGACTTGCGGAAGCTGCGCACCTTCGCGGAGTATTTCAAGATCCTGTCGAGCGGCTCGGACGCGCAGGAAGTGCAGCTCGCCATCGACTTGTTGACCACCAACGAGACGTACTTCTTTCGCGAACCCAAGCACTTCGATCTGTTGCGTGAACAGGCCGAGCAAGCCAGGGGCCGAGCGCAGCCGTTCAAGGTGTGGAGCGCGGCATGTTCGACCGGCGAGGAGCCGTACAGCATCGCGATGGTGCTGGCAGCGACTCTGCAGAACACGCCGTTCGAGGTGCTCGGCTCGGATATCAGCTCGCGAGTGCTGGAGCGTGCGCGTACCGGTCATTATCCGGTGTCACGCACCACTCATATCCCCAAGCCTTATCTGCAACAGTTCTGCTTGAAGGGCACTCACGATCAGGAAGGCACCGTGCTGGTCGATCGGCCGCTGCGTGAGCGGGTGCGTTTCACCAGCGTCAACTTGAACACCACTTTGCCCAAGCTGGGGCCGTTCGATTTCGTGTTCCTGCGCAACGTGATGATCTATTTCAACGCCGACACCAAACGGCAGGTGGTGGAGCGGGTGTTGTCGGTGCTCAAGCCCGGCGGCTTTTTATTGATCGGTCATTCGGAGAGCTTGAACGAACTGAATGTGTCGGCGGTGTCAGTGGCGCCGTCGGTGTACCGTAAACCGTGACCATGAACGCACGCGGCTTGCAAACCAGCCCCCTGCGCAAAGTGCAGGTGATGATCGTCGACGACTCGGCCGTGGTCCGCCAGGCCTTGACCGAAGTGCTGAATGCGGATCCCGGCATCGAGGTCATGTGTGCCGTCGCCGATCCGCTGCTGGCCATGGAGCGAATGAAGACCCGGTGGCCGCAAGTCATCGTGCTCGACGTTGAAATGCCGCGCATGGACGGCTTGACCTTCCTGCGCAAGATCATGGCCGAGCGACCGACGCCGGTGGTGATTTGTTCGACGCTTACCGAAGCCGGCGCCGCGACGACTCTCGAAGCGCTGTCGGCTGGTGCGGTCAGCATCGTCACCAAACCCAAGCTCGGCTTGCGTCGGTTCATCGAAGATGCTTCGTCGGATCTGGCGTCTGTGGTCAAAGCAGCTTCGCATGCCAATGTGAGCAGGCTGCGTTCTGCGGCACCTCGTCCGGACGCGCCGCTGGCCGTTGCACCCAAATTCACAGCCGATGCGGTCTTGTCTCCGAGCGGCCCCAAGGCATTGCAACAGACCACCGAGCGCATCATTGCCATCGGCACGTCCACTGGTGGTACGCAGGCGTTGGAACAAGTGCTGACATGCCTGCCGCGCGTGAGCCCGGGCATCGCCATCGTGCAGCACATGCCTGAGAAGTTCACGGCGGCGTTTGCCGCTCGACTGAATAGCCTTTGCGAGATCGAAGTGCGCGAGGCCAAGCACGGCGATCGCTTGTTGCCTGGCGTCGCGTTGATCGCGCCCGGTGGCAAACACATGATGCTGAAGCGTAGCGGCGCGTACTACTACATGGATGTCATCGACGGCCCGCTGGTGAATCGTCACCGTCCATCGGTCGACGTGTTGTTTCGATCGGCAGCGAAGTGCGCCGGTGCCAACGTGCTCGGCATCATCATGACCGGCATGGGTGATGACGGCGCGCGCGGCCTGAAAGAGATGCGAGATGCCGGCGCAAGCACCATTGCCCAAGACGAAGCGACCTGTGTGGTGTTCGGCATGCCCAAAGAAGCCATTCGCATGGGCGGCGCGCAGCGCATTCAGGCGCTGAACGAATTGCCGCGGTCCATGCTCGAGTTCGGCGCCGGCCGGCGAGTGGACACCAAGTAACCATGACCGCCTTGCAAATCAGCTCGGTGCTGATCGTCGATGACAGTCTGGTGCAGCGTAGTCACGCACTGGCAATTTGTCGCGAGCTGGGCATCGAGAAGCTGCATGAGGCCGGCAACGGCCGTGAAGCCTTGGCGCTGCTCACCGCCGTCAGCCCCAAACCGGGTCTGGTCATCGTCGATCTGGAAATGCCCACCATGGACGGCCCGGAGTTCCTGGTAAAGCTGCAGGAGCTGGGCTTCGATATTCCAGTGATCGTCGCGTCGTCGCGCGAACAAGCACTGATCGATACGGTTCGCGAAATGGGTGGCGTGCTCGGCTTGCACGTGCTCGCTGCGGTTCAGAAGCCGCTGCAGGTGGACGTGCTTCGCCAAGCCTTACAGAACGCCCAAAGCCGAGAGACTCGCCGCTCATCGCAGCGGACCGAGTTGAACATCGATGCGGCGGCGCTGTCGGACGCGTTGGATCGCGGCGAGATCTTCGTTCACTATCAACCCAAGGCCGACATTCGCACCGGCATCGTACGCGGCGTGGAAGCCTTGGCGCGTTGGAAACATCCGACGCTGGGCATGGTGCCGCCCGATCAATTCATTCCGCTCGCCGAGCGCAGCCAGCTGATTCATCGCCTGACCATCGACGTGATGAATCAGTCGATGCTACAGAACTCGGCATGGCGGGCGAGGGGCTTGCACCTACCCGTTGCGATCAATCTGTCGCCGGTGTTGTTGGAACGTTCCGACCTGGCGCTGGAAATCGCTTCGCTCCAGCAGTGCCACGGCCTGACACCGGATCAGATCGTCATCGAAATTACCGAGAGTTCGTTGGTGACCCGGGTTGGCACCGCGCTGAGCGTGCTGGCACAACTTCGCTTGCGTGGCTTCGGCCTTTCCATCGACGACTACGGCACCGGCTTCTCGTCCATGCAACAGCTGGCGCGCATTCCATTCACCGAGCTCAAGATCGACCGCAGCTTCGTGCGTGGCGCCCCGGAACGCGAGAGCCTGCAAGTCATACTGCGATCCGCCATCGAGATGGCCAATCGGCTCGGCCTGGTGACCGTGGCGGAGGGCGTCGAGAGCTTGCAGGAATGGCGCATGCTCCAGGAGTTCGGTTGCACCCTGGGCCAAGGCTGGCTGATCGCCAAACCCATGGCCGGCGACGACCTGATCGGCTGGATGAAACAATATCGGGTGCAGGTGGGGCAGCTGCGGGCCTAGCTGGGCTACACTACCGGCCAATTCCTTGGCTCGGCAGCTCGTACCAGCATGCTCGACGCGCACCAACTTCAGCGGCGGCGAATTCTGCAGGCGATGATGGCGGCGGCGGTGCCCGCTGGCCTGACGGCGTGCTCCAGTGAACAACACCCCGACGCCCTGGTCGTCGGCGGACTGCCGGTCACCTGCAACCTCACTCTGCCGGTCGCGTGCGTGGCGCGGACCAAAACACCGCAAGCCACCGGTCAAAACTTTTCCTATCAGTTCAGCAAGTACAGCGGCTGGCCCGAGATCAAAGAATCCTTGATGGCCGGCCGCATTCAGGCCGCCTACATGCTGGCGCCGTTGGTCATGGACCTGGCCGACAAAAAGATCCCGGTGAAAATCGTGTCGCTCGGTCATCGCTCCGGCGCGGTCATCATGGTGCGCACCGATTCGTCGTATCAAAAGTTTCGCCAACTGGCCGGCAAGCGCATCGCCATTCCCAGCCGGTTCGCGGTGGACTTCTTGTTCCTGCGCAAGATGCTGGCGCAAGAGAACATGACACCGGCCGAGATCGAGATCGTCGAGATGCCACCGCCCGATATGCCAGCGGCTTTGTATGCAAACGCCGTCGACGCCTACTGCACCGGTGAGCCGTTCGGTGCAGCCGCTCAGCAAGCAGGCTACGCACGACCGCTTCGCATGACGCGCGATGAATGGCGCAACTACATTTGCTGCGTGCTCACGGTGCGTGAAGAGTTGATTCAGTCGAATCGGCCGCTGGTCCAGGATCTGGTGAACCATGTGCTGGGCGCCGGCCAGTGGCTGGATTCGCAGCAAGGCAATCGCGACAAAGCAGTGGCCATCGCCGCCGGCAAGCAATATTTCAATCAGGATCCCAACATCATTCGGTTCGTGATGGAGAATCCGACGGATCGCGTCACCTACGGCGATCTGCGCATGATTCGTGGCGAGTTCGAAGAGCTGATGCAGTTGTCGATCGAGGCGGGCACCATCAAGCACCCGATCTCCTACGAGACGTACATGGACGAGAGCTTCGCCAAGGCCGCTCAGCCGGCGCCGATCGCCATCTAATTCGCCATGAAACATCGCGCACGCTTGGCTGCCTTGCTGATGGCTCTTGCCGCTTCGATGTCGGCAGTGGCAGCCGACGCGCTCAAGTCAGGTGTGTTCGAGCCGCCCCGAGCGGCGCCGGAGCTGTCGCTACAAGCTTCCAAGGGCGGCCAGCTTTCACTGGCAGACTATCGCGGCAAAGTGGTGTTGCTGGGGTTCGGCTTTACGTCGTGCCCCGAAGTTTGCCCAACGACGTTGGCTACGCTGGCTCAGGCTCGCAAGAAACTAGGCGCGCAGGGCGAGCAAGTGCAAGTCGTGTACGTCACCGTCGACCCGGAACGTGATAGTGCCGACCGAATGCGTGCTTACTTGGGTGGTTTCGATCCCTCGTTCATCGGCGGCACCGGCACGCCTGCGCAACTCGCGACCACACGAAAGAACTACGGCGTGATGGCCGAGAAGAAGCCGATCGGTAATAGTTATTCCGTCGCGCATTCGTCGTCCGTGTATTTGATCGACCGCAAAGGCCTGCTTCGTGGGATGATGCCGTACGGGCGGTTGCCCGACGATTACGTGCACGACGTGCGAGCGCTGTTGAACGAATGACTTTGCCGC
>NZ_JAEUPY010000631.1 GCF_016790065.1 Steroidobacter sp.
CAAGCACACCTACGACACCGGGGCGCCATTCATGCGGGCGCTGTTCATGGATTTTCCGAACGACCCCAAGGTGCTCAACATCGGTGATCAATATATGTTCGGGCCCGCGTTCCTGGTCGCGCCGGTGACTGAGCAGGGCAGGGAGAGTCGCGAGGTGTATTTGCCGGCGGGCAGCGATTGGTACAACTACTGGACCGGCGAGAAGCTGGCCGGTGGCAAGACAGTCACCGTCGCGGCGCCCATCGATACGATTCCGTTGTTCGTGCGTGCTGGTTCGATTGTGCCGATGGGCGTGGATGTTTCCAGCACTGCTACGCCACAGGCGCTCAAGGAGATTCGCGTGTACCCCGGCAAGGACGCGACGTTCACGCTGTACGACGATGACGGCGTGAGCTACGACTATGAGAAAGGCATCGGGCGTACCACTCGCCTGCAATGGGACGACCAGCGCGGTCTACTCACGGCGGAGGGAGATAAAGCCGTGAGCCGATCGGTTCGTGAGTTGACTCGGGTGGTCGGCGAGCGGAGGTGACCGGTGCCACGCGTCGCAGTCCCCGTCATTCTGCTGCATCCCGATGACAACATCCTGGTGTGCCGTCGGTCTGTCACGGCGGGCGAGCGCTTCCATATCAATGCTAACGAGCAGATCGAGGCGATTCAGACGGTGGAGCTCGGCCACAAACTGGCGCGTCGTGCGTTGTCGGTGGGGGAGAAGGTCATCAAATACGGCGCACCGATCGGCTCGATCACGGTAGCAGCTCAGGCGGGTGAATGGATTCACCTGCACAACATGAAGAGTGACTACATCGGCGTGCACACCCGGGCCACGTCGACGAGCGGGCCATGAGTTTTCAAGGCTACTTGCGCAGCGACGGACGCAAAGGAATTCGCAATGTCATCGCAGTGGTGTACCTGGTCGAGTGTGCGCACCACGTCGCTCGGCGCATCGTGGATCGCTGTGACGATCCGGACGTGCATCTGATTGGCTTCCCGGGCTGCTATCCCAACGCTTATGCGTTGCAGATGATGAAGGCGCTCACGGCGCATCCCAATGTCGGTGGCGTGGTGCTGGTCTCGCTCGGGTGTGAGTCGTTCAATCGCGAGGCATTGGCAAAGCACATCGCTGCGAGCGGGCGGCCTGTGGAGACTCTGGTCATTCAACAGGTCGGTGGCACGCGGTCGGCCATTGATCGCGGTGTGTCCTATGCGCGAGCGTTAAAAGAGATTGCTTCCGGCACGGCGCTGCGCGTGCCGATGCAACTGAGCGATCTGGTCGTCGGCACGATCTGCGGCGGCTCCGATGGCACCAGCGGCATCACCGCCAACCCGGCAGTGGGGCGGGCTTTCGATCGCTTGGTCGTGGCCGGTGCGACCTGCATTTTTGAGGAAACCGGCGAGATGATTGGCTGCGAAGGGCCGATGGCTGTGCGTGCCACGACCGATGCGGTGAGCCAAGCGATAGTCGCTGCCATCGGCAAAGCCGAAATGTATTATCGCGCCATGGGTTTCGGCAGCTTCGCGCCCGGCAACGCCGAGGGCGGCTTGAGCTCACAGGAAGAAAAATCCGCGGGGGCCTATGTGAAGTCCGGTTCTTCGCCCATTGTCGGTGTCATCAAGCCCGCCGAGCAGCCGACGGCGCCCGGGCTGTATCTGCTCGACGTGGTGCCCGACGGTCCACCCAAGTTCGGCTTTCCCAACATTTCGGACAATGCCGAGATCGTCGAGCTGATGGCGTGCGGGGCGCATCTCACATTGTTTACAACGGGGCGTGGCTCCGTGGTCGGCTCGGCTATCGCGCCCGTTATCAAGATCACCGGCAATCCCGATACCTACCGCCGCATGTCCGAAGACATGGATGTGAACGCCGGTCGCATTCTGGAAGGCGAGGCCGAACTCGACGACGTGGCCCAAGAAATCGTCACGTTGGTCGAAGCGATTGCGTCTGGGCAGCTCAGCAAGTCCGAAGCCATCGGCCACCGCGAGTTCATTCTGACCTATAAGTCGTTCGAGCCGAGCGGGCCGGGATGTTTCCCGCGCAGCCCATGAATGAAGCGAGCGTGAATACCAACGTTCGCGCGGTGACGCCGTTGGCACCGTTGATCCTGATCGTCACGCTGTTCTTTCTGTGGGGCGTGGCCAATAACTTGAACGACGTGCTGATCCCGCACTTTCGTAAAGCGTTTTTCTTGACCGACTTGCAGTCCAGCCTGGTGCAGTCGGTGTTCTATTTGGGTTATTTTTTTCTGGCGCTCCCGGCGGGGTGGGCCATTCACCGCTTTGGTTACAAGGTCACTGTGCTGATCGGACTGGTGACGTTTGGCACGGGTGCGCTGTTGTTTTATCCGGCGGCGGAGATGCTGGAATACGGTTGGTTTCTGGCCGCGTTGTTTGTGATTGCCGCCGGCTTGGCGTTCTTGGAAACCTCCGCCAATCCATTGATCACGGTGTTGGGCGATGCGGATCACGCCGAGCAGCGCCTGAACTTTGCACAAGCGTTCAATCCGCTCGGCGCCATCTCGGGTGTCATCGTGGGACGGGAGTTTATTCTGTCGGGCATCGAGCCGACGCGTGCGGAGTTGGCGGCCATGTCCCCGGCGCAGCTCGCCGCGTTTCAAACCGTTGAGGCGCAATCGGTGCAATTGCCGTATCTGATCGTTGCCGCGGTGGTATTGACGTGGGCAGCACTCGTCGCGGTAACAAAGTTTCCTGCGCAGGCGCGAGCGGTTGCACTAGGCGACCCGAATCGTCTGTCGATGCGCCAATCCATCGCACAACTGCTGAGCCAGCGACATTTTCTATTCGGGGTGGCGGCGCAGTTTTTCTATGTAGGTGCGCAGGTGGGCGTGTGGAGTTTCATGATTCGTTACGCGCAGGCTGAGGTGCCCGGCATGGGCGAGAAGACCGCTGCGAGTTATCTGACGGCGTCGCTGGTCGGCTTCATGATGGGGCGATTCGTCGGCACGGCGCTGATGAGTCGGGTCAGTCCTACGCGCTTGATGGCTGGGTTCGCGGCCATCAACGTCGCGTTGACCTTGGTGGCGGTGTTCGTCGGCGGTGCGCTCGGCCTCTATGCGCTGGCAGCGACCAGCATTTTCATGTCCATCATGTTTCCCACCATCTTTGCCAGCTCGCTGCGCAATCTGGGGCCGCTGACCGAAGCTGCCTCCTCGT
>NZ_JAEUPY010000449.1 GCF_016790065.1 Steroidobacter sp.
CACCTTCGTGGCGGGTGTGCGGCGAGACCGCGTGACCACCAGCCTCGACGGCTCGCCGGATCAGGTCGACAATGCCACCACGTTCCGCGTCGGCCTCACGTATGAGATTTTCGATGGCGTGACACCGTACGTGAGCTACGCCGAATCGTTCATCCCGACCATCGGCCTGGACGTGCATGGCAACCAGTTCAAACCGCAGGAAGGCACGCAGTACGAAGTAGGCGTGAAGTGGCAGCCGGATCGTCACACGCTGCTGACTTTATCGGGCTTCGATCTGACCGGATCGAACCGCCAACAGACCGATCCCGAGGACGGCAACAACACCATTCAGACCGGTGAAGTGAGCTCGCGCGGCTTCGAATTCGAAGCCATCCGCCGCCTGCCGGACAACTACAGCGTGTCGCTGTCGTACACCAAGCTGGATGTGGAAGTCAGCGAAAGCGTCATTCCCATCGAGCTCGGCTTTCCGATCTCGGGCGTGCCTGAGAATCAAGCGTCGCTGTGGGGCGAGAAAACATTCTTGTTGGCCGGCGATCTGACGGCGCGTATCGGCCTGGGCGTGCGACGCATGGGCGAGAGCAAGGAAGCGGCCATCTTCTCCGACGGCTTGGTGTATCGCCTCGACTCGCCGGACTTCACTTTGGGTGATGCGCTGCTGGGTTTGAGTTGGGGCAAGTCCGACCTGGCATTGAACGCGACCAACGTGACCGACGAGCGTTACTACGGTTCGTGCTCGATCCGCACGGCCTGCAGTGTCGGCTACCGACGCAATGTGGTGTTGCGCTGGACCTATCGGCTCTGAGTCGCTGCCTTGAATAGTTTATGGGTGATGTTGTGGGCGCTGCTCGGGGCCGCGCCCGCTCCGCAAAGTCCGCGACTGCAACAGTTGGCTGCGGTCGCGGACTCGAAGCAGGCTACCGAGAGCTTTTGGCGCGAGGTCGATACACGAGGCACGCCGCTCATCGAAGCCATTCCCGGCAAGCCGAACCAGGTGCTGATGACTTTTCTGTGGCGCGCCGAAGATGCTCGCGATGAGCTCAACATCGGCGTGGTGGGCGTCAACAAGCTCAGTTTCGAGAATCGGGTCGATCAGCTGGCGCGCCTGGGAAAATCCGATGTTTGGTATCGCAGCTATGAAGTGGAAGCGTCGGCGCGATTCCAGTATTTCCTGACCTGGCCGGAGGGGCGGACGCCGGACGCGCATGTGCTCGAACGCTATACGCTGGAGCACGGCCCGGCTTACGAGTTGTTCAAGGATCCACGCAGCGCGAAGAGTGTTCGCTATGAACTGGGCGATAACACTTCGTCTTACGCAGAGGGGCCGGATGCGCCGGCAGAATCTTGGCTGCAGCCGCGAACCGGTGTGGCTAAAGGCAGTGTGACGACCTTTCAGTCCACGAGCGCGATTCTAGGCAACACTCAGCGCGACGTGTCCGTGTACACGCCAGCGAACTATCGCAACAGCGGTGCGGGCTATCCGTTGCTACTGGTGTTCGATCGTGTGGCGTACCTGCAGACACTCGATGTGCCCGGGCTGTTGGACAACATGATTGCGGCACGCGTCATCCCACCGGTGGTCGCAGTGTTCGTCGACAACGTGGATCGTTCAGTGGAGTTGCCGTGCAATCCGGCGTTCGCAAGATTCCTGATCGAAGAACTGCTGCCGGATCTGCGTGGCAAGTACCACCTGACACGTGATGGCTCCCGCAATGTGATCGCCGGCGCCAGCTACGGTGGCTTGGCCTCTACTTACATCGCGCATTCGTATCCAGAAACATTCGGCAACGTCCTGTCGCAGTCCGGTTCCTATTGGTGGCATCCCAACTACGAGGCCGAGCCGGAGGATCAGTTCGCTCGCGGCTGGAATTATTTGCCACGACAATTTGTCGAGGGCAAGAAGCTGCCGCTACGTTTTTATCTGGACGTGGGCACGTGGGAAGGCGCGGGCATGCTGACACCCAATCGCAGCTTTCGTGACCTGCTGCGGGCCAAGGGGTACGACGTCAACTATCGTGAGTTCGTCGGTGCGCACACCTATCTCAACTGGCGGGCGACCTTTCCGGATGCACTGATCTCACTCATCGGAACGCAGCGTCATGCTCGACAGAACTAGGATGGCCATCGCTTGGTTGTTGCTGGCGACGGGCTGCACTGCCTCTGCAGAGCCGTGGACCGCGATTACAAAAGAAACCAAGACTCGCGCGCCGCATATTCTGCTGACCTACGATATGGAAGGCTTGTCGGGTCAGGATGACATTGCCAGCGCCGAACCGGAGGAGGTCGACGCGTACAGGAAAGGACGCCAGCTGTTGACCGACGACGTCAATGCAGTCATTCGCGGACTATTCGCTGGCGGCGCGAAATCGGTCACCGTCCTCGACGGCCATGGCGGAGGCAATCGCACCATCGATGTGTTGCAGGATCAGCTCGACCCTCGCGTCGAGCTCATTAAGCAGGTGCCGTTCGATGCCTACGCCGATCCCGTCAAGCCGGGCGCCTACGATGCGTTGGTCGCGGTGGGCATGCATCCGAAGAACGGTAGCGGCGGTTTCTGGGCGCACACCTATACCTACGGCATCGACATTGCTTTCAACGGGCACTCAGTGTCGGAGTCGGAGTTTCTGGCGCTGGCCTATGGCGCGGCGGATATTCCGCTGATCTTCGTTTCCGGCGACGATTTACTCGGCAAAAGTTTGCAACCGTTGTCGTGGATCGAGTACGTGGCGGTGAAGAAATCCACTGGCCCCGATTCGGCGACGCTTTATCCCGTTCCGGAGATGCACAAAGCGTTGACCGCCGGTGCCAAGCGCTCGGTGCAGCGGCTCAGCACCGCGAAGGTGCTGAAGCTGAGCTTGCCGGCGGAGATAAGAGTGAGCGCCATCAAGCCGTGGGACATGAGTTGGCTTGGCAGGATTCCCGGCGTCAACTATCGAGACAATGGCGTGACGTTTACCGCGCAGAACTTCCCCGACGCATATCGCGGCATCAAGGCACTGTCGGCGGGCACTGTCTTCAATTACTACGATGTGATCGAGAAAGCGGTGCACGAACTGCCCAACGCTGCCGCCATCGAGCTGCAGCTGGAACGAGAATACAAGCGCATGTGGCTCGATGCCGAGCGCAGCGGCTTGCCTAGATAACGACTCAACAGGAGATTTCTTATGCAAATGCTTCAGGCGTGGCGTTGCGCATTGCTGTCGTTGGCGCTTGGTGTCTCGTCACTCGCAGGCGCGGCCAATCCGCCGTTGAAAGTCTTCATCTCGGTGGACATGGAAGGCATCACCGGCGTTTATAGTGCGAAGGAAGTGTCGCGCGGCGAGCCGGATTATCCGTACTTCCGGGAGATCATGACTCGCGACACCAACGCTGCCATCGAAGGCGCGTTCGCGGCCGGCGCGACCGATGTGCTAGTGAGAGAAGGGCACGGCGGCATGAATCATTTGCTGATCGACATGCTCGACAAGCGCGTGCGCATCGTCCGTGGCCCGACGCATCCGCAGAGCATGATGGTAATGATGGAAGGTTTCGACGATAGCTTCGACGCTGTCGTGCTGCTCGGTTATCACGCCAGCACCAACTATCCCAACAGCATCCTGCCGCACACCATGGGCAAGGAAGTGGTGTACTTCAAAGTGAATGGTCAGTCGCAATCCGAGGGCAGCTACAACGCGCTGATCGCCGGACGCTACGACGTGCCCGTGGTCATGTTGGCAGGCGACAAGGCGGCTTGCGAGGAGGCGCGCAAGATCATTGCCCCAAACATGGAAGTCGTTGCGGTCAAAGAAGCCTTGAATGGCGGCGTCATCACGCTGCATCCCCAGACCGCTCGCAAACTCATTCGCGATGCCACCGAGCGGGGCGTGCGCAATCGGGCCAGCATTCGCCCCTATAAATTGACGCCACCGTACGCCATCACCATGAAGGTCGACGAGCCTCGCAAGTTGATGGCAGGCGCGTCTTTGAACGCAGCCGGCGAAATCGAGTTCACCAGCCCGGACCTGTACCAGGCCCTGAACGCGATGGTGCAGATGTGGTGACGCTCGGCGAGGGAGCTAAAAATCCTGTCAAACTCGAAAGAAAGCCTGCCGATATCGTAAACCCGCCGTGCCAGTCCGGGCTATGGTCCCCGTCGATCCGAATAACGACAGTA
>NZ_JAEUPY010000484.1 GCF_016790065.1 Steroidobacter sp.
CGGCTCTCCGGCTTGGCGCGGCTGGGCACGGAAGAGCTGTGCGAGACCATCATGAAGCGGCTGGAAGAGATCGACGCGCCTGGCGAGGCTGAGGCTGGCTGACGCCTCCGCCAAGCTCGCGACCCATAAAAAAGCCGGGCATTGCCCGGCTTTTTCGTATTCGTCTGAAGCGAAATCGGCTTTAGGCCGACAGCTCCTTCACGCGTGCATTCAAGCTGCTCTTATGTCGAGCGGCCTTGTTGCGATGGATCAGGCCCTTGTTCACGGCCGAGTCGATGATCGGGCCGGCGGCCTTGAGCTTGGCAGCGGCAGTGGCCTTGTCACCGGCTTCCACGGCGTTCACCACGTTCTTGATGGCGGTACGCAGCTTGGAACGGCCAGCCACGTTACGGGCACGGCGCTTGACGGTCTGGCGGGCGCGCTTCTCGGCTGACTTGATATTGGCCACGGTCTTACAGGCTCCAAAAAAGAGGCCGCGAATTCTGCCGACCGTCCGGCGTTATAGCAAGGGCAAAGTGGTCCGCCGGCCAGGAATTTTCGCGAATTGCTGGTCGCGGCCCCGGCCGGCCCAGCTCTTTGCCCACAATTGGACACCATGCCGGCCGGCAAGCGCGGCCATTTGCCGGCGCCTGGCCAGGATTGTGCGCGAACCTCGGCTCTGAAGTGCCTGAGCACGCCGTCAGCTTCTTCTCTACCATTGCGGCCCGATATGACGCGCCCCCAGCCCCTTTCATCCGAGCCCGGCCAGCCATGAGTCGAGGCTTTTTCCGTAGTACCGCCATCGTTGGAATTACCACGCTGCTGTCCCGGATCACCGGGCTGGTGCGAGACGTGGTGTACGCGACGGTCATTCCGTCGGTGTTCATGGAGGTGTTCGTCCTCGCCAATCAGATCCCGAATCTGTTGCGGCGGCTGTTTGCCGAAGGCGCGTTTTCGCAAGCGTTCGTGCCGGTGGTGGCCGAGTACAAGACCAAGCGCAGCACCGAGGAGGTGCGCGAGTTGGTCGATTCGGTTGCGGGCACGCTGGGCGGATTCCTCGCGATTCTTTCCATCCTCGGCGTGCTGGCCGCGCCGCTGATCGTCTACATCTGCGCGCCGGGATTCGCTGCCAAAGAAGCCGGGCAGTACGAGCTGGCGGTCGAGATGCTCCGCTGGACCTTCCCTTACTTGCTGTTCGTATCGCTGACCGCGCTCGCGGGCGGTGTGCTCAACAGTTACCAGCGGTTCGCGCTGCCGGCGTTCACGTCGGTGGTGTTGAACGTGGTGATGATTCTGTTCGCGGCCTGGCTGTCACCGTATTTCGAGCGGCCGGTCGTGGCGCTCGCGGTGGGTGTGTTCGTCGGCGGTCTGTTGCAGGTGTTCATTCAGCTGCCGGCGCTGATCAAGCTCGGCGTGATTCGTCGCCCACACTGGAATTACCAGCACGAAGCCGTGAAGCGCATCGGCAAGCTGATGGGCCCGGCCATCATCGGCTCGTCGATGGGGCAGTTGAGCGTGATGATCAGCACGGGCATCGCGTCGTTGCTGGCCGATGGCAGCATGACGTGGCTGTATTTCGCGGATCGGCTGGTCGAGTTTCCGCTCGGTGTGTTCAGCATCGCGCTGGCGACGGTGATCCTGCCCAGTCTGTCCTCGCAGCACGCGAAAGAATCGCCCGATGAGTTTTCGGCGACGCTGGCTTGGGCCGTGCGCCTGGTTTGTTTGATCGTGATTCCGGCGTCGGTGGCGTTGTTTGCGCTGGCCGGGCCGCTGACGGTCGCGATCTATCACTACGGCCATTACCGGGCGAGCGATGTCGAGATGACTCGTCTCGCGCTGATGGCGTTCTCGCTGGCGCTGTTGGGCTGGAGCATGATCAAGGTGCTCGCCACCGGCTACTACGCGAAGCAGAACACCAAGGGGCCGGTGAAAGTCGCGATGCGCGCGCTGGGCGTGACCATGATCCTGAACGTGCTGGTCGTGGCCGGGCTATGGTTCACCGGGAATCTGAAGACGCCGGGGGCGCACACGCTGCTGGCGCTGTCCAACGGCGTCGGGGCCATCATGAACGCTGTCCTGCTCTACACCGGTCTGGTGCGCACTCAGGTGCTGCGCCGGGGGCAGGCGCTGCGCGGGCTGCTGATTCGGATCGTGGTGGCGAGCACGCTGATGGCGGCGTTCCTGTGGTGGTTCGGGGGCGACATTGCCACCTGGCTGACTACCCCGAAACTGCAGCGGATCGTCTGGCTGGCGGGCCTGGTGGCCGGCGGAATCGCGATTTATTTCGCGGCTTTGTGGGCGATGGGCGTACGCGCCGGCCAGTTCCGACTGCAGCCGCCCGCGACTCCCCTATAATGGCTCGCTTCTAGTAGCGATTTCTTGGACTGGCGGAGCACGAGGGGCCGCGGTGGAGCTCATTCGGGGCCTGTATAACCTGCGCACGCGGCAGCGTGGTTGCGTGCTGACGATCGGCGCGTTCGACGGTATCCACCTCGGGCATCAGGAGATGATCCGTGTGTTGCGCGAGCGTGCGGCCGAGTACGGCTTGCCGGCGGCTTTATTGTCGTTCGAGCCGACGCCGCGCGAGTTTTTCGCCAAAGGCACGCCGCCGGCCCGGCTGACCCGCTTCCGCGAAAAGTATCAAGCGCTGGAGCGCTACGGGGTCGAGCGTTTCGTCTGCCTGCGCTTCGACGATTGCATGCGCCGCCTCAGTCGCGAGGACTTCGTGAACGAGGTACTGGTAAAAGCGCTCGGTGCCCGCCACATCGTGGTAGGGCACGATTTCCGCTTCGGGCGCGACAATCAGGGCGACCTCGATTGTTTGCGCTCGCTCGGAGCCGCTGCTGGTTTCGAGGTGACGGTGGTGCCGCCGTTCGAGGTCGATGGCGAGCGCGTCAGCAGTTCCTCGATCCGCGAGGCGCTGGCAGTCGGCGACATGGCGCGGGCCGCGAAATTGCTGGGTCGTCCGTATCGCATGACCGGCAAAGCGATCCATGGCCAGAAGCTCGGTCGCAAGCTGGGCTTTCCGACCGCGAATCTGCGGTTACAGCGTCGCGCGACGCCGGTGGCCGGCATCTTCGCGATTCGCGTGACGGGCGCCGGACTGCACGATGCGCCTGGCGTCGCGAGTTTGGGAACGCGCCCGGCGGTGAACGGCAAGGAGCTGTTGTTGGAAGCGCACGTGTTCGACTTCAGCGGCGATTTGTATCGCCGGCAGTTGCACGTCGACTTCATCGCTTACCTGCGCGAGGAGCGCTGGTTCGAGAACATGGATGCGTTGATTGAACAGATCAATCGAGACGCCGCCGAAGCGCGGCAGATTTTGGGTTCGTGAATTTCAGTTATGGACTATAAGCAAACCATCAACCTGCCGCAGACCGAGTTCCCGATGAAGGCGGATCTGGCTCGCCGCGAGCCGGATGTGCTGAAGCATTGGGAACAAGCCCAGACTTACGCCAAGCTGCGTGAGATTGCCAAGGGCCGGCCCAAGTTCATTCTGCAAGACGGCCCGCCGTATGCGAACGGCGCCATTCATCTCGGCCACGCCATCAACAAAGTGTTGAAGGACATCGTGGTCAAGTCGCGCTCCATCGACGGCTTCGACGCACCGTACGTGCCGGGCTGGGATTGTCACGGCCTGCCCATCGAACATCAGATCGAGAAGACACGCGGCAAGGAAGTGAAGTCGCTCGATCCTCGCGCATTCCGTCAGGCGTGCCGCGAATTCGCGCAGTCGCAAATCAACGGTCAGCGCGAGGACTTCAAACGCCTCGGCGTGATGGGCGATTGGGATCGTCCGTACATCACGATGGCGCCGAAGTACGAAGCCGAACAACTGCGTGCGTTCGCGGACATCTTGCGCAACGGTCACGTCTATAAAGGCTTGAAGCCGGTGCATTGGTGTCTGGACTGTCGCTCGGCGTTGGCTGAGGCGGAAGTCGAGTACGAAAACAAAACTTCGCCGGCGCTCGATGTGCGTTTCGGCGTGAAGGATGGCAGCGATCTCGCCAAGCGCTTCGGCGTGTCGGCGCTGCAGTTGCCTGCCAGCATCGTGATCTGGACGACCACCCCGTGGACGCTGCCTGCCAACCAGGCGGTCGCGCTCGGCCCTGAGTTCCGTTATTCGTTGGTCGATACCGGCAGCGAATTGCTTGTGCTGGCTACGGCGCTGGTTGAAGGCGTGTTGAAGCGAGCAGGCGTGGAAAGTCACAAGACGCTCGCCGAAGTCGATGGCGCCAAGCTCGAAGGGTTGCAGCTACAACATCCGTTCTACGAGCGCGTGGTGCCGGTGATCCTGGGCGGTCACGTCACCATCGACGACGGCACGGGCGCTGTGCATACCGCACCGGGCCACGGTACGGAAGACTTCGAGGTCGGCCTCAAATACAAACTCGAGGTCTACAACCCGGTCGGCAGCGACGGTCGATTCGTCGCGGGCACCCCGCTGTTCGAAGGCGAGCGCGTGTTCGATGCCAATAAACATGTGATCGAGGTGCTTCAAGAGCGCGGCGCGCTGTTGCATGAAACCAAGCTCAATCACCGTTACGCACATTGCTGGCGTCACAAAACGCCGGTGATCTATCGCGCGACGGCGCAGTGGTTCATCAGCATGGAACAGGCGGGTCTGCGCAAAGGCGCGATCCGCGAAATCGCCAAGGTGAAGTGGGTGCCGGGCTGGGGCGAGAACCGCATCAACAGCATGATGGTGGATCGTCCGGACTGGTGTATCTCTCGCCAGCGCGTCTGGGGCGTGCCGCTTGCTTTGTTTACTCACAAAGCGACCGGCGAGCTGCATCCGCGCACCGTCGAGTTGGTCGAAGAGGTCGCCAAGCTCGTCGAAGAGGGCGGCATCGATGCGTGGTTCGATCTCGATCCGGCCGCGATCCTCGGTGGCGAAGCCGATGAATACGAGAAGGTCACCGACATCATGGACGTGTGGTTCGACTCCGGTGTCGCGCATCACTCGGTGCCGAAGATGCACGAGGATGTGTTCGCGCCGGCGGATCTGTATCTGGAAGGCTCGGATCAACATCGCGGCTGGTTCCATAGCTCGCTGCTGACCTCGGTGGCTCAGCACGATCGCGCGCCTTACAAAGCAGTGCTGACGCACGGCTTCACCATCGACGACAAGGGACGCAAGATGTCCAAGTCGCTCGGCAACGTGGTCGTGCCGCAGAAAGTCATCGGCACGCTCGGCGCCGACGTGTTGCGTCTGTGGATTGCTGCCACTGACTACGCTAACGAGATGGCGCTCTCGGATGAAATCCTGAAGCGCGTTGCCGAGTCGTATCGGCGCATCCGGAACACGGCGCGCTTCCTGCTCGGCAATCTCGACGGCTTCGATCCGGCGACCGACAAGGTGCCGGCGAACGAGATGGTGCAAGTGGATCGCTGGGCCGTGTGGCGCACTCAGCAGCTGCAGGAAGAAGTGATCGCGGCGTATCGCAGCTATCAGTTCCACCTCATCTATCAGAAGGTGCATAACTTCTGCAGCGTCGACCTGGGCGGCTTCTATCTGGACATCGTCAAGGATCGCGTCTACACCACCGGCAAGAAGAGTCTGCCGCGTCGGTCGGCGCAGACCGCGATGTTTTATATCGCCGAGGCGTTGACGCGCTGGCTGGCACCGATCCTGTCGTTCACCGCTGAAGAGATCTGGCGCTATATGCCGGGTGCTCGCGGCGAGTCGGTGTTCTTCGACACCTTCTTCGAATTGCCGAAGGAACTGATTCAGCGGCCGGCCATCGATTGGGACGCCATCCTCGACGTTCGCAGCGCCATCTCGCGCGAGTTGGAGAAGCTGCGCAACGCCGGTTCGATCGGTGCGCCGTTGGATGCGGAAGTCGATGTGTACACCCAAGGGCCGTTGCTCGAAACGTTGCAGTCGTTCGGCGAGGAACTCCGGTTCGTGTTCATCACTTCAGCTGCGCGGGTGCATGCGGCCGATACTCGTCCTGCCGACGCGGTTGCGGCGGTGGAAGGCGAGAGCAACACGACTTGGATCGCAGTCAAGCCGACCACGGCGGTGAAGTGCGTGCGCTGCTGGCACAAACGTCCCGATGTGGGCCAGGATTCGAAGCATCCGGAACTGTGTGGCCGCTGCGTGACCAACGTGGATGGTCCCGGCGAGCAACGGCGCTTTACTTGAGGTTGATGCAATGACCAACCCTTTGGCAAAAGTCTGGTTCACGCCCACGCGGGGCGGCAGCAACTGGCTTTGGTTGTCGTTTTTCGTGGTGATCCTGGATCAAGCCACCAAGGCTTTGGTCATCAGCACTGTGAAACTTCAGGACAGCATCGCGCTGTTGCCCATTCTGGACATCGTGTATCTGGAGAACACTGGTGCCGCATTCAGCATCCTGGCGGAAGCGTCGGGCTGGCAGCGCTGGTTCTTCATCACGCTGGCGGTGGTGGTGAGTTTGACGCTGATGATCTGGCTGCGGCGCATTCGCTCGGATCAAACCATTCTGGCCATCGGCCTATCGCTGGTGCTTGGTGGTGCGCTGGGCAATGTGATCGATCGAGTCATGCACGGCTACGTCGTTGACTTTATCTACTTCAATTGGCGCACTTGGGATTTCCCGGCGTTCAACATTGCGGACACGGCAATCTCCATTGGTGCCGCTTGTTTGCTCATCGATGCTTTCTTGGAGAGCGGCCATGATCGCCGCTCTGCTGACGGGACGCCGCAGGCCCCAGGTAAATAGTGGTGGGTAAGTAGTGGTGGTTAAGTAACGATGCAGATTCTTCTCGCCAATCCCCGCGGTTTTTGCGCCGGTGTCGACCGGGCGATCGACATCGTCGAGCGCGCGGTGGAGTTGTTCGGCGCGCCCATCTATGTGCGACATGAGGTCGTGCATAACCGCTACGTGGTTGAGCGCTTGCGCAGCCTGGGAGCAGTGTTCGTCGAAGAGCTGCATGAAGTCCCCGACGACGCCACTGTCATTTTCAGTGCGCACGGTGTGGCGCGGGCGGTTCAGGACGAAGCGCGTCGTCGCGATCTCAAAGTGTTCGATGCGACTTGTCCGTTGGTGACCAAGGTTCACATGGAAGTCTCGCGCTATGCGCGCGAAGGCCGCGAAGTGATTTTGATCGGGCATGAAGGTCATCCCGAGGTCGAAGGCACGATGGGCCAGTTCGATGCTCAGTACGGCGGACGCATTCTGCTGGTGGAGACGCCGGAGGATGTCGAGCATCTCGATGTCAAAGAGCCGGAGCGTTTGGCGTTCGTCACTCAGACCACGTTGTCGGTGGACGATACCCAGAAGGTGGTCGATGCTTTGCGGCACCGGTTCCCGACTTTGACGACGCCGCGCAAGGAAGATATTTGTTACGCGACTCAGAATCGCCAGGATGCGGTGAAGCGCTTGGTCGAACGCTGCGACATCATTCTGGTGGTCGGCTCGCCGACCAGCTCGAATTCGAATCGCTTGCGTGAGATTGCGGAGAAGGCCGGGATTCCGGGATATCTGATCGACGGTCCCGAGGATATGAAGCGGGAATGGTTCGTCGCTAAGAAAGTCGTCGGTGTGACGGCGGGCGCGTCTGCTCCTGAAATTCTGGTGGAGCGCGTCGTCGCTAAACTAACAGAGTGGGGCGGTCTGGCGCCCGAGCATCTCCAGGGCCAAGTGGAGAATGTGGTTTTCAGTCTGCCGCGTGAGCTGCGCGTGCCGCTGCCGCAGACAGCGAAACAAACTATCTAATCTCCACTCTCGTCACATACGAAGCAGCACCCGTGCCGGGCGCTGACCAGCTGACGGCGACCACGTAACTGGCGGGAGTCATGGCAGTGTCTCGGGAGATGGAGCCGAGACCACTGGGGAGCGAGTGTTCCACTTCGTCTTCCCAACAGGCGGCGACTTGGGCGGCCTTGTCTTGGGGCAACGGCGTCTTTGCCTTTTCATCGCAAATCACACCGACCGTGGTCGCGAAGCCGTCGCGGCCTTCGGCAGTGGAGCGAATCCGTTGGGCCATGTTTTCCGCAAGCTGGGCGGCTCGTAGCGGCAAGCGCGCGTCGGGCGGAATATGCGTTTGGTCGGAATACAGCGCGGCGATGCCGACGATGGCGACGGCCATCACCAACAAAGCGGCAAGAATCTCGACAATATTGAAGCCGCGCGCGTAGCGGCGATTCGCGATTGGTCCTCCCATACGGTACTGATGATGGCTATCCGAACGGACAGCGTAAAGGGCGATCGTCACTGTCTCGGGTCGCGATGCGCGGGCGACCGGCGTTGTTGATGACGATGGCGCGGGCATGCTCTGAACCGCGACGGTCGCAAAACACCACAGTGCCGTTGATCACGCCGTTGTAGATGGGCCGAAAAGAATAGCTCCGCCGGTTCGAGGTGATCGAGCCGCCGCGCCAGGCGGCTTGAACGGCGAGTATCGGTTCATTGTCGTCGCGCACCGGCGGGTCATCCTGATCCAGGTTCAGGAACACCATCCAGCCGAGTTGCCAGTCGCTCGTTTGATTAGTGCAGGTCAGGCCGTCGCGCGAGGCGCAGATGCTCGCCGGACGGCCATGACTGACCGTCGCGTGGCGAGCCAGGAAGATGTCGTGGACCAAACCGTTCACAGCCACGGTTCGCTGCGAGTCGAGCCACAGGTTGGTGAAGCCAGGCACGGCGAGCCCGAGCAGCACCCCGGCGACGGTCAGGGTAACTAGCAACTCCAGCAGCGTGAGTCCGCCACTGCGAGTCGAATAAGAATAGCTTCCATGCACGTGCGGTCCCTCGCTTTGCCGGCAGCCAACATAACGGTCCGTGCCTGCCCCTAAGCGTCGATATTTCGGCTTTTTTGCCGAGTTTCTCGCCTCCCGCGAAAGGCCGAGGTATGCTCGGCTCCAGAGTGTCGCCCTGGGTATTTGCCCCGACTTTTCAGTGGCGGGTTCTTAAGTGACTTCCGAGTACAGCGCCCAACCCCAGCCCCAGCTCGCCGAACAGGCCCCGGCCCGCGAGCGGATCGTCCAACAGCTGCATCTGCATGGCCTGAAGCCCACCCATCAGCGGGTGCGGGTGGCCGAGATCCTGATGGCGGCGCCCACCCACATGACGGCCGAGCAAATCCTGGCGGAGATTCGCCGGGGCGGCGAACGGGTGTCCAAGGCCACGGTGTACAACACCCTCAAAGTGCTGGCCCAGCGCGGCCTGGTGCGCCAGATCCATCTGGATCCGGAGCGCTCGGTGTACGACTCCACCATCGCGCCCCATCACCATTTCCATGACCTGGAAACCGGCGAGTTCCAGGACATCGACCCCAACGACATCGCATTCAGCCGTTTCCCGACATTGCCCGAAGGCATGGAGGCGGAGGCCATCGAGGTGGTGATTCGTCTGCGCCGGAAACGCCCCGCGACCGAGAGCGCCTGACTCCAAGTCGACCTGGGCCCCGATTCGATGGGCCGGGCGCCTGTTCGCTCGCAACTTCTTCCCCTATACTTCGCACCCCGCCGCACCGGCCCGTCCGGTGCCGCATCCGGTTTTGCCGGTGCCGTCTTAGCTCAGCTGGTAGAGCAACGCATTCGTAATGCGTGGGTCCGCGGTTCGATTCCGCGAGACGGCACCATCTCCTTAAGCACTTCCGACACAAAAAAACTCCCGGGCTCGGGTGAGTGGCGGGCGCATCAAAGACTGCCCAAGGGAAATGAATGTGAGATTCCGAGCGGGACTGTGGGTGTTGTTCGCCGCGCTGAGTGGCGCGATGTCGATGACGGCCAACGCGGCCGACAATCAGATCGAATCGGCGGTGGTGGCCGGCCAGGTCAAACGCATCTGGTCGGTGACGTTGAATGAAGAGCGCCGACTGCTGATCCGTCTACCCGACCACTACGCCCAGTCGAATCGTTCGTATCCCGTGCTGTATCTGCTGGATGCGGACG
>NZ_JAEUPY010000497.1 GCF_016790065.1 Steroidobacter sp.
AACCGCCGCGGCAGCCATAAAGGAAGCAACGGGAAACATTAGAGATAAACAAAGACTATGAATTTACGGATGGCGGTTCGCCGGCTCTTTGCAGCAGCCGTTGCAGTCATGGCGGCGACCGTTGCTGTCGCCGACGATCAGCAATCGTTCGCGGCGCTGGATCGATACATCGAGCAGGCGCGGCAGGACTGGCAGATACCGGGCGCTGCGATTGGTGTGATTCGCAACGGTGAGGTGATCTACGTCAAAGGATTTGGCGAGCGGGAAGCAGGCAAGGCAGCCCGCGTAGATGAGCACTCGCTGTTCCAGATCGGATCGCTGACCAAAGCGTTCACCGCCGCGGCCGTCGGCTTGCTGGTCGATGAAGGCAAGCTCGCCTGGGACGATCCGGTGGTGAAGCATCTGCCGACTTTCATGGTGGCCGATCCCTGGCTCACAAGAAACATCACGGTTCGCGATCTCATCGCTCATCGCACCGGCCTCGAAGGCGGCACGCACGTGATGAAGCCCGGCGATCCCGCGCGCCGGATGAAAGAGGTCAGCACGATGACCTCGAACATTCCGTTCCGCAGCTCGGTGCTCTATAGCAACTCGATGTACGACGTCGCGGGGCAGGTGATTGCAGCGGTCTCTGGCATGAGCTGGGACGACTTCATCGCGCAGCGCTTGCTCGCGCCGCTGCAACTGCGGGAGAGCAGTCCCGACGTGGTCGCGGCTCGCATCTGGGATTCCAAATATCTCGCGCCGTCGATGTACGGACAGGCGCCGGCTATTCGCGCCAGCATCGACAACGCGCCGCAAGCGAACGTGACCATGCCGCACTGGCTGACCAAGGACGGCAACAAGCCGCTGCCGTGGCAGATCTTGTTGCCCGGTGGCGGCGGCGCATCTGGTTCGATGGTCTCGAATCTGCACGACCTGCTGACCTGGACGCGTTTCAACATGGGCGACGGTCGCACCGCGAACGGCACGCCGTTGCTGCGTGAGCAGACCCTGCGTGAGCTGCACACCGCACAGATTTTTGTCGACCGGCCGTCGTCGGCATCTTCCGAGATCACCTGGCGCACGGTGCGGCAGGCAGTGCCTGGCAACGATGCGGTGTCCTACCGGCCGGCGTATGCGCTCGGCTGGTTCGTCAACACGTACCGGGGTTATCGCTACATCAATCATGGCGGTGCTCTGCTCGGTGCGATGTCGACGATCGCTTTCCTGCCCGAGCGACAGCTCGCGGTGGTGGTGCTGACGAACAGTTACGGGACCGGCGGTCGTGGGTTGTTCAATCCCGCCGTGACGCTGCGTGTCGTTGACGAATTTCTGGGTGTGGAGCCGCGCAACTGGAGCGCCGACCTGCGCCGCACGTTCGATGCCTACGATCCGATGGCGAAACAGGATCGAGAGCGGCAGCTGCAAAGTGCGCGTCCGAAGAAACAGCCGCCGTCGCTGCCGCTCGCGTCGTATGGCGGTGAGTACGAGAGCGAGGCGTTCGGCAAGGTCGAAGTAGTTCGCTCTGGCGACCGGCTGGCGCTGCGCTTGCCGGGCGTGTTCGAGTGGCCATTGGAGCATTGGCATCGCGACACCTTTCGGATGCACGTGACCTCGGGCGGCGTGGAGCTGATGGATTTTCTGGCGACGTTCCAGGTCGATCCGCTCGGCCGCATTACGTCCTTCGATCCGGGCTGGGTGCTGTTCGGTGGCGCCATGAAGCCGGTGAAGAAGAACTGACGAGAGCTCGAAGGAGTCATTCGATGTCGGGGAATCGCTGGAAGATGCGGGCGCTGCTCGTCGCTGTGGTTTGTCATGGGCTGACTTCGATGGCGGCAGCGGCGACGCCGGCCGTCGAACTCACGCGCACTCAGCATGGCGTCGTGCATGTGAAGTCGCACGACTATGCTGGCCTCGGCTATGGCTTTGGTTTCGCGCACGCTACCGACAACGTGTGCCTGATGGCCAGATACTTCGTCACGGTGAACGGCGAGCAATCGAAATATTTCGGTGCCGGCGCGGGCGGCGCCAACCTGCGAAAAGATTTCTATTCACGGTACTACTATCGCATCGACGACCAGGTGCGAGCGCGCTTTGAGCAGATGTCGACGCCGGTCAAAGATCTGCTACGTGGCTATGTGGCGGGTTACAACAGCTATCTCGCGACGACGCCACCGGCGAAGCGGCCAGTCGAGTGTCGCGACGCTGCGTGGGTGCGGCCGATCACGCTCGACGACATGTATCGGGTCATCTCCGAGAAGGTCGTGCTCACCAGTGCTTACGGTTTGGCCGATGCGCTGGTCGCTGCGACACCGCCGGTTGCGAAGACAGCCGGGTTGCACGAGAGCAGCGTACCGGCGTTCAGTGAGATCGAAGTGCCGCAGATCGGCAGCAACGGCTGGGCCTTCGGCCGCGATGTCACCGACAACGGTCGCGGGCTGCTGCTGGGCAACCCGCATTTTCCCTGGCGCGGCGAGAACCGTTTCTATCAGATCCACCTGACCATTCCCGGCGAGCTCGACGTGATGGGCGCGACCATTCCGCCGCTGCCGGTGGTGGGGATGGGATTCAATAAGGACGTTGCCTGGACACACACTGTGTCCTACGCCAAGCGCTTCACGCTGTTCGAGCTGTCACTGGATGCAACCGATCCGCTACGTTATCGCGTCGACGGTGGCACGCTCGCGATGACGCCGGTGCGAGTCTCGGTGGAAGTGAAAGGCGAAGACGGCAAGCTTGGCACGCGCGAGCATACGTTCTATGACACGGTGTTCGGTCCGGTGTTGATCGTGCCGTCCAACGGTTTGAAGTGGACCGCGACCACAGCTTATGCGCTCGGCGACGTGAATCGTCTGAACACTGATGCCATCGATACTTGGCTGAACATGGCCAAGGCTCGCAACGTTGCTGAGCTGCGCGCGGCAGCGGGTGCGAAGTCCGGTTTGCCCTGGATCAACACGCTGGCAACCGATCGCAACGGCGATGCGCTGTATGCCGACTTCTCCCGCATACCGAACGTCTCGCAAGCGATGCTTGATGAGTGCAAGCCATCGGCTGCTGCCGCCGCCTTGGCCGATGCCGAAGGCATCTTCGTGCTCGACGGTACTCGTGAGCGTTGTAACTGGACTCGCCAGCCGCGAGTGCCTGGGCAAGGCATTATCGCCGCTGCACAGATGCCCACGACCACGCGCTCCGACTATGTCGCCAATGCCAACGACACCTACTGGTTGGTGAATGCCAAGTCGCGACTGCAAGCGCAGTCGCCGCTCAATGGGCGCGGCGCGATCGAGCAGGGCTTTCGTTCGCGCATGCAGTTGTTCGACATCGAACGCCGGCTCGCCGGTAGTGACGGATTGCCGGGCAACAAGGTTTCGCCGGCCACGGTCGAGTCGATACTGTTCTCCAACCGCAACTATGCGGCGTTACTGACGCTAGATGACTTGCTGCAGCTTTGCGGGAAGAGTGCGATGACCACGGTCGCCGGTAAGGCTGTCGATCTCGCTCCGGCGTGCAAGGTGCTGGCGGCGTGGAATCGTAAGGACGATCCCGAGAGTCGCGGTGTCGCGCTGTTCCGCGAGTTCTGGGCCAAAGCAGAGAAGATCGAAAACCTGTACGCAGTGCCGTTCGACGCTGCAGATCCCGTCAACACGCCGCGTCAGTTGAACATCGGCAATGCGGAGGTCGCAAAGCAACTGTTGGTCGCACTGGGCGAAGCGGTCAATTTGCTCGGCGAGAAGGGCATCGCCTTGGATGCGCCGCTGAGCCAGGTGCAGACGGTGACGCGCAACGGTCGGAAGATCGCCATTCCAGGCGGCGACGGCGGTCTCGGCGTGTTGAATGCCATCCGCACCGAGCCGCTGAACCAGGACGGATACAACATCGTCCACGGCACCAGCTATTTGCAGATCGTCACCTTCGACGACCAGGGGCCGGTGGTGAAGGGGCTGCTGACTTACGACCAGTCGGTGGACGAAGCGTCGCCGTTCTATTCGTCACAGGTGGAGCTGTTCTCTCGCAGCCAGCTGTATCGTTTTCCATTCACGTCGGCGCAGATTCGCGCCGACGCTGGATTCCAATCCATCGCTCTGCCCGATGATCGCATCCTGCACAGTGCGACACCGGCAGCACTGGATGCAGCCGCGGCGTTCGTGGATCTCGACGCGGCAGGGGCGGGCTGTGCTGTCGGCACCTGGCAGGACGGCAAGCGGCCGTTCGTCGACGGCTTCGGCATGGCCGATGTTGCGAGCGGCCGTCGCATCGACGCGGACACGGTGTTCGATGCAGCGTCGCTGTCCAAGCAGTTCACTGCGTTTGCGGTGCTGCTACTGGAGCGACAGGGCCGATTGTCGCTGGACGATTCGATTCGAAAATTCGTGCCGGCGTTGGGCGAGTATGCGCAGCTCGTGACTGTGCGACATCTGATGCATCACACGGGTGGCCTGCGTGATTACGTTTCTCTGTCTCGCATCCAGCAGCCTGCGCTGACCGCGGCGTTGAGCGAACAGCAGACCATCGCGCTGCTGGCTCGACAGAAAGCGGCAGAGACTGCGCCCGGCACCGAGTACATGTACAGCAACACCGGCTACTTCCTGTTGTCGCAAGTGGTGGAGCGGGCGAGTGGCCAGCCCTTCGGGAAATTCCTGGCCGCGAACGTCTTCGGCCCGCTCGGCATGCGCAGTACCTCAGTCGGAGTGAACCCCGCGCTGCCGTCCGAACGCATGGCCAACAGTTATATGGTGTCGGGCGGCAAGGCGACGCCGGCGGCAGAGATGTTCTTCGTCTCCGTCACCGGTGCTGGCGACGTGCGGACCTCGATCACCGATCTGTCGAAATGGATGGAGAACTATTGGACCGCGCGTGTCGGCGGCAAAGCGCTGATTCAACGCATGGCGGAGGTTGGCGCACTAGCGGACGGCAAGCCGATTGCGTATGCCGCGGGCCTGACGAAGTCGAAGTATCGTGGACTCACGCTCTTGCGGCACGGCGGTTCGGCGAAGGGCTTTCGACATTCGCTGCTGATGTTTCCTGATCAGCGGTTCGCCGTGACGGTGCTCTGTAACCGCAGCGATGCGGCCGCCGCCGTGCGTGCAGAAGCCGTGGCCGAGGCCTATCTGCGCAAGGTGATGCTGCCGAAGGAGGAGGCAAGCGAAATCGTCAGGCTGCAGGCGGAGCCGGAGCGTCTCGACATCTCACAAGCCGCTGCGGGCCTGTATCGGAACACGGCCTACGGCGAATATCTGACGCTCGAGCGCAACCCGGCAGGCGACTTGAAGCTACGCCATCGCGGCACGCCGTTGACGCCGCAACTGTTCGCGCCCGGCGTCTATAGGACCGAGCCGCTGCAATCGTTTCCGGTGTACCTGTCGTTCGGCCGTGACCGGCTGTCGATCGAGTTCGCCGGGGATTTCGATGAGTACCGGCGGGTCACGCCGTGGATGCCGGCGGACCTCGGGCGCTGGGCCGGGCTCTACCGCAACGGCGAGAACGGATCACAACTGCGCGTGATTTTCGAGGACGGCAAGCTGTCGACGCAGTTGATGGGCATGACGTTGCCGCTGGTGCCCGGCGAGAAAGGCGAGTTGACGGCGGGGCGGGGCGCAATCGCGGTACCCGCCGACGGTCCGCCCGACTGGGTGACGCTGCAGATGATCGGGCTGCGCGGCCTGCGGTTCGAGCGGGTTTCGGAATAACGACGTGAGATCAGCACCGCTGCCAGCTAGGTTTGCAACTTGCCCGGAACCGAAGGCTTATTCATCGATGGCCCGCCAGCAGTCCGAACCGGAGAGCTTCAACCGCATGCAGCGGCCATTGACGACTTCGCCGAAGCGCACCCACTCGGGGCTGTGCGCTTCCTCTCGCAGATAAAACAATTCTCCCACAGGCTCCAGAGGTGTCACACCTGCCAGCCAAAGGCGCCCCTGGCGCAACACGATACGCAGACTGGAGTCGGTCATGCTGCCGATGTAGTGACCGACGTAGCTGGCCCATTCCCGCGGATGATTGAATTCGAGCGGCCCCTGGTACGCCGAGTTCACATACCAATCGCCGCCCCAAATGACCTCGACGATGGCGCTGTTGGGTTCGCCGGGCTGTTTGCGGCCGAACACCAACATGAATCTGGAGAAGTCTTTGTGGGGCACGATGAAGCGATCCGGCGTCGCGCTCTTCTCCAGTCGTACTTGACTTCCGGCATGCAGCAGAATCAGGCTCTGGCCCTGCGCCACGAACTGGAGTTCGCGGCCGTTACCTGATTTAAAGCTGCCCGCGTAGTCGGCGGCATTATCAATGTGGGTTGGGGGTGCGACAGGGGATGGAACTCGTGGCAGCGCCTTGCCTTCACGCTGTGCACGCATGAGTCTGGTCGCGAATTCCACCACCGGCGTTGGATAAGCACCCTGCAGCGCATTGATCGATCCGAACGCACCCACGCCCGCATCGATATCGACGCGCATCGCCGAACTGAACGACGGCATCCCGCCCAAATGATGCAATACCTTGTGGCCCTCGACGTGTTCGATGGCAATGCCATAGCCATACGTCGAGCCAGGCGCGAACTTCTTGGCCGCGATGTATGAACTCGCGAACAACTCGAAGCTTCGCTCCGACAGCAGCCGTTGCTTCGGCCCGACGCCGTGATTGGCGAGCATCTGCAGATACAGTCCCATGTCACGCGGCGTGGAAGCGATGCTGCCGGCGGCACCGGTATAGATGATCGCCGGCGCTTCGCACAGCCGCCCGTGGCGCGATAGTGGGCGGTCACGCTGAAAGGCGGCATAGCTCTTCACCATCCGGTCGCGCGTATCCAGTGTGATCACAGGCTCGCTTTGTGTCATGCCGAGCGGTTCGAATATGCGTTTGCGCAGTAGTTCCGGCATCTCTCTTCCGTCCAGGCTCCACGCCAGATGTCCCAACACCAGGAATGCCATGTTGTTGTAGTGATAGTGCTCCCCCGGCGCATGAGCAGCTCGATGCTTCTGCAGCGGATCGGAAGGAAAGACTTCGGTGTATGCCGGCAGCCCGGATGAATGCGTCAACAAGTGATGCGCGGTTACCGGCGCAAACGCCGAATCGATGCGAAACCACGGGAGATACTCGACAATGGGCCGGTGCAGGTCCAGGCGTCCTTCATCATGTAACTGCAACAGGCAGAGGGCGGTGAACGATTTGCTGATCGAGCCGATATGAAACAATTCCTCTGGCCGGATCGGCAGGCGACGTTCGATGTCCCCGAATCCATAAGTCACCACGCGCTGGATGCCTTCGCGCGCCGTGAGTACCAGCGTCATGCCCGGCGTATTCATATCTCGCATGTATTGTTCGACATAGGCATCGAGCAATGGGAACACTTTGGCGTAGGCACTGACGGTGTTCTCGGCATGAGACTGTGCGACGAAAAAACCGGGCGCCGCTGCAGTGACCATCCCCGCCTGCAACACTTCTCGACGACTCATGGCCACTGGCATTCCCCTTTCATTGACGTTGTTCGATGTCGATAGCGCTGGCTGCATCGGTGCCGACTCCGACGCTTCGATACAGTTGCTCGGGTTGCAGCATCGAGCCATTTTTAATGACTAGCCAGGTGCGGCGTAGATCGCCGATGCGTTGAGCGGGATCGCCGTCCACGAGCAGCAGGTCGGCGAGCTTGCCGGGCGCGATCGAACCCAGTTCGTCATCGCGTTTCGCCACTCGCGCGGCGCCGATCGTCGCGATACGCAGTACCTCTCGCGCCGGGATGCCCGCTTCGACGTACAGTTCCAGCTCGCGATGTAACGCAAAGCCGGCGAGCGCATCCGACCCGGCGACCACAGTGACGCCTGAGTCGTACAGCAGCTTGATCATTCGCAACAGCGCCTGCGAGGAATCGCGATAACGTTGGTCCTTGCCGGCAGGCACAGGGAATCCACCCTCGAGCAGGCCGCGACGAACTTGCGGTGGTAACTGGTCGGCGACGGCGGCGTACCTTCGGGGTACGGCGCCAGGCCGATCGGTGAATGCCGCTTCGTAAACGTTTGCCGTCGGATCGACGACGGTGTGCCGCTCACGCAGCAGCCTCACGAAGGAGCGCACCGGCTCGGAATTGAGGTCCAGCATCGCTGCGCGTTCCGCGACGGCGGTAAAACGCACCGGCGTGCGCGTGTCTTTCACCGAATCGAAGAAGAAGTTCAGGAATACGAAGTTGATGTGCTGCAGTTCATCGGCACCGGCCTCGATGAACTGTCGCGCGTTCATGAACGCAGGCACATGACCGCCGACGCGCATGCCTTTGGCATGGGCGAGCTGGATGATTGTCGGAACCAGTTCTGGTTTGATCGAACTGTAGATCTTGATGCCGTCGTATCCGAGCTGAGCGTAGCGTTCGACGGCGGCCTGTGCTTCCACCGGCGTATCGGCGAACACTTTGGTGGGACCCACGTACGGTCCGCGGCCGTCGATGAAGCCGGCCATCACGATACGCGGCCCGATCAGCTCGCCCGCGTCGATCTGTTTCTTCGTCGCCAACAGTGAGTCGCTGTCGTTGCCGAGATCGCGAACACTGGTTACGCCCGCGGCCATGTGCAAAACGCCGTCGCGGGCAGCGATGTGGGTGTGCATGTCCCAAAGGCCAGGAACCGCGGCGCGACCCGCTGCATCGATTCTCTGTGCGTTCGGTGGGATGACCAGTGCGCCGTCCGGCCCAATAGCCTGGATGCGATTGCCCGCCAGCAGAATGGTCGTGCCCGGTGTTGATCGTCCGGTGTGCGCATCGAACAGATTGGCGTTGATGATCGCAAGCGGTCCGGAGGGTTGCCGAATCAACTGGCGCGCCAGCTCGCGACTTCGCTGCGCCTCTTGCAATTCCTGTCTCGACGCCAATTCCGGTAAGCTGGATTCCCACCCCGAGCGGACGACGGCAAGCCAGCCGCTGGTGCTGGCGAAGAAAGTGCGATCCGTGTCCAACCAGACAGTGCTCGGCGCGAAGTCGAGTCCCGTCACCTCATAGGAGATCACAGAGCGAGTCGCAGTGCCGTTGTGTAACTGTGCTTCCCCCGTGCGCCGGATGCTTGCCTGCCCTTCGGGCAGCAAGGCAAGTCGTCCCTCCGGCGTCTTTAACAGCGCATTCGCCAACAGCGCCAAGTCCTCGGGCACCGCCTGTGCGCTGAGGTAGTAGTAGCGATTCGACTCGCGCCGCTCGCCGACCTGCTCGCCATTCTTCCAGCGCGCCGTGCCATCGGCGATGCTGAAACGCTCCTGCACCGGCATCTTTAAGTAGTTGCTGCCGGATGTTTCGATCGACACCGGCAGCCCGAACGCATCGGTCCGCACTCGCGATAGCAGCTTCGGCCCGTAGCCTCGCAGGCTGTACTCGAAGCTGAACTCACGCTCGCCGTCAGGCTTCACCAGAGAAGTCTGCGTCCCGGCAGGCTTCCCCATGATGAGTACGGTGTAGCGCGTCTGTGCTGAGACTGCCGCACTGAGGAGTACGCAGGCGGCAGTCGCAAGAATCCAGCGTGGCACGAGCGGTGCTGCCGGCCGATTACCAACGATATTTGATGGCTAAGTTGAAGGTACGGTCGTAGCCCAGGTAGTAGTAGCCGCCGTTGCGCGATTGGATGTAATGCTTGTCGAACAGATTGACGGCGTTCAAGGCGTACTGCCAGGCGCCGTGCCCATACTGCACGGTGGCGTCGACCAGGGTGTAGCCAGCGCTGGATTGCGTGTTCAAGGCATTGTCGAAACGGCGGTCGACGTAGCGCACGCCGCCGCCGACGTTGAGCCCGTCCAAGGCTTGAGAGAAGCCGCTGTAGTTCAGCCACAGGCTGGCCATGTTGGAGGGAATATCCACCGGCACCTTGCCTTCATCGCCGAGCGTGCTCTTGGCCACTTCGACATCGAGGTAGGTATAGCTCGCGGCAAGATCGAGGTGCGACAACAGTTCGATGCGTCCTTCGAGTTCGACGCCGCGCGAGCGCAATTCGCCCTTGGTATAGCGGTAACCGTAGTGCTCCGGATCGCCGGTCGTGACATTTGTTTTGCTGATATCGAACAGCGCGGCGGTCAACAGTCCGCGGAAGCCCGCGGGTTGATACTTGACGCCCACTTCATACTGAGTGCCGCGGGTTGGCTCGAACGGCGTGCCGGCGAAGTCCACGCCACTCTGCGGTAGAAACGATTGGGCGTAGCTCAAATACGGCGTCAGTCCATTCGCCATCACGTAGCTCACGCCTGCTCGAGCGCTGAACGCCTCGTCGCGCTGTCGCGTGCTGGTCGAAGTCCGATTGTTGTCTGTCGTCACCCTGGCCCAGTCGTAGCGCGAGCCGAGCGTGACGATCCAACGCTCATCGAAGCGCGCCTGGTGCTGGACATACAAGCCTGCAAGTTGCGACTTGCCGGTGCGGTCCAGTAGCAGCGACGTGGCGATCTCGACCGGTTGGCCGTAAATCGGATTCAGATAATCGATGCTGGGCGCTGCGCCGGTGTAATAGTGAACGTTCGAATGCAAGCTGCTGGCGTCGACGCCGAACAACAGCGTCTGATCGATGGTGTCGCCACTGAAGGTTCCCTGCAGCTGGGTATCGAGCAGCGTCTGATCGAACCAATCGTCCGACCTGATCGCGGAGCGATTCATGGTATGGCCGTCGGCCTGAAAGCCGCCGTCATAGATATCGTCGACTTCGGCGCTGGCGTGGAAAAAGCGGAAGTTCTGACGCAACACCCAGGTGTCGTTGAACCCGTGTTCGAGCCGATAGCCGGCCGAACCCTGCCTGAGTTGGTAGCGACCGTAATCCGGGTCGCCGACCATCACGCCGGAGTAGCTGCCGTCGAGTGCCGGCGGGCTATACGAGTCGCCCGTCAGGCGATTGGTTCGATAGTCCGTCAGCAACAGCAAAGAGGTGTTCTCGGAGGGCTTCCACAACAACGACGGCGCGATAAAGAAAGCGCGACTGGTGGAGCGTTCGCCATTGGGATATTGGAGCTGCGTTTCCGTGTCGAGACCGGTGGTCACCACGCGATAGCGCAGCGTTTCGTCTTTGGTCAGCGCCGCGCCGAAATCTGCGCTGAGTTTCTTGCGCTCGTAGGTGCCGAACTCCGCCACCAACTCGGTGGGGGCGTTCGGATCGGGACGTTTGCTGATGCGATTGATGATGCCGCCGGCATCGCTTTGGCCGAACAACGAGGAGGAGGGGCCCCGCAGGATTTCCAGCCGCTCGATGTTGTAGGTCTCGGTCACCGGCGCGGCGAACCAGCCAGAGCTTTGCCGCAGGCCATCGCGATAGTTGCCGCTGGAGGATGCATTGAAGCCTCGCAGCAGCACCCAATCGTACATTGCGCGCCCGTCGAATCCGTTGAAGTTGGCAACGGTGCCGGGCACATAGCGCAACGCATCCGAGATGCTCAGTGCACCTCGCATCTGCATATCGACGGCGGACAGCATCGAGATGGATTGTGGAGTCCGCGCCACTGATGTGCCCATCTTGCTCGACTCGACCACGATGACTTCTTCGATGGGCTGTTGTCGCGACACTGCGGCGGCCTGGTCGGAGTTGCTGTCGCCGTTGAGTTGGTTATTGACTTGAGCGAGGCGCAGCTTGCTGCCGGTCGCGGCAATGGGGCTGCGTCGCACGATGATGGTGTTCTTGCTATCGACGCTGTAGCTCAGCCCGCTGTTGCTGATCAATAAGCTGAGCGCCTCCAGCGCAGTGTATGCGCCGACCAGGCTAGGGGCCGTGTGCGAAGGAACGGTCTCCGGATCGAAGGCTAGTTGACGCTTGCTTTGGACTGCAAATTGCGTCAACGCGCTCTCCAGCGATTGCGCGGGAATGTCGTAAACGATCTTTTCACCAGACTGCGCGCCAATGGCCTGTGACAACGTCAGGATGAGGCAGCCGGTGAGCAGGCGTAGATCGAGGCGAAAGGTCATATTGTTCTCCCTTAATTTTTCAAACCGCGCTGCGGTCAGCGTTCAAGGGAAAGAACGAATCCTGTGACCAGATCCACATCAATAGGTGCAGAATCTGCGTCGCGTAATCATTCGCGCCATACCAGTTGCAATTCGCCGGAGCGTGCCTGCTCCACGGTCAGAGGATGAATCGCCGTCAGCGCATTGAGAAAGCCCTCGACCTCACCGGTGCGGAACGTGCCGCTGATGCGCAGGTCCAGTAGCCGCGGATCGTCGCAGACGATCTGCTTATCCGTATAACGGCTGACTTCCTTGATTGCCTCACGCACTGTGTCGCGATGGAGCACGAGCCAGCCATTCTGCCAACTGATAGCGCTCGTGACATCGACGGTGCGAACCACGGGAACTCGCTGTGCGGATGCGATCAACTGCTCACCCGGCTTGAGTACCACCTCGCCGACCGCAACGCTGCCCTCGACCAGAGTGACTTGCAGCGCGGGGCCGTTCAGTCGCACGTTGAACGCTGTGCCCAGCGCAACCACTTGCCGATCGGCGGCAGTCACGATGAATGGACGCTGCGGATCTTTGGCGACTTCGAACATTGCCTCTCCCGCCAACAAGCGCGCAACCCTGAGCTTGCCGCGATAGTCCAGTTCGATACGGCTGGAGGTGTTCAACGTGACACGGCTGCCGTCGGCAAGCAGCAACTGGCGACGCTCGCCATGAGCGGCAGTGACAGTCTTGAAGTCGTTGTCCGCGATCATGACGACCGCGCTGCTGGAACGAGTCAGCAGCTGAGCTGTGTTTTGCTGGAAGGCCCAGTATCCTGACACGCCGAGCATGAGAGCAAGAGTCGCTGCAATCGCCCAGGGCGTACGCCGCGGTGCCCGCGTCTTACGCGCCTTGTCGCGCCACGCCGCTACGACAGGATGATCCGCAACTTCATCCAGCGCCTGCAAAGTACGCTGAGTGCGTGCCTCGATCACTTCTCGAGACTTTGGATTGTTCATTCGAGATCGAGCCTCCGTGACAACTCATCCATGGCACGAAGCATATGTTTCTCGACCGCACTCACCGAAATGCCGAGTTGTAGTGCGATGGCCTTGAACTCCAACCCTTCGAAGCGGCGGAGCATCAGCACGTTTCGTGTGCGCTCAGGCAGCTCTGCAATGGCGGCCAGGAATCGGTTCAGTGAGTCTTTCCCAATCAAGACCCGCTCCGGAGTGATGTTGTCGCTCAGATCAGGAATGCAGTCGAGAGCGACGTCGCGCCCACCTTGCGCGCTATGTTTCCGTACCCGATCGCGCAACAGGTTGGCTGCTACCGTGAACACATAGCCGTCGAGACGATCGACGGCATCGAGGCGCTTCTGGCGGAGCAGCCGTTCGAACACTTCCTGCACCAGGTCGTCGATCTCTGGTCCCACGCCTAGCCGCCGCACGAAAAATTGCTCGAGGGGACGGCGCAGCCGTCGCGACAGTGCGCTCATGAACCCGGCAAGACCGGTTTCGGTTGAATCCACAGGCGTAGTGGATCTGGGGACGTTGCAAGGCTCGCCGTTCACGATCTATGTACCGCCGTCACGCTGCTGATCTCGGCAACCTTGCCCTGACAGGAATCCTGCAGGCTCGTCCACACGCTTGGTGTCCGTTGTACCTGAATACGACGCAGAAGATCGCCCTGATGCAATAGAACGAAGCTCGTCGTCAAACCCACATCAGGGAGCAGAAGAAAAATCCCAGGAGAATGACTGCGACGGGATGCTCCCCGAGGCTCCATGGCCGGCTGCCTGGAACCATGTGGCGTGAATGATCTCGGGCCCAAGCTACTTACCCAGCCCGGATGTCACCTTACTGTATTTGAGCAACACTGCCTCCATTTGAGCTGGCGCCTGCTTGGCGCGGGCCAACCGGGGGAGTTGTTCACATGTCTAGAATTCTGATTGGGCTGCTGTTGACCGGCATCGCGGCAGTCAGTTGGGCCGACTCCATCGATAGCTACGTCGAAGCGGAGATGGTGCGCCAACATATTCCGGGACTGTCGCTGGCCATCGTCCGGCAGGGAGCGTTGGAGCGCGTGCGCGGTTACGGTTGGGCCAACCTCGAGCACAAAGTGCCGGTCAACGCGGAGACCGTTTTTCAGTCGGGCTCGGTGGGCAAGCAGTTCACAGCAACGGTAGTGATGCTGCTGGTCGAGGATGGCAAGCTGTCGCTGGACGAGTCGATCCGGCGCTATTGGCCGCAGGCACCGCGAGCTTGGTCGGCGATTACGCCTCGGCATCTGTTGAATCACACGTCTGGTTTGTACGGCGATCCTGGCCTGGATGCGAGGCGAGACTATTCAGACGAGCAGATGCTTCAGCTCATCTATAAAGTGAAACAGGAGTTTCCCGCCGGAGATCGTTGGGAGTACAGCAACACCGGATATGTGCTATTGGGGTTGTTGATCCGCAAAGTGAGTGGCGAGTTCTACGGCGATATCCTCGCTCGCCGCGTCTTCGCGCCGCTGAACATGCACACTGCGCGCGTCATTAGCGATCGGGACATCGTGATGAATCGAGCGGCGGGCTATGAGGTCAAGCCGAACGGCGCGACTTCGAACCAGGACTGGGTTGCACCCACCGGCAATTCAACAGCAGACGGCTCGCTCTATCTCACCGCGCTGGACTACGTGAAATGGCACGAGGGGTTGCGGGCCGGCAAAATTCTCGCGGCACAGTCGTGGGCGGAGGTGTATCGCCCGGCAAGACTCAATAGCGGCGCGACCCATCCTTACGGGTTTGGCTGGTTCCTTGAATCCGTGGCCGGCCAGGATGTGCGGTACCACTCCGGAGGCTGGCAGGGATTTTCCACGTTCTTCATTCGTTATCTGGGGGATGACCTGGCTATCATCGTGTTGGCCAACAGCGACCTGGCCGATCCGAACCCAATCGCGCGTGGCGTGGCTGGGCTGCTCGATCCGAAGCTGGCGCCTGCGTCCGTGCCGTCGCCATAGTCGGCGCTGTTCGTCAGCTTTACCGCGCGGGGATGCGGTTTACCAGGGACTGGACGATTCTCACTTTCGGGGATGTCCGATCAACTCGAACGAGAGGATGCAAACAATGAAGAATTCAATGGTCGCCCGCAGTGTGAGCGCGGTTCTTGCGGCAGCGACAGGGGGCGTGGCTTACGCTCAAGAAGGTGCGAGGCAGGCGGAAGAACCGATCATTGCGGAAGTGGTGGTGGAAGGGCAGCCGGAGTTCTTTCGAGCTCGCGATGCCAGCAGCGTCGCCCGATTCGACATCCCGATCGAAGAAACGCCGCAGTCGGTCACGGTGATGACCGAGGACTTTCTCCGTCGCGCCAACATTCGCTCGCTGGAAGACGCCTCGCGTTTCGTTCCTGGCATCGCCGAGGTTGGCTTGAATGGGTACGGTGAGCCGCGCTCGCTGTTCACAGCCCGCGGCCTGGTGCTCGACCTGTTCAGTAGTTTCAAACTGAACGACTACACGTTTGCGTTTCAGGGTCTGTTGGACACGGTGGGCATCGAGCGCATCGAGTTCGTGCGCGGTCCTGCTGCCATCAGCTATGGCGTCGTTTCCTACGGCGGTATGGTCAACGTAGTGACCAAGAAGGCGCAGCGCGAGTCGTCCTACTCGACCGAAGTCACTTACGGCTCCTACGAGAATTTCACCATGTCGGCCGATGTCACCGGGCCGTTGACCGACGGCGGCGATTTGAGATTTCGCGCCGGCCTGGGCTATCAGGATGGTGGCTCGTTTCGTAACGGCGAACGCCACAGCCTGCTCACCTTCGTACCCGAAGTGGTGTACGACGTGTCGGATAGCACCCAGATTACCGCGACAGGCTACTTTCAGGACGGCGGCAACGTAGCAGGCGGCTCGATTCCAGTGTTCAGTGATGCCGCAGGTCGCATCGTTCTGCCGAAGGACAACTTGCTGTCGCGCGACACTTTCACCGGCAACAGCGATATCAACCAATCGGATAACGAGATCCGCGCGGCGGTGCTGAAGCTCAAGCATGTGATCGACGACACGACCGAAGCCAGCGTCGTGGCGAGCTACTCGGCGGCGAATCTCGAAGTGCGCACTGCCTATACCGACGCGTTCTCGTACCCGGTCTCGATCGATCCGCAGTCGCCCGACTATGGGCAGGTTCTCAGCCTCACTCAAGTATTGATCGACGACAACGAATTCTTCACCGTCGAGGCTTCGGTCCAGAAGAAGTTCGAGGCGTTTTCGCGCGAACACACGCTGTTCGTGCTGGCAGGTCATCAACGTAGTGAGCGTTGGTTTGCTTTCGCGGCTCATTGCGGTGGCACCGTCAATATCTTCGACTTCGACACGTCCGAACTCGAGGGTGTGTTCGTCACCGACCAGGAAGCCGAAGCTCAGTCAGGCAACTTCTGCTATGGCTATTCGGACGTCGAGGAGATGACGAACTACAACATCGGCTCGCAGGCGCAGATCCAACTTTCCGATCGCCTCAGCGTTCTGGCGGGCGCGCGCTACGACACGATCGAGGATCGTCACTCGGTCGGAACGGGCACTCGTGAGAGCACGATCAGGCGCACCGGCGTGGTCGAGTTCGACGGCAAGGTCGATGAGATCACGATGCGCCTCGGTGCTGTGTATGCGTTCACGCCTACCATCAATGGCTACTTGACCTATGTGGACGGCTTCACGCCGCAGTTCTCGCGCGTGCGCGGCGGTGGTGTCGTCACCAACGAAAAAGGAACGCTGTACGAGGTGGGCACTAAAGGCGTCTTCCGCAATGGCGCGCTTGGCATCAACGCGTCGCTGTTCCTGATGAAGACATCCAACACGGCCTTCGACGATCCCGCGAACATGCCTGGCGAGGATTTCTCGCTGGCGGGCGGTGAGAGCGAGCGCAAGGGCTATGAATTGGAGGCGGTCGGTCAATTGAGCGAGCAATTGGCGATTTCAGCGAGCTATGCTTTCGTGGAGGCGGAGATCACCGCGGCGCCGGACGATCCGGAGTTGGTCGGCAAGGAGCTGCGACGCGGGCCGAAGCGCTCGGCGTCATTTCTGGTCAACTACACTTTCGATAACAAACAGTTGAAAGGCCTGAATCTGAATGCTGCCGTGTCCTATTCCAGCAGCCAGGTGCCGCGCTTCCTCGCCACTTACGACATACCGGGGTTCACGAAAGTGGATTTGAATGCCTCGTACGCGCTCACTCCGCGCTTGGAGATCGGCGCTGGCATCGGTAACGTGCTCGATGAGGAGTATCTGCTGCCGTCTGGAAGTCCGTATGGCGTGAATTACGGCGAGCCCAGGACTTACTACGTCTCCATGCGTTTGCAGATGTAGTGCGCATCGAGAGCGATCCTCATGACACCCGCTGAAGCAGACACTCTGATGCATCGAGCGCTGGCTTTGCAGGCACGCGCGGAGTATCGCTTGGCGTTGCAGTTGTATGCCGACATCGGTCGTCATTACCCGAAGCACGCCGACGTAATGCATAACGCGGGGTTGGCCAATCTGCTCATCGGGCGCCACGGGGCTGCGGAGCAACTGTTGTTGCGAGCGTTGGAGCTGCGCCCCGAATCGCAGCCGGTGCGCTCGACGCTCGTCAAGCTGTGGACGCTGATGGATCGCTCCCTGACGCTGGCCGAGATTGCCAAGGACGGCCGGTGGATTGCTGCTCTGGACTTCGATTCGTGCAGCAAGCTCGGTGGGTATTTTTACAAGCGCAAGGACTACGATCTTGCGCGCGTTGCGCTAGCGAGAGCGGCCGAGCTGAGTCCCTCCGACGCCGGTGCTCGCCACCTGCTCGGAGTTGCCTTATTGCAGCTCAGTGCGGCGGAAGATGCTGAGCCGCATCTGCGAGAGGCGCTGCGGTTGATGCCCAGCGAACCTGAGGTACATGTCGATCTGGCACGGTGCCTGTTCTCGATGCATCTCAAGTCGAAGCACCCAGGACTGTGGGGCGAAGGGCGCGAGCTCATCGAAACCGCGCTGCGTCTGGCGCCAACCAATGTCCAGCTCCATCACGAGATGGGTCTCGTTTACGAGCAAGAAGGTGACTTCAGCGCGGCCAAGCTGGCCTATGAGCAGGCGTTGTCCGTGAGTCCAGGGTATGCGCCGGCGTTGATCAGTCTGGCAGCGGTGTTGCGAAAAGACGCTCCCCAATCGTTGCTCGAGCAGCTGACCGCGACTGTTGAAGCAATGAACGACGCTCAGGGTGCCGAGACCTCGCGCGCCTATCAGGTGCTAGGAAAGTGCTTCGATGCGCGAGGTGAATTCGCCCGGGCGTTTGCTTGTTTTGAGAAAGCGAATGGCGCTCGTGTGCGCGGACGCACGTATGACCGCTTGGCTCATGAGCGATATGTCGACAATCTCATCGAAACCTACAGTCGCGAGACGGTCGAGCGCATGTGGCCTGCTGCCGCTGGCTTGGAGCGACCGATCTTCATCGTCGGCATGCCTCGCTCCGGGACCACGCTGCTGGAGCATATGCTCGCTGGGCATCCGCAGATTGAGCCAGCTGGAGAGGTTCCATACTTCACTGCGCTGGAGCGCGCCAATCGCGCCTTGCACGACGTCACTGGTACACCTAGCCCGCATTGGGATGAGCGGATCTCGGAGCAGTATCGGCAAGGTCTCCGTGCGCAGTTCGATGCCATCCTGAGCGACGCCGGCGGTGAAGCACGGTTTGTGACGGACAAGATGCCCTTCAACTTCGCTCAACTGGGAATGATCACCTATGTCTATCCCGGTGCGCGGATCATCCATTGCAAACGTAATGCCTTGGACGTTGGGCTGTCGTGCTTCATCGAGACGTTTGGTGACAATCACTCCTGGTCTTTGAGCCTGAGGGGCATTGGCCACTACTATCGTCAGTACGCGCGTTTGATGAGCCATTGGACGGAGCTGTTCGCCGGTCGCATTCTCGAAGTGAACTACGAGGATATGACTCGTGCGCCCGAGGTCACGCTGCGCGCGGTCTTGAATTTTCTGGATGCGGGCTGGAACGAGGAGTGGGCCTCGTATCTGGACAGCAAACGTTCGATCCGGACGCCCAGCAACTGGCAAGTACGGCAGCCGATCTACACCTCTTCCCTCGGTCGTGCCGAGCAGTATCGCGATCAGCTGGGTCCGTTGATCGAAGCGCTCGAGTAGGCTGCGATGATCGACGCTACCAACCGAGCTCCATGGCTGGCTCTGTGCATGGTCGTAGTCCTGGTCTCGCCAGGGATTGCGGCAACCAGTGACGAGTACCGAGTTCCCGTCGCCGTATTTGCCGGCGAACCGCGGGGTCCGTTCCAGACAGGAACCTTCGAGGAACTATGGATCGACCGCGACAGGGAGGAGGCGACGACGTCGGATCCCTTGGATCGGCGTCACTTGATGGTGCAAATCTGGTACCCGGCTCAATTCAAGGGCGATCCGCCTCGCGCACCCTA